>DAORDK010000072.1:0-15660 GCA_035345935.1 Rhodocyclaceae bacterium | reverse complement strand
CGCCCCGTGTTTCTTCGGGACGATTTGCGGCCGCGGCCCGATTACCCCGCTAACCTTTCGTTCGAGGCGACCTGTGCGAAAAGCCGCGGAGGCGCCTCAATTCAGGGGGGACGTCGTCACAGTGACCGCGTTGGCTGGAATTACGCATCGGTGTCCAGCCAGCAACCTATGAGCCGTCGCCTTTCAACGGCACTAGCGGGCGTGGAAGCTGGACTGCCAGACATCTACGGGATGAAGGCGAGCGAACTCGCTGACCTCTTGAATTCCATGCTACAAGCACATCGTGACAATAGGCCCTGACATGGCAGTTGTCACCGCTCCCTGCAGTCGTTCGGACCTCGCGCAGAAAGGCACGAGGCTGGTCACCGCTGCGCTCAGGCTGTAGAAAAGCTCAGTCCTGCGCAATTGGCCGTGTGCCAGAAAATTTCAGCTTGCACAATGGTTCCTGAATCAACGATGGGCACGCCAAGCGACTTCAATCACCGCACAAAATCTCCCCGCAATTGTCCGGGCGGGGGTTTTCTGCAGCCTCGTTGGGCCACATGATTCACCGGGCTACTCTGGCCTACGATAAGACGCTGTTGAGGCAAGCTACCTTTGCTTTTTGGCGCCACACGGTCGGCCTTGCTTTCCCGTTGGTTCTGACGGCGTTGACCGCCTATGTTGCCTATCTGTGGGCAATGGGCAATCGAACTTGGGAGATTGGCGTTCTAGCTACCGTTGCTGCTCTCGGCTTCTGTTTTTCGGGTGCGCTTTATTTTGTTCATTATCGCAATGCGCTCGAAAAATTACGCGACATGGGTGCACCCGAGGCCCAGTTCATTGCCGACAGTGAATCCTTCACGGTCAGTTCCGGCATTGGAAGCTCTTCCTTGAAGTGGTCTTCAGTTCTTGAACTTTGGTGCTTTGAAGACTTTTGGCTCGTGCTCTTTTCGAAAGCACAGTTCATGACGATCCCGCTCAAGAGCGTGTCGCAGGAGATGCAAGCATTTGTTCTGGAACGGGTAGCCTCTTCTGGAGGCAAGGTGGTTCGCTAGGCTTCAGTGGCGTGGCGTTGCGCGGGAAGCGACGCAGCGCGCTCGCTTCCCCGTGGTCGTCTGGAAAACCCGATTATTTTCGCCCGCTCTTCGCGTGAAGTAGGTGTGATCGCAAGCCCCGTGGTCCGCGCAGGGGATGAAGCGCGATTGTGAGGCGATTCCTGAATTCCGAGATCGGGCAATGCTCCAGGCAACGGGGTTTGCGTTGCCTGGATGCGCTTCGACTACTGCGCTGGTCGCGAATCCGCTACTAGCGATTCAGCTGCGACGACGACTTGCCGCCAGGCCGAGTAGTGCCAGGCCGGCCAGAGCCACCGAGGTCGGTTCGGGGATCTCGATATGGATCGTCTCGATCTCGGCGATCCAGTTGCCAGGATCGAGATCTATGCGCAGGGTGTTCAGGCCAGGATTCAGTTCGACGAAGATGTCGAAGAAGGAATCCAGGCTTTCGGTCTGACCAAAACCGAGATCGCCGGGGCCAAGTTGCAGGTCGAAGCAGCAGAAGTTGTACGTCTGATGGGTAAGAAGACCGAGAAAGTTGCCGTTGAGGCTGACGGAATCGTTCTCGCTCAGATCGACGCCTTCGGCACGGATGGTCAGTGTGGCTGGTGCGGTTCCGGCGGGTTTTGGATTGAAGAAATTGACTTCGAGGAAATCCGGGACGCCGTCCCCTGGGCTGGTGCGGAGCACCGTATAGATGTCCATGTCGATAACCGTAGCACTGGCGACAAGGGGCGACGCGGCCAGGGTCAACATGGCGAGTGTTTTCTTGAACATATCAGGTCTCCTTACTTTTTTCCGGCCAATCAATCAGCTGGCCGTTGGACACACAGCGCGTTCGGTTGAACTCCGACGCATGGGTTCGCCAGAATGGCGTGCCAACCGTTAAGCAATTATCATGCAAAAAAATTATAGTCATATAATTCATGTGGTTATAATTTTGCTCTGCCAGACATGTAAATATTCCCGACAGATTGGTGGGCTGCCTGGTCAGGGTGCGCGTCGGCGGACCGCGCTTGTGGGCGGCAAGGTTTTTCCCGCTTGGGCGACCCCCGGGGTGAGCAGGGATCGATGAAGTGAGGGGATGATTCCCGCGGGTGCTCCACCGAGCTCAGGGGCAGATGTCCAGGCGCAAGGCCTGGAGGAGTTCGAGCCGATTCGCTGTTTCCACGATTGCGACCAGGGAAGCCTGGCGAGTGTCGATGTCGTTTCTGCGAAATTCGTGCGCAGCGCTGATCCTGCCCTGTCCATCGAGGGCCAGGGGCCCGACCCAATCGCGGACGACGGCGCTGTGCTCGAGGCGGCGGCCAGCGTTTTCGCCAGCGCTGACTTCAGAGACGAGTCCGTTTTCGACCAGGGCCAAGTGGAGGACGGTCCCTTCGCGCCCTGGTCCGGAGACTTCCGGGACGCGAACCTCGACATGGGCGGTGATCGCGCCGGGGCTTCTGGATTCAGTACGCAGACTGATTTCGGCTCGGGCCGGGGCAGGGCGCGCCAGGTGCGCAGGATCGGTGGTGCCGCGCCATTCGCGGAAATCGGCGCCGTTGAGGACGACTTGCGGGGTGTAGAGGAAGGACCAGCGCCCGGCCCGTTGTCGGGCCTCTTGCCGGGCGGTGAAGGCCGGTTTGGCGAAGCGGTCGCGCCATCCCAGGCTATCCCAGTAGTCGACGTGGTAAGCCAGGGGGATGACGGTGCCGGACGATTTTGCTCGGATAAGACTGCTCAGCCAACGGTCTGCCGGGGGGCAGCTGTTACAGCCTTCCGAGGTGAAGAGTTCGACCAGGGTGACCCGCTCGCGGCCGCTGGTGGCGCTGCACTCGGCTGCGGCGAGGGGTTGGGCGAGGGAAAGCAGGGCGGGGGCGATGGCCCAGATGGGGTTCATGGGGTCCTCGGGCGGGAAAGGGATGGCCTGAGGATTGGTCGCCGGTGCTGACGTTTCCTTACGGCAGGGTGGCGGATCGACTGCGGGCGGTCAACGAAAAACGAGCGCCGCGGGGGCGCTCGTTCTCGCTCGGCGTGGAATGCTCGGTGGGGTCAGCCGGCGTAGTTCTGCTCTGCGAACGCCCAGTTCACCAGATTGTTGAGGAAGGTCTCGACGAATTTCGGGCGCAGGTTGCGGTAGTCGATGTAGTAGGCATGCTCCCACACGTCGATGCACAGCAGGGCCTTGTCGCCGGTGGTCAAGGGGGTGCCGGCGGCACCCATGTTGACGATGTCGACCGAGCCGTCCGCTTTCTTGACCAGCCAGGTCCAGCCGGAACCGAAATTGCCCACTGCGGAGGTCTGGAAGGCCTTTTTGAATTCGTCGAGGGAGCCCCACTTCTTGTTGATGGCCTCGGCCAGGGCACCGGAGGGGGCGCCGCCGCCGTTGGGTTTCAGGCAGTTCCAGAAGAAGCTGTGGTTCCAGACCTGGGCGGAATTGTTGTAGATGCCGCCAGCAGGGGCCTTCTTGACGATGGCTTCAAGGTCTAGGGCTTCGTATTCGGTGCCCTTGATCAGATTGTTGAGGTTGGTGACGTAGGCCTGGTGATGTTTGGCGTAGTGGTAGTCGAAGGTCTCGGCCGACATGTGCGGGGCGAGGGCGTCCTTGGCAAAGGGCAGGGGCGGCAGTTGATGTTCCATGGTGATCTCCGTTGATTGGGATGGGGGGACGAAAAAGCGGATGTTGGTGGAAAAGTCTAATGGGGAGCCGGGGCGTCGGGCAATTCTTCGACGAGGACGGCGGCTTCGCCCCGGGCAAAAGCGAGCCGAAGGCGGTCACCCGGGTGCAGGGTTTGGGCATCTTTGATGGGGTGCCCGGCGGAATCCAGAGCTAAGGCGTATCCGCGGGCTAGTACGGCATGGGGATTGAGTTGGTTCAGACCGTTGGCAAGCGCTTTTAGTTTCCCATCCGCGACGAAAATCCGCTGACGTCCCGCCGCCACCAGCCTGCTGGCCAGATGGTCTAGCCCCTGGCCCAACGCGGCCGGCCGTGGGCGGGAGGCGGCCAGCCGAGTTGCAGTGGCGGCCAGCAGGAGCCGATGCTCGCCGATTGCGCGGGTGGCGCTCCGTTGGAGCCGTTGGCCGGCAGCCAGGCAGGCATCCCGCTGCAGGGCGATCCGCCGGGCGGGGTGGATCAGGCGCGGCACAAGGCGGTCGAGGGCGAGCGAGGCCTCGGCAAGCTGCCTTGCGGTACGGCGCCTGAGGCGGTCGCCTACGGTGGCGATTTGCCTGAGCAGGGCCTGCCGGTCGGGAGCCGCCAGTTCGGCGGCGGCGGTCGGGGTAGGGGCGCGCACATCGGCCGCGAAGTCGGCTATGGTGAAATCGGTTTCATGGCCGACTCCGCAGACCACGGGGACCGGGCATGCCCGGATGGCGCGGGCGACGGCCTCCTCGTTGAAGGCCCAGAGATCTTCGATTCCGCCGCCCCCGCGACAGAGGATGACCGCATCGTGGCCTCCGGCGCCGGCCAGAGCCAGCGCGCCGGCGATGCTGCCGCCCGCTCCTTCGCCCTGGACGGCCGTGGGATAGAGGCTCAGGCGGAGGTGAGGGGCGCGCCGCGCCAAGGTCGTGAGGACATCGCGCAGGGCGGCGGCCTGGGGACTCGTGACCAGGGCAAGACTGCGAGGGAAGGCGGGCAGGGGACGCTTGGCCTCGGCGGCGAACAGGCCTTCGGATTCCAGGGTCGCCTTGAGGCGGAGGAAGCGTTCAAAAAGCTCTCCCTGGCCGGCCCGGCGAAGGTTTTCGACGTTGAGCTGGAATTCGCCGCGGGCTTCATAAAAGGAGACCGCGGCGCGGATTTCGATCCGGTCGCCGCTTTCCAGCCGCCACCCCAGGGTCTGGGCGCGGGAGCGCCACAGGACACAGCGCATCTGGGCGGAAGCGTCCTTGAGGGTGAAATAGACGTGGCCAGACGCCGCGTAGGTGAGATTGGAAAGTTCGCCCGCTACCCAGCAAGGCGGAATCCGGGTTTCAAGGCATTCCCGGACCTGGCGGGCCAGGGTGGAAACGCTGATCGCCGATGGGTTAAGGGGGTCGGACATGGCGGCAGCTAAAACGTCGATTTTAGTCCTGTCCTGGAAGGAGAGGTGCGGTTTTTTGGGCGATGGTGCTAACTTGTTGTTTATAAATGGTGAAAACCTTATGCCTTCTTTTTTGGCAGAGCAAGGAAAACTGAACCCTGGGGGGTACTTAGCCAATTTCGTGACAGCTCTTCCACACAGTTATCCACAGAAACTGGGGGTAAGTTTCCGCAGGCATTGCGGCACTGCGGTAAACCGAGGAAATCAAGGCTTTGCAAATTCCGGTCGTGGAGTAAACTCAAGCTCGGGGATTAAGAGAACTGGCCGGGACAATGTCGTCAATCAGAAAACTTTGGCACCGCGTGCTGCGCCGGATTTTCGCGGGTTTGCCGCAAAGCCAGCGTTTTGCCATCTATCGGGCCTTCGTCGATTGCGATCCTGCTCCCAGCGATAGCCTTCAACTCAAGATCGCCGAAACCCGGGAGGAGTTGGAGGCCTGTTTCCGCCTGCTGCACGATGCCTACGTCGACGCCGGTTTCATGAAGCCGGATCCATCGGGAATGCGCGTGACCATCTATCACGCGCTGCCGACGACGACGACGCTGTGCGCGAAGTGGGATGGGGAGGTGGTGGGAACCATTTCCCTCATCCGCGAGAGTGCTCTGGGTTTCCCCCTGCAGGCGATTTTCGACCTCTCGAACATCCGGGCGCGCGAGGGGCAGATCGCGGAGGTCTCGGCGCTGGCCGTGCACCCGCGCTTCCGCAAGACCGGCGGGGCCATCCTTTTCCCCTTGATGAAGTTCATGTACGAGTACTGCACGACATTCTTCGATACCCGGCATCTGGTCATCGCGGTCAATCCCAATCGGATCGAGATGTACGAGTCTCTGCTTTTCTTCCAGCGGCTTACGGCCAATGTGGTCGAGGAGTACGATTTTGCCAATGGGGCGCCGGCGGTCGGCGCCAGCCTCGACTTGCTCTATGCACCTTCGGTGTTCAAGTCGGTGTACGGGAAGAAGCCGGCGCGCAAGAATCTCCATGCCTATTTCATCGAGTTCAAGCTGCCGAATATCAGCCTGCCCAAGCGGCGCTATTTCACGACCAACGATCCGGTGATGACTCCCGATCTTCTGGATTATTTCTTCAACCAGAAGACTTCCGGGTTTTCCGATCTGGATGAGCGCAAGAAGGCGCTCCTGCATTCGATCTACGATCTCCGCGAATACCGCGACGTTCTGCCCAGTGTGCCGGAACAGGTCGGTGGCGGAATCCAGCTGCGGCAACATCAACGATATTCGGTCAAATGCCCAGGAGAACTGACCGTCTTCATCAGCGACGGGCGGCTGCGTTATGAGATGCAGGTGATCGAAATTTCCAGTTTCGGCTTTCAGGCCTACGCCACCGATCCTCTTCCGCTCAATGTGTGGAGCGACGCTACGGTTCAACTCGGTCGCCTGGAGCATTCGACGGTCAAGGCCCTGGCCGTGCGGGACCGCGCCAACGGGTTCAACGGCTTCTACGGTTTCAAGCTCGGAGAGCCCGATCTGATCTGGCGGAAGTTCGTCAGTGCGCTGCAACAGGGCAAGACCCACGAAGATCTCGAACACGCGACCATGTTCCTGGTCTGATCCGTTCCCAGCCAAGGGGGCGTGGCTTGACGCTGGACAGGGCGCCGCCTAACATCTCGGCCTTTGATTTCATCACCGCGCGAGTTCCCTTTGGACCAACTGAACGCCCTTATCGGCCCGGACATGAAGGCCGTAGACGCGGTGATCCGAAGCCAGCTTTATTCCGATGTGGTGCTCGTGCGACAGGTCGCCGAGTACATCATCAGCGGCGGCGGGAAGCGCCTGCGACCTGCTTTGGTGCTCCTGGGCGCCGGGGCCCTGGACTACCGCGGTCACCATCATCACGTGCTGGCGGCGGTGGTCGAATTCATCCATACGGCGACCTTGCTTCACGACGACGTGGTCGATGAATCCGAATTGCGTCGTGGGCGTCAGACCGCCAATGCCATGTTCGGCAATGCCGCCAGCGTCCTGGTGGGGGATTTTCTCTACTCCCGCGCCTTTCAGATGATGGTCGGGGTTGATGACATGCGGGTGATGCGGGTGCTCTCGGACGCAACCAACGTCATCGCCGAGGGCGAAGTCCTGCAATTGATGAATTGCCACGACGCCGACGTCGATGAAGGGCGCTATCTGCAGGTGATCCGTTACAAGACAGCGAAGCTCTTCGAGGCGGCCGCCCAGTTGGGCGCCATCATCGGCGGCGCGACGCCGGAAGCGGAAGCAGCCCTGGCGAATTACGGCATGCATCTCGGAACGGCGTTTCAACTGGTGGACGACGTTCTCGACTATTCGGGCCACGAAGCCGACACCGGCAAGCACCTGGGCGACGATTTGGCCGAAGGAAAGCCGACGCTACCCCTGATCTACGTGCTCGAACAGGGCAATGATCGGCAGGCCGCCAGCGTGCGGCATGCAATCGAGAACGGCGGACGCGAAGACTTTCCCGTCGTCCTCGAGGCGATCCGCGCGACTGGCGCCCTGGAGCACGTCCGACGCCGGGCTGCGGAAGAAGCCGCCCTGGCCAGAAACGCCCTTGCTGGCCTCAAACCTTCAAAATATCGCGATGCTCTGCTACAATTATCAGCCTTTGCCGTCGAGCGGAATCATTGATTTTCCGGCCGACGCACTCGGAGTGTAGCTCAGCCTGGTAGAGCACTGCGTTCGGGACGCAGGGGTCGCATGTTCGAATCATGTCACTCCGACCAACGACGAAGGCCCTGGTGAATCAGGGCCTTTTTCATTGGCTCGCCGCCCTTGGCGGCACTCAGACAACCCCATGGGATTCAACGCAAGCTCTCAAGGGCCTTGAGGGTCTCGCCGCGCATGGCGGCAATGCGATGGGAGATCGCCTTATTGGCAGCCTCGTCATCGGACAGGCTGCCGACGTTCTCCGACCAGATCTCCTTGAGTTGCCTGGATTCGGCGGCCAGTTGCGGTGAGGTGAGGCCCGCCAGATCGGCAATGAAGATCACCCGGGTCCAGCCGGCGATGGGATCGCCCTTGTTGTGGTCGTCACTATAGGTGATGTGGTCAACCAGCAGTTGTAGTGCGGCGAGTTCCTGCAAAACGGCGAATCCGGCGGCCCGGTGGTTGCGATTCGCCTCGGTGGCGTCGTTGCGCCAAGTGTTGTAGGACAGACTAGCCATCGCCATCAGCAGGCTGATGATGGCCAGAATATTGTTGCGAATGAGCGTAAGGATGGGAATCTTCCAGGCCATGAGGTGTCTCCGGTGCGCTTGTGCGGCCAATATAAGGGCAGCCTGCGACTTCGGCCAAGGGGTGAAACCCACAAAAAAAGAGCCCGCCTAGGAGGCGGGCTGCAACCATTCCGAAGGAGTGGAGGAGACGGTTCTAGTATGCACCGACGTTTGCTGCAGTGCAACATAAATTTTTCACACTTTCAGCTAAGTGACCGGTGAAAGGCTTCCTCCACGGCTTTGCGTGCGCATATTTTCGCCCCTTAGCCGAGATCAACGGGGACGAAGAGTCGCGAGTCTCCCCGCTCCACCAGCACAGCAGCGCGCTTGCCGGATTTTGCCACCAGGGTCGCCAATTGCTCGACGCCGGTGACGGGTTCGCCATTGATCGAGACGATGATGTCGCCCGGACGAAGCCCGGCTTTTGCTGCGGCACCCTTGACGCTTTCGACCAGGACACCGCTGCGAACGTCAGCCTGGCGGGTCTCCTGAGCCGTGAGATCGCGGGCCGCGACCCCCAGGCGTCCGTTGGTGGAGGGCGCGGATTCGGAACTGGCCAGCTTCTCGCTCTCGAATTTGCCGACGCGGACTTCGATTTCCCTGGGCGCCCCGTGGCGCCAGACCTGCAAACGGGCGGTCTCGCCCGGGGGAAGGGCTGCGACCATGGCGGGAAGTTCGACTGAGCTGCCGATCTCCCTGCCGTTGAGCGACAGGATGACATCGCCGGGTTCTAGCCCTGCCCGAGCGGCGGGGCTGTTCTTGTCTACGCTGTTGATCAAGGCGCCGGCGGGACGCTGCAGACCGAAGGAATCGGCCAAGGATTGGTTCACCTCCTGGATGGTGACGCCGAGACGCCCCCGCTGAACCTTGCCATGGGAGACGATCTGGCGCTCGACGTTCATCGCGAGCTCGATCGGGATCGCGAAGGAAAGTCCCTGGTACCCCCCGCTACGGGAGAATATCTGCGAATTGATGCCGATCACTTCGCCCGCCATGTTGAACAGCGGACCGCCCGAATTTCCGGGATTGACCGCTACGTCGGTCTGGATGAAGGGGACGTAGCTGCCGTCGGGCAGCGCCCGCGACTTGGCGGAAACGATGCCGGCACTCGCGCTGTTTTCAAAGCCGAAGGGCGATCCAATGGCTAACACCCACTCGCCCACGCGGGTCGAGGTGGCACTGCCGACCTTGACCACAGGCAGATTCTTGGCGTCGATCCGGATGACGGCAACGTCGCTCGCCTTGTCGAGGCCGAGGACCTTGGCCTTGAATTCGCGTCTATCGGTCAGTTTGACGGTGACTTCGTCGGCACCATCGACGACGTGGGCATTGGTCAGAATGATGCCTTCGGGAGAAACGATGAACCCGGACCCCTGGCCGCGCATCGGTTGCTTGCCGCCGGGCTGGGGACCGCGGAAATGGCGGAAGAACTCGTAGAAGGGGTCGTCGGGATCGAGTTGTGGGAGTTCGCCGCTATCGGCGGTTCGCCGGCTGCCGGCGACGCTGATATTGACTACGGCCGGGCCGTTGGCTGCAACGATGGAACTCATGTCCGGCAGCGGTGCGGATACGGGGGCCGCGAGGGTTGCCGCAGCCGGTTGGGAAGCCGCATGGGCATTGCCAACGTCGGCAAGATGGCTGGCGGAGTAGGCGCCAGTCAGGGCGGAAGCGATGGCTACGGCGATGACGGTGAGTTTCAGGCGGTTTTGGGTCATGTTTTTCCTCTTTGGCAAATAATGGGTAGGGGTCAATTCCAGTCGTCGGAGCCGGCGCCGTCGTCCCAGGACGAGTTGTCGGCGACGCCGAAGTCATCGCCGCCCAAATCGTTGAACGGGCTGTCTGTGAGCGACGACAGCGCACCGGCACTGGGCTTCGGAGGGACAGGGGCGTCATCCTGCAGCAGGTGGTGCGCGAGGGCTTCGCCGGCGACGAGTCCGGCGCCCAGGGCTGCACCTGTGGCGAGGCCCCCCGCAAGACGCGATCCGAGCCCCGGATTCGGCGCCGGAGGGGTTCCGTAGCCGAATCCGGTGGCCGTGCCTGCGTAGGCGGGAGAGAAGCCGGCGGGCGAAGGAGCGGCAGCCGCCGGGGCCTGCGAATATCCGGCATGACCAGCCCGGGATGCCATGAGGCGCACGGCAAAGACGACAAGAGCGATGAGGGCCAGGCCACCGAGTATCATCGTTGCCCAGGGGGAAGCGGAATCAGGGTAGGCCTCGCCGGTCAATGGGTGGGATGTCGCTCCGGCAGAAGAGGAGCGCAACAGCACCCGCAGATTTTCGACTGCCTGAGGCTTGGCGAAAGGCAATCCGGGGGCGAGTTTTTCAGCGCGGGCGAGTTCTTCGGCCGCCCGCGAGAGCTTGCCCTGCTTGGCGAGGATTTCTGCTTCGACGTAGTGGGCCTTTCCGCTATCGGGATGAGCCTTGAGAACTTGCTGCATCATGGCCTGCGCTTCACTCATCCTGCCGGACTCGGCAGCCTGGTAGACCTCGTGGAGAGTGGGCTCGGCGGCCACCGTGCTGCCGATTCCGAGGCCCGTGGCAGCCACGATGAGCAGTACCCCATACAATTTCCGCGACATGGCGACTCCTGGCAAAAAACGTTGGGTGCCGGCAGTTTGGGTAACTGCCGGAGACACTCGGGAAAATAGGGGTGGTGGGCGCTGCATTCAACCGCGTCCCTGCAACAGAGTGTTTCAAAACGTGGCTTGCGGCCCGGGCCGGGCTTCGTAGGCTGCGGTCTTGCGAGAGTGAGGCTGGGGCTAGGAATACTCTGCCAGTCGTCCGGATTGGGGTAGGACGAGGCTGGACGACGGGCGCGAGGCGCGCGCTTGCTTGCGGGGCGTTCGCAGTTAGTGGATTGAGCGTTAGCCCCGAACCTAGCGGTCCGGGGCGCGCCGTAGCCTGAAACGCGTCGCCCTGGGCTTAAAGGCTGGGGTTTGCTTCCAGCTTACTTCCAGGAATCCTTCAGGGTGACGGCCCGGTTGAACACCGGGGCGCCCTCGCGGGAATCCACGCGGTCGGCGACGAAGTAGCCGTGGCGTTCGAACTGGAAGCGCTCTTCGGGCTTGGCGGCCTTGAGGGCAGGTTCCAGCTGTGCGGAGACAAGCACCTTGGCCTGGGGATTGATGTCCTCCAGGAAGTCCCGGTCGCCGGCTCCGGGGGCGGGTACCTTGAACAGGCGGTCGTAGAGGCGGATTTCGGCGGCGTAGGCGTGGGCTGCAGAGACCCAGTGCAGGTTGCCCTTGACCTTGACGCTGTCGGCACCCGGGGTGCCGGACTTGGTTTCGGGGAGGTATTCGCACAGGACAGCGGTGACGCGGCCCGAAGCGTCCTTTTCGCAGCCGGTGCATCTGACCACGTAACCGTAGCGCAGGCGCGCGAGGTTGCCGGGGTAAAGGCGATGGTAGCCTTTGACCGGTACTTCCATGAAATCTTCGCTTTCGATCCACAACTCGCGGCCGAAGGGGATGTCGCGTTTGCCCAGGTCCGGGTGGAGCGGATGGTTGGGCGCTTGGCAGAGTTCGCCCTGGCCTTCGGGATAGTTGGTGATGATCAGCTTCAGGGGGTCGAGGACGGCGATGCGGCGCTCGGCGGATTCGTTCAGCACCTCCCGCTGGGCGTCCTCGAAAAGGCCGTAGTCGATGAGGGAATCGGACTTGGAGACGCCGATGCGCTCGGCGAAGAGCCTGAAGCCCTCAGCGGCGTAGCCCCGGCGCCGGGCGCCGACCAGGGTGGGCATGCGGGGATCGTCCCAACCGTCGACGTGCTTTTCCTCGACCAGCTGGATCAGCTTGCGCTTGGACAGGACGACGTAGGTTAGATTGAGACGGGAGAATTCGATTTGCTGGGGGAGCGGCCGCTGCAGCAGGCCCCCCTCGGCGAGGCGTTCCAGGAGCCAGTCGTAGAAAGGGCGCTGGTCTTCGAATTCCAGGGTGCAGATGGAGTGGGTGATGTTCTCCAGCGCATCCTCGATGGGATGGGCATAGGTGTACATGGGGTACACGCACCAGGTATCGCCTGTGTTGTGATGGGTTGCGTGGCGGATGCGGTAGATGGCCGGGTCGCGCAGGTTGATGTTGGGCGCGGCCATATCGATCCTGGCGCGTAGGATGTGGGCACCGTCGGCGAATTCACCGGACTTCATGCGGCGGAAGAGATCGAGATTCTCCTCGACGCTGCGGTTGCGGTAGGGGCTTTCCTTGCCTGGTTCGGTGAGGGTTCCCCGATTGACCCGCATTTCCTCGGCGCTCTGGCTATCCACATAGGCATTGCCGGACTGAATCAGGTACTCCGCGAATGCGTACATCCAGTCGAAATAGTTGGAGGCGTAATAGAGATTGGACTCGCCTTCTTGCTCCCAGGAACAGCCAAGCCAGTTGACCGCGTCGATGATGGAATCGACGTACTCCTGCTCCTCCTTCTCCGGATTGGTGTCATCGAAGCGCAGGTGGCAGCGGCCGCCGTACTGCTGGGCAAGGCCGAAATTGAGCAGAATGGATTTGGCGTGGCCGAAGTGCAGGTAGCCGTTGGGTTCGGGAGGAAAGCGGGTGCGGATCTTTGCCGGATCGAGGGGGGCGGCGGCGTGATCTTGCGCGACGCCAGGACGGCCGGCCCAGCGGCGCTGGGAATGCTTGCCGGCGGCGAGGTCCGCTTCGACGATATTCTTGATGAAATTGGCGGCGGGGAGCGCTGGCGCGTCGGCGGGCTTGTTGGGGCTGCTCACGATGTAGACCTCGGGGATTGGTCGCGGTATTTTACCCGCCGACCGGGGCCAAGCCGCTACAATTCGCCCTCATGAACGCCCTGCACAACCTTACGGCATTGAATTTTATCGCGGTCGGGATCGGGGCCGCCCTGGGCGCCTGGTGTCGTTGGTTATTGGGACTGGCCCTCAACCCGCTCTTCTTCGCTCTGCCCCTCGGAACGCTGGTGGCCAACGTGGCGGGCGGCTATCTGATCGGCATTGCCGTCGGCGTGTTCCATCTCAACACCCATTTCCCAATGGCCTGGAAGCTCTTTGCCATCACCGGGTTTCTGGGCGGGTTGACCACCTTTTCGACCTATTCGGCGGAAGTGGTCGAGCGCCTGCTAGCCGGTCAGGCGGGATGGGCCATCGGCCTGGCGTCCATCCATCTGGCGGGATCGCTCCTCGCGACCTACGCCGGCCTCGTCACCGTGGGCGCACAGCGAATCTGGGGATGAGCGCGCGCCTAGTGGCGCTTGTAGCGTCTGCGGCTGAACAGCCTGGCGCGGCCGGCCCGGTAGATGACGATGGAACAGAGGACGATGGTCAGAATGGGCGGCAACAGGGCCTGAAGGAAAATGGCTTGCTCGGTGGAGCCGGCGCCGTACATAGCCATGACCGCCGCGACGCCTGCGAGAAACAGAATGAAGACGGCAATCGCCTGCAAGGTTTCGTGGGTCTTGTACAAGCGCCGCGAGGTCCGCTTGGAATAGACGTAAAGGGGAATTCCGGCGATGGCGAGGACGATTTCCAGGCCGATCAGAATTTCGGCAAAAGGATCCATGGCTGTTGGTGCTTGGTTTGAGAATCGAAGTGAAAAATAATGCCGACGTCCGATTCGGGCAAGAAAGGAATGATGCTCACGGCAGATTATTTCTCGGCGAATCGGAAATTGTCATTCGAATCGTATTGAAATGTACCGATCCGACCGCCCGCATTTCCTGGACCTCCGCCGGGCAATGTCGGCCATGACCGGAACCGCAGGGTACCATGGCTGAGCGATCGCGAATTCGCCAAGGTCAAGGCGCGGACCTGCAAGCGCTGGCGGACTCATGCCTGGCGGCGGATTACCCGCGCCTTCGGGCCCTGGCCCGGGATGCGGCCCGCCCGGGGGAGCGGCAGGAAAAGGCGCGATCTGGCTTTGCAGCCCTTCTGGAACAATCGAAAGCCGCCGTCGCTGCTCGCCGGGCGCGCTTGCCCAGGCCTCAATTTCAGGCAGATCTCCCGGTCAACGAGCGCCGGGACGAGATTGCCGCGCTGATTGAAAAGAATCAAGTAGTTATCGTCTGCGGCGAGACGGGTTCCGGCAAGACGACGCAGTTGCCCAAGATCTGCCTCGCCCTGGGCCTGGGCACCCGGGGGCTCATCGGCCACACCCAGCCCCGCCGCCTGGCGGCGCGCTCGGTGGCCAGCCGTTTGGCCCAGGAGCTGCAGACCCAGGTCGGCGCCGGCGTCGGGGTGAAAATCCGTTTCCATGACCGCACGACTCCGGATTCCTGGGTCAAGTTGATGACCGACGGCATCCTGCTGGCCGAGAGCCAGAGCGACCCCTATCTGTCGGCCTACGACGCGATCATCATCGACGAGGCCCACGAGCGTAGCCTCAACATCGACTTCCTGCTGGGCTACCTGAAGCAGCTGCTGCCCCGGCGGCCGGACCTGAAGCTGATCATCACCTCGGCCACCATCGACGCCGAGCGCTTCTCGCAGCATTTTTCCAGCGCGCCGGTGATCGAGGTTTCCGGCCGCCTCTACCCGGTGGAGGTGCGCTACCGGCCGGTGGACGACCTGGAGAAGCAGGACGACGAGCGCGACCTCTACGACGCCATCGTGGACGCTGTCGATGAACTGGCCCGCCTCGGCCCCGGCGATACCCTGGTTTTCCTGCCCGGCGAGCGGGAAATCCGCGAGGCCGCCGAGGCGCTCCGGAAGCGCCATCCGGCCCACGCCGAGATTTTGCCCCTCTTCTCCCGCCTCTCGGCCCAGGAGCAGGATCGCATCTTCAAGCCCGGCGGCGGCCGGCGCATCGTGCTGGCCACCAATGTCGCCGAGACCTCGCTCACCGTGCCCGGCATCCGCTACGTGGTCGATACCGGCCTGGCCCGGGTCAAGCGCTACTCCTACCGCAACAAGGTCGAACAGCTGCAGGTGGAGAAGGTGTCCCAGGCGGCGGCCCGGCAGCGGGCCGGGCGCTGCGGCCGGGTGGCGGCGGGGGTGTGCATCCGCCTCTACGACGAGGCCGACTTCAACGCCCGGCCGCCCTTCACCGATCCGGAAATCCTGAGATCGAGCCTGGCCGGCGTCATCCTGCGTATGAAGTCCCTGAAGCTTACCGATGTCGAGAGCTTCCCCTTCATCGAGCCGCCGCCGCCCAAGGCCATCGCCGACGGCTATGCCTTGCTGCAGGAACTGGGGGCGGTGGACGACGCCAATGCCCTGACCTCCGTCGGCCAGGCCCTGGCCAAGCTGCCCCTGGACCCCCGCATCGGCCGCATGCTGGTGGCGGCCCGGGATCTCGGCTGCCTCAAGGAAGTGCTGGTCATCGCCGCCGGCCTCTCGGTGCAGGACCCCCGCGAGCGACCCCAGGACCGCCAGCAGGCGGCCGACGAGA
>DAORDK010000071.1:0-16279 GCA_035345935.1 Rhodocyclaceae bacterium | reverse complement strand
CTCGACCAGGCCCTGGCCTCCTTCCTCGACCACGCCCACCAGCAGGGCGCCACCGCCGAGGCCCTGAAGGGCCTGGAAACACTGGCCCAGCGAGACCGCTGGGTCGTCAACAACCTTTTCTAAGAATCCCGACCATGTGGTTCAAGAACCTGCAGCTTTATCGTCTGCCGGTGCCCTGGGGCATCGATCTCGCCAAACTCGAAGAACAACTGGCCCGCGGGCCCTTCAAGCGCTGTGCCAGCCACGAAGCCATGAGCCGGGGCTGGGTCTCGCCGCGGGGTGATGGGGCCCTGGTCCATGCCATCAATCGCCAGTGGCTGATCGCCCTGCGGGTCGAGCAGCGTCTGCTCCCTGCGTCCGTCATCAACGACGAGGTCAGGGACAGGGCCGCAGCCCTCGAAGTCCAGCAGGGCTACTCGCCGGGCCGCAAGCAATTGCGCGAGTTGAAGGAGCGCGTTACCGAGGAACTGATGCCTCGGGCCTTCACCAAGCGCCGCACCACCCACGTCTGGATCGACCCCCAGGCAGGCTGGTTCTGCGTCGATGCCGGCAGTCCGGCCAAGGCCGAGGAAGTCATCGAGCACCTGCGCTGGTCCCTGGACGAATTTCCGCTACAGCTGCTTCGCACCCAGGTTTCGCCCATGTCCGCCATGGCTGACTGGCTCGCGGCGGGCGAGGCCCCGGCCGGCTTCTCCATCGATCGCGACTGTGAGTTGAAGTCCGTGGGCGAGGAAAAGGCTGCGGTGCGCTACGTGCGCCACTCCCTGGAAGGCGACGAAATCAAATCCCACCTCGCCGGCGGCAAGCAACCCACCCGGCTGGCGCTCACCTGGAACGACCGCATTTCCTTCGTCATCACCGAGAAGCTGGAAATCAAGCGCCTGGCCTTCCTCGACCTGCTCAAGGAAGAGGCCGAGCAGAGCGTGGAAAATGCAGACGAACAATTCGATGCCGATCTTGCCCTGATGACCGGCGAGCTTTCCCGATTCCTGCCCGATTTGGTGCAGGCCCTGGGGGGCGAGAAACAGGAAGAAAAATGAAGCCCCCGGGGGACCCCTGTCCCTGCGGGAGCAGCCGCCCCTATGCCGCGTGCTGCGGCCTATGCCATGCGGGCGCCCCGGCAGCCACCGCCGAAGCCCTCATGCGTTCCCGCTACAGCGCCTACGTCAAGGGCCTGACCGATTATCTCCTGGCAACTTGGCATCCCGACACCCGGCCGGCTACGCTCGATCTAGCCCCCGAGCAGGCCACCCGATGGCTCGGGCTGGAGGTGCGGCGGCACGATATTCAGGATGCGGACCATGCCACAGTTGAATTCGTCGCCCGCTACCGGATCGCCGGGCGGGGTCACCGGCTCCGGGAGACGAGCCGATTTTCGAAGATCGCCGGAGTCTGGCTCTACGTCGACGGTGACATCGCGGGTTGATCCGCCTGGGCTGCCTCGGCATCTTTACCGCACATCGCGGACTCCGTAGAATCCTGGAATACGAAGTTTGCTGCGCTGCACCGCGTGCTGACGAGCAATCGCTTCCTTTTCCTGCTCACCCTGCCTCAACTCGGAATCCAGATCATGCAGACTTTCGTCGAGCGCCGCGCCGGCTCCGACCGGCGCCATGCCAATCTTGGCCCTCCCACCGGACTCGTGGATCGGCGTCATATCCTGCAGCGCCGTATCCTCAATCTCGGCGGCAATTCAGTGAAGGACTGGGTCGCCTCGGGATCCGGGTTCGTCTGGGGCAAGCCTCGCCACCGGGGTTGATAAGGTCGGCGCCGCCCGCCAAACGGGCAATTGGCCTTTGCTTTTCTTCTCGTACGCCCGGAAGGGGCGATCAAAAGGAGTTTTGAATGGACGCAATTTGGCTGTGGGCGGGACGCCTTGCCGGATTTCTGGGCTTGGCGCTTTGTCTTTTCTCTGCCTCGGGACGTCTGGGCGGCTATTTCTGGCTGATCGGCTTCCAGACCGGCACCCTGCTGCTCACCGGAACCGCTTTGGTGGTGGCTGGCTGCTTTTTTCTCCTGCTGCACCTGGCGAGCACTGGTCGGCAGGCGGGGCTGTAAGTCTCCGTAACCTGGATCAGCCGAGGTCCAGGAAGCGCTCCAACAGAATATTCAGATAGCGGCGACCGCGAGGGGTCGGGACCACCCGATCGGCGGAGAGGGTCAACAGGCCTTCGTCCGCTGCCGCCCGCAAGCGCGGCAGTAGAGCTGCAACCCGCGTCGCGGTCCGCGATTCGAAAAGTGCGAGCGGGAATCCGTCGGCCAGACGCAGGGCATTCATCAGAAACTCGAAGGGCAGGGCGCTCGCAGCCACGGTCGATTCCTCCTGGATCGGCGTTCCGCTGGCGACATGGGCGAGATAGGCATCCGGATGCTTCCAGCGCATCTGGCGCAGGACTCGGTCGTGGAGAGTGAGTTTCGAGTGGGCTCCGGCTCCGATCCCCAGATAGTCGCCGAAGTGCCAGTAATTGAGGTTGTGGCGGCAGGGATGGCGGGGCTGCGCGTAGGCCGAGGTCTCGTAATGGACATAGCCGGCCCCCACCAAGCGGGATTCGATGGCCTCTTCCATGTCGGCGCACGTGTCGCCGTCGGGCAGCCCCGCCGGGGGCTGCGCGGCGAAGCGGGTATTGGGCTCCAGGGTCAACTGGTAGCAGGAGAGATGCGGGGGAGCGAAGCCCAGGGCGAACTCCAGGTCGGCAACAGCGCCGGCAACCTCCTGGCCGGGCAAGCCATACATCAGATCCAGGTTGAAGGTCGCGAAATGGCGGGCAGCCACCTCGGCGGCTACCCGTGCCTCGGCTGCACCGTGGATACGTCCCAGAACTCTGAGCGCCTCGTCGTCAAAGCTTTGAATGCCAAGCGAGACGCGATTGATCCCCGCCTCCCGGAATTCGGCGAAGCGGCCCGTCTCCACGGTACCGGGGTTGGCTTCCAGGGTGATTTCGGCATCGGGCTGGATGGGCAGGCGCATGCGCAGGTCTGCCAGCAGGCGCTCCACCCCGGCCGGACTCAAGAGGCTGGGGGTGCCGCCACCGAAGAAGAGACTGACGACGGGCCGCCCCCAGACCAGAGGAAGGGCAGCCTCGACATCGGCCACCAGGGCGGCAAGGTAGGCAGCTTCCGGAATTTCGCCCCGCAACTCGTGGGAATTGAAATCGCAGTAGGGGCATTTGCGTACGCACCACGGCACGTGGATGTAGAGCGCGAGCGGCGGCGAAACGCGGAATTCCAGGTTACCGACCTCCGCAGCGGGAGCGGGCGCAATGGGGATGACGCGAGACATCAGGAAGACGGGGCGAGCCTTTGTACCAGTTGGGCCATGGCCCGAGCCCGATGGGAAATACGATTCTTTTCTTCGGCATCCAGCTCGGCCATGGTCTTGCCTAGCTCGGGAATCCAGAACAGGGGATCGTAGCCGAAGCCCCCGCTTCCCCGCAGGGCGGCAAGCATGTGTCCGTGGCACTCGCCTTCGGCGATGATGGGTCGAGGATCGTCGGCCGCACGGAGCAGGACGAGGACGCAGGCAAAATGGGCACCGCGCTGGGCCATGTCGGGATAGCGCGCCAGGTCGGCCAGCAGTCTTTCATTGTTGCGGGCGTCCGACTTCGGTTCTCCGGCATAGCGGGCCGAGATCACGCCGGGGGCGCCGCCGAGGGCGTCGACGCATAAGCCGGAATCGTCTGCCAGGGCGGGCAAACCCGTGGCCCGCGCCGCGTGGCGCGCTTTCTCCAGGGCATTCTCGACAAAAGTGCAGTGGGGCTCGTCGGCCTCGGCCACCCCCAACGCTTCCTGCGGGACGATCTCGATTCCGAGCGGGGCCAGGAGAGTCTGGAGTTCGTTAACCTTCTTCCGATTGTTGGAGGCGAGGCACAGGCGCTTCATGAGACGAGCGCCGTTTCCTGCGCGGCGATCAGGCGCCGGATGCCAGCTTCGGCGAGGTCCACGAGGGCGTTCATCTGGGTTCGGGTGAAAGGCTCGCCCTCCGCGGTACCCTGGATTTCCACCAGACCGCCGGCACCCGTCATGACGACGTTCATGTCGGTGTCGCAGGCCGAATCCTCGGGATAGTCGAGATCGAGGACGGGCGCCCCCTTGAAGAGGCCGACCGATACCGCGGCGACGTGATCCCGGACCGGATTGGCGGCCAGCTTGCCGGCCCTGACCAAGCCATCGCAAGCGTCGAACAAGGCGACCCAGGCGCCGGTGATCGACGCGCAGCGGGTCCCACCATCGGCCTGGAGCACGTCGCAGTCGAGCGTGATCTGGCGCTCGCCCAGGGCCTGGAGGTCCACGACGGCCCGCAGACTGCGGCCGATCAGGCGCTGAATTTCCTGGGTCCGGCCGCTCTGCTTGCCCTTGGCCGCTTCGCGCGGACTCCGGGTATGGGTCGAACGGGGCAGCATGCCGTACTCGGCCGTCACCCAGCCGCTGCCCTTGCCGCGCAGAAATGAGGGGACCGATTCTTCGACACTCGCGGTGCACAGCACCCGGGTTTCGCCCATTTCGATGAGCACCGATCCTTCGGCGTGACAGGTAAAACGGCGGGTAAGCCGGAGGGGACGGAGCTCGTCCGGTTGACGCTGACTGGGACGCATGGAAAGCCCTATTTCTTGGGGGTGTATTTGTCGATGGCCAAGCGGATTTCTTCGATAGCCTGCTCGATTTCGTCTTCCGAGAGGTCGGTTTTTGCGCTCGGGTTGCGGCCGAATTCGTCGAGGCGGGTCGTCACCTGGTCCATGGTCATGGCCTGGGTCGAGACCGAGGATTCGGAAGGCTCGACGTAGGATTCCTCCCAGCGCACGGCTACCATGGAGAGGTTGTCACCCTGGGTGCCGCCCTTGACTTCCGCCTGGGCCATGACCATGGGAGCCGCCTGGAGCAGGTTGGCGCCCTTGAGGGTCACCGCCATGGACTCTCCGGAAGTCACTCCCCACAGTCCATCGGAACAGACCAGAATGATGTCGCCGTCCTCGAGGGGGGTCTTGCGGGAAAATTCGATCTCCGGCGCCTGACCGCCCCCCAGGCAACTGTAGATTTTGTTGCGCTCCGGATGCACCGCGGCCTGGGCTTCGCTGATCACCCCTTCCTCCATCAGCAGCCGGACTCGCGAATGATCCTTGGTCTGGGCGACCACCTTGCCGCGGCGCATGAGGAAGAGCCGTGAATCTCCCGCGTGAGCCCAGTAGGCCAGGCTGTCCTGGATCAGGCAGGCAACGCAGGTGGTGCGGGGCGAATCGTTGAGCCGGTGTTTGGCCGAATAATCCAGGATGGCGTGATGGGCGTTGGTCATTCCTTTCTGAAGGAAGCGGAAGGGGTCGCCCACACCCGGATGGGCCTCCTGCTGAAAGCTGTCGGTGAGGGTCTGCACGGCAATCTGAGCAGCAATCTCACCGTAAAAGTGCCCCCCCATCCCATCGGCCACCACCATCAGCAGGGCGTCGCGGGAATAGCAGTAGGCGACACGGTCCTCGTTGTTGGCGCGCCCGCCTTGACGCGACTCCTGATAAATCGTGAATCTCATTTTTTGGCTGCTCCCTTGATCTTGCCGACCACGCGGTTGATCCATCCAGGAGGCTTCTTCTCGGTCGGCGGGGTGATCGCTTCGACCAGAGCCTTCTGGAGAGCGAAAACGCTCTGCGGCCGGTAGAGGTGGTTGAGATTAAGACACCAATCGATGATTTCCAGCAGCCGGTCCGAGTACTGGCCATCCCAGCGCACCATCGCCGGGGTGAGCGAGTCCTTCTTGATGCGGTCGTCGGCTGCCTGCGGCGCGCAACCGGCAAGACAGGCATACATGGACGCGCCGACACTGTAGATATCGCTCCAGGGACCGAGGTCGTTACGCGACCCGTAGTGTTCCGGGGACGCGAAACCCGGGGTGTACATGGGTTTGAGCATGGGCTGATCCGAGGCCAAGGTCTGACGGGCAGCGCCAAAGTCGATCAGAACCGGCGCATTGTCGGTTCGCATGTAGACATTCGAGGGCTTGATGTCCAGATGAAGCAGCTTGTTGGAATGGACTTCCCGCAGACCATTGAGCATGCGGGTGAAAAGCCCTCGCATAAAGCGCTCGGAAATATGGCCCTGATGCTTCTGGATGAATTCCTGCAGGGTTCGCCCATGCTCATATTCCATGACCATATAGACGGTATCGTTGGCGCGGAAGAAATTGAGCACTCGAATTACATTGGGATGGGAAAGGCGGGCCAAAGCCCGTCCTTCCTCGAAAAAGCATTTCATCCCGTAGCGGAAGGCGGCCTGGTGATCGGGTGCGATCTGGGGTTTGATCTCGCCTTCGCCGCGCAGGGCCAGACTGTTGGGCAGGTATTCCTTGATGGCGACCTGACGCCCCTCCAGATCCTGAGCGAGATAGACAATCGAAAACCCGCCCAGGGAAAGCTGGCGCTCGATGGTGTATTCCTCAAGTTGGAACCCGTTCGGAAGAGCGTGGTTGGCTTGTTGAGCCATCAATGTCCCGGTTATGATGCATTTTTCCAGCCATTTTCGGTTCTCGGGCCTGACCTGTAAAGCCGAGATTCCCTGATACCATGATCTTCAGTATGACCGGCTATGCGGTAAAAACCCGCGACGTCGAGCGAGGCACGCTGCAACTCGAGCTCAAGAGCGTCAATTCCCGCTTCCTCGACCTCCATTTCCGCACCGCCGACGAACTCCGCTTTGTCGAGATTCCCCTGCGGGAGCTCTTCGTCAGCCGGCTTGCCCGGGGCAAGGTCGAATGCCGCCTGGCCTACAACGGCACCGCCGGTCGAGTCGACCAGATGGTCCTGCGCGGCGACCTGGTCGCCACCCTCGCCAATCTGGACCGCCAGGTCCGCACCGCCCTGCCCGACGCGCCCCCCCTCGGCGTGAATGACATCTTGCGCTGGCCCGGGATCTTCGGCGACCAGACAGTCGATTTCCCCGCCATGGCGCCGGCGGTGCTGGAACTCGCGGAAGCGGTCCTAGGTGATTTCGCCGCCACCCGTGCCCGGGAGGGAGCCAAGCTGGCCACCATGATCGCCGACCGGGTCGCCCGTATGCGGGAAATCGTCGCCTCCGTCGGCCCGCGCATCCCCGAGGCCCAGGCGCTCTTCACCGATAAACTCCGCCAGCGTTTGCAGGAGGCTCTGGGAAACAGCAGCGAAGAGCGCATCCTCCAGGAAGTGGCGGTCTTCGCCACCCGAATCGACGTGGCCGAGGAACTGTCGCGCCTGGTGGCCCACCTGGACGAAGTGGATCGCATTCTCAAGGAAGGCGGAGCCTGCGGGAAGCGCCTCGACTTCCTCATGCAGGAACTCAACCGGGAAGCCAATACCCTGGGGTCGAAGTCGGCGGTCACCGAGGTTTCCCAGGCATCGATGGAACTCAAGCTGCTCATCGAGCAGATGCGCGAGCAGATCCAAAATTTGGAATGATTCTTCAGGCCGTTTCACGACGGTGCAGCAAGCCAACTAAAGCCCCTATCCACGGGGCTTTTTAACGTCTTGTAATTGCATGTCGTATCAGAAGAGCGCAGAATTGCCGTGTACCCAGACGTGTACCCTTGGTGTTTTTAGGCGTCGAAATTGGGTACACGCACAGATGCGGATTCCGGGGGCGATATGAGCAAGCTGACAGACATTGAGATTCGGGGCTGGATCAAGGCGGGCGAACGTTTTGAAGGCCGTGCCGATGGCGACGGGCTATATCTCCGCTTCCGTGAAGGCGATACCGGCGCATCCTGGCGCTTTCGTTACCGTTTCGACGGCAAGCAGCGGGTAATGAATTTGGGCAGCTATGCCGTGCTGTCACTGGCAAACGCCCGCAAGACCGCAAAAGAATTGGCGGCGCGGGTATCCCTTGGCTACGACGTGGCAGGCGAGAAACAAGAGCGCAAGCGCGAAGCTGTTGCCAAGATTGAGGACGAAAAAAACGCTTGGACGGTTGCCAAGCTGGCCGATGAATACTTTGAGCGAACCATTCTCGGACGCTGGAAACACCCCAACATTGTGCGATCCCGGATCGAGAACGACATCAAACCCGCAATCGGCAAGATGAAAGCCGAGGATGTACGCCCCCGCGACATTGACGCCATGATTCAGGTCGCAGTGAAGCGCGGCGCACCAACGATTGCGAACGACGTACTGCGCTGGTCAAAGCGGATATTCGACTTCGGCATCAAGCGGCAAGTGATCGAAATCAACCCGGCAAGCGCCTTCGATCCGTCGGACGCTGGCGGCAAGGAAGAAGCCCGCGACCGCTGGCTGACCCGCGACGAAATCATCAAGCTGTTTCAGGCGATGCGCGACAAGGCCGGAACCTTCACCATCGAAAATGCCTATGCGGTGCGCTTGCTGCTGTTGCTGGCCGTGCGGAAAGAAGAACTGATCGCGGCGCAGTGGAAAGAATTTGATCTTGATGGCGCTGTCTGGAACTTGCCGGAAGAGCGCACCAAGACGAGCGCGGCGATTGATATTCCCTTGCCTGCGGAGGCAGTGGATACCTTGCGCGAACTGCAACGGCTGGCCTGCGGCAGTGCCTACGTATTCCCGGCAAGGAAGATGCAAAGCCGGATGATTCCGCATATCGACCTGAACACCTTGAACGCGGCAATCTCGAAGCACATCAAGCCCCAGTTAAAGGACGTGCCGAATTTCACCATACACGACTTCCGGCGCACAGCCCGCACCCACTTGGCGGCATTGGGCGTCGATCCGCACATTGCCGAGCGTTGCCTGAATCACAAGCTGAAAGGCGTGGAGGGCATTTACAACCGGCACGA
This sequence comes from Rhodocyclaceae bacterium, assembly GCA_035345935.1. Lineage (GTDB taxonomy): Bacteria > Pseudomonadota > Gammaproteobacteria > Burkholderiales > Rhodocyclaceae > SSSZ01. Next base: position 7,521 of record DAORDK010000071.1, on the reverse strand, counting down.
TTACTTTGACGAGAGGAAAAAGGCACTGAATGAATGGGCGCGATTGCTGGCGGCGCTGGAAGAAGGACGGCCCGATTACAACGTCGTGCCGATGAAGAAGAGCAAAGGGGGCTGATCCGGTTTTGCTGCGCCTAGCCTGCGGCTGATCCCCAAGGGCGAAAACCGGGAACCTTTGCCCGGCAGGCGCTGCATCTTATTCAAAGGCGATGCGTGAAAGGGGCGCTATGAAATGGTGCGATGTTAAGGACGCCGACCTGAACGGCGCGCTGGCAGCTGTGAAGTACGGGCATGATCCAGTCGCAGCGATGAACCTGATCGAATATTTCCATGAGCGATTCAAAGGTGACTTTCCCTATAACGAGCGCATCCTGATCGAATTCATCGGCCATGCTTTTTCGAAAATCATCGAAGACCGCTGGGGGGCGGATCATGCCTTCGGGTTAAAGCTTACACGGGGTAAGTACGAGCGGGAGGACAACTACGAACGGAATGTCATCGCGGCGGCATACGTAATTCTGCTCATGCGTAAAAAATGGACTTATCTCGATGCGAGGGGGGAAGCAGCAAATCTTTTGTTTCCGGATGGCAAGGGAGAAAAAGCTGTCGAAGCCGCCTATGCCATGTATTCGTGCCACTTCAAGTCTCTTCCTTCCGGTCTTCTGGAAGCTATGCTTCCGCTTGGCACTCCGGTCATATCGCGCCATATGACCGGTTAGAAATCGTTTTTCCTGTCGCCATGCTCGCAGCGTCTAACTCACAAAGGCGCACGACATGGCACAACGCACCGACCAGAGCGCAATTCCTGACGCGCTCAAAAACTTCGATTCATCCCCCGATTCGGCAAACGTCCGTTTGCCCGTCGTTCAATCCCTTTTCGCCTGTTCAGCGGCGACCGTCTGGCGCATGGTGAAGCGCGGCACCCTGCCTGCGCCTCGCAAACTGTCCGAGCGTGTGACCGCCTGGAACGTGGGCGAACTTCGCAAAGCATTGACGAAGTAAGGGGCGGGCAATGACGACAAAAGAAAAGGCCCGCAACGGTGGCGACCGTGCGAGCCAAAAAGGAAGAACAAGCAACCGCGACTCTATCCCGGCTGACCCGCTGCAAGGCTGGTTCAATATTGCCGAGCCTTCACGCAATCGCCAGCAAAAGCGCGGATGGCGGAGGGGGCGCAAATGACAGGCGACATTGTCAGCGCCTGAGGCACGGTCTGCTGACACGATTCGTTGAATCGATAGTCAGGACGAATGTCATCTATCGTCCGGGTCAGGTCATAGCCAAACGTGTCGGCGATATAACCGCGAATGAAAGCCTGACTGCGGCCAGTTCTTGCCAGATACCCGGCGGCTGACGTTGCCCTGGCCCCCTTGATGCCTTCGGGGTGGTTGTGGGTGACTTCGGTGACCTTCGTCGCCAGTTCAACGGCCTCCTCGAGGGAGGCTGCCAATAGCGCCGCCGGTGCAACCCGCATGGCTGCTCCATTTCCATAACTGTTGTACGGCTCGAGGCTCTCAGAGCCTAGCCAATGCGCAAAGGAACGCCCCCAGCCCCCGTTTTCCCAATATTTGTTGCCCCAATCCTTCAAGGCGACAGCCGGATGGCGGCAATTGAGCAAGGCATCGGCAACCGCCACCGTGCATACGGTGTCGTCGGTAAAGAATGCATCGTGGCGAAACAAGGGCGAGAAGTCTTTGGCGCGATAGTTGTCGAACTCATAGACTGAACCGACGATGTCACCGATGATGGCTCCTAACATCTGTCGTCCCTCGTTAGTTATGGTTGATGCGATGCGTACGGTGGCCAACGGTCACGACAGCACCATCGCTATCCAGAACGGCGTAGGCATTCATCGCGCCCTGAAGCTGCATCAGTTCTGAATGCGACATGACTTTCGCGATGCGCTCGCGAGCCCTCTTATTGAAGTACAACATCATCGTACCGTGGTGGTCGTACTCTTCTTCCCCGTATTCGAATAGCAGCGGCAAAACCCGCTCGGGAATACCGCGCTGTTGCAGTCGCTTCGAAGCATGATGGGTCATCGGAACATTCAACATGGCAATCTCCTTTTCGAGTGAGTGCCATTGAGTCTGAGCCAAGTCTAGCTCATAGGATGAGCCAGGCCCGGCAAAAATGCAAAACACTTAACTTGTTCAAGTGAATCGACTCGCCACCATGAGCTCAGAACGCGCACCCAGGTTAATCATCTGGGGACCTAAGGGCTCATCCATGCCGGCCATTTCTGCGCCAAACCGCCGGTAGGCGCAATGCCTGCGCCGTTTCCTGCCAGTTCGGCTGATGAAAGAAGGCTTGGGGCAGCGGTTGAAATGGACGCACGCCAACGAACGCATCCATTACGTTCTGAAGCTGAGCGATAACACTTTGTATCTTGTTCATGGTCATCTCCTTAAGCGATACGACCATCCTAGATAGCCAATAGCTCAAATCATGAGCCACTAAAAATCCGGATACGCAGGCAACTGGTAGAGACACACAAACGGTCACCGCTTCGACTTCCTGGGAGCTCACTGAATCGCCCCGGGTTTTGAGGAGGCTCCCTTCTTTGAGAAGATGGAGCCATGATGAAGAAATCGACGAAGTTTTCCCCCGAAGTCCGCGAGCGTGCCGTGCGCCTAGTGTTCGAGTCGCGTGGCGACCATGGATCGCAATGGGCGGCCATTGAAGCGATTGCGCCGAAGATCGGCTGCAGCACGCAGACGCTATGCAATTGGGTCAGGCAATACGAACGCGACACCGGGCAGCGCGACGGGGTCGCCACGGCCGAAGCTGACCGTATCAAGCAATTGGAACGGGAGAACCGCGAACTGAAGAAGGCCAACGAGATTCTGCGGCTGGCGAGCGCGTTTTTCGCCCAGGCGGAGCTCGACCGCCGCTTCAAGCCGTGAGGGCGTTCGTCGATGAACATCGGGAGCGCTTCGGGGTCGAGCCGATCTGCAAGCAATTGCAGGTCGCCCCGTCGGCGTATTGGCGTCACGCGGCGCGGCAGCGCAACCCAGAGTTGCGCTCTTGCCGTTCCCGGCGCGATGCTGAACTGATCGGCGAGATCGAACGCGTCTGGCAGGTCAATCTGCGAGTCTATGGCGCCGACAAGGTCTGGCGGCAGCTCAATCGGGAAGGCATTGCCGTCGCCCGTTGCACGGTCGAACGCCTCATGCGACAGCAAGGATTGCGTGGCGCCATGCGGGGCAAGCCGGTGAAGACGACACGTCCCGATCCGGCGGCACCGTGCCCACTGGATCGCGTCAATCGGCAGTTCTCGGCAACCCGTCCGAATCAGTTGTGGGTCGCCGACTTCACCTACGTCTCGACCTGGCAGGGCTTCGTCTATGTTGCCTTTGTCGTCGACGTCTATGCCCGATACATTGTCGGCTGGCGCGTCAGCCGGAGCATGCACACGGACTTTGTCCTGGATGCCCTGGAGCAAGCCCTGTACGCCCGCCAGCCGGATCGGAACACGCTGATTCACCACAGCGACCGCGGCGCCCAGTATGTTTCGATTCGCTATTCGGAGCGCCTCGGGGAAGCAGGCATCGAGCCCTCCGTCGGCAGCAAGGGCGACAGCTACGACAACGCCCTCGCAGAGACTATCAACGGCCTGTACAAGGCGGAAATCATTCACCGTCGCGGGCCGTGGAAGACCAAGGAGGCAGTCGAACTGGCCACGCTCGAATGGGTCTCGTGGTTCAACCATCATCGATTGCTTGAGCCCATCGAATATATCCCTCCTGCAGAAGCTGAGGCAAACTACTACCGCTGTCACACCGAGCAGGCCGTCACTGCCTGACTCAAATCAACTGGCCTCCGCAACTCCCGGGGCGATTCACACCCCATGAGCCATCACCCCATCAAACTCATTCCATTGTTCGTGGGGGAAAACGTGCAGCCGAACCGAATGCTTACCTTTATTTGCTTGCTATTGGGGATTTTGCTGGGCTTCCTCATTGGCAAATCCATCAAGAGGGCTGCTCTCCGGACATCGGTGTCCGTCGAGATGCCGGCTGAAAGTTTCATGTCTCTCGATACCTCACCTAAACCCAGCCATCACCGCCATTTTGGTTCCGGCTTATTAAAGCGGCATTACTGAGAGACCTATCGTGCTATCGGAATCGCACTACGAAACTTTGGGTGTTCCCAAAAATGCCTCACTCCATGAAATCAAGCGAGCCTATCGAAAACTCGCAATGAAATGGCATCCCGACCGGAATCTCAATGAAACACAAGAAGCCGAACAACGGTTTAAGCGGATTGCAGAGGCTTACGCTACGCTATCCGATGAATACAAGCGGCGTTATTACGACGAAACGGAGCCTGCCAGAGCTACACGGCGGCACGAATCGCAACAAACTTCGAGCGCTGTACCTGTTCCGGGCAAAGATGCTTACGCAAAAATCGTCATCTCAATCGCCCAAGCCCTGCAAGGCTTTATCGTCGAAGCAACCTACCGGACCGATGAATATTGCAGCGAGTGCCAGGGGGACGGTGAAGTTATCCCGGGCTATCGCTGCCCGAACTGTAATGGAACGGGCCAGAAAGCTTATTCCGACGGGAGTAATCGGTGCAGGAAATGTTCGGGGAGCGGTCGACACGCTTACTCGCGTTGTCAAACCTGCAAAGGCAAGAAGACGCTACAGAAGAAGCACGCGCTTCGGGTGAAGCTGCCCGCTGGCGTGTACGACGGATGCGTGTTCAGTATCTCTGGAAAAGGCGGAACTGGGCTATTCGGTGGCAAAGATGGGGCACTGAACCTGGAGGTAAAAATCGCTACCCGAGGCAAACTGAGAGTCGAGAACAATGATGTAATCATTCCCTTGGTTATCGACTGTTTTACTGCATTGCTGGGTGGCGCCATCACCGCAAACTCCGCATTGGGGAGAATGAATATCGACATCCCTCCATTGACTAGAGCCGGAACCCGAATTGTCAGCGAGATACCCGGGTTTAGAGAAAAAAACTCAACCCGTTGGGGTGTCGTCTACGCTGAAATTGCAATAGACCTCCCGAAATCCCTTAAATCAGTGCCTCCGGAACTGGAAAGCATCCTACGAGCACTCAAGTCATAGCTTACCGGGATACGTTGCCCCATTTGGAACCATCGAACTTACGGCTGCATTCATATGCCACATGCAGCTTTTGGTGTTCAACGACAAAAGTTCGCCAAATATCATCAAGAACGGATTGAGACATTGGTGCGACGTCCGTTCGTCTCCCCTTGGGCAGTTTTTTAAATCCATCGTCTATACGAATCCCACCTCTATTTGAGAACAAATATCTGCCGTGCATTTCCTCCGGATTTTGTTTGTCATTCAATAGGACATAGGTAACAAGCAATTCCTTTGGGGGTGAAAACTGTGCCAAGAAGCCATCTAGCTTAGTCACAACCTCATCCCAGGTTTTATTTTTTGGTTCGTCACATTTATTTCTGGCGAATATTTTAACGGCGCGACATTGCCCAACAATCAAGGAAGTGAACAACTTCTGCAAAACGGACTCGACATCGTGTTTGCAAGGATTCAAAAACGGGTCAACGAGGAATACTTCGGTATTGAGCTTAAGAAAAACATCGCTCACCCTTCCGAGTTCATCTGGAATTGCATCAATACGTTCCTCTGCTGTGGGTGGCATATCTAACAGTTGGTCCATCGTCAGATGGCTCGATTGTTGAGCGGCGGCTTCATGGTCAACCACGATTGCATCTATGCACCTGCTCGAAGTGAAGTAAGCGTCAGCATTGGCCAGCCAACTCTGCTGGTCATCCCAAAAAGCGCGTGAATGCACTATCAACGACTTCTGTTCTTTCGCCTTTTGTAGCAGGCGACTCAAGCGTAATTTCTCTATCTCCGATTCACCAGAAAATCGAACCTTGAGGACCTTCTTCCATGCTTCCGGCAGGCAAACGATGTAGCGTCCAGTCGAGAAGCCAAACTTACTGAGCAAGGCTTTCGCCTCTGTCACAGACTTACAACAGGACGGTTCGACCAAAAACTGGTTATTCACTGAACAAGTCCTCATCTCGCTCCGCAAAAAATCCATTCGGCCAACGGTCAAGGAAATCTCCCGTTTCCGAAACCCTCAGCAAACGCACCTCAGTCGTCCCATCCCCCCGTGGCAAAAAGTAGTTAACCGCCACCTGTTCTGCTGCAAAGGAATACTCCTGATTCAGAAGCGACCCAGATGACGTTTGCCGGATTCTACGAAGCACACGCAGCAATAGATGCTCACTATGCGTTTCAATGAAGGCCTGCCGTAGGTTCACATTGAGGACATCAATGAAAATATCCCCCAGGACGGATTGAAGTGCAGGATGCAGGTGAAGCTCTGGCTGCTGGATATACGCCGACTTTTCCGGATTCCAGACGGCCAGAATAACGGGCAGCACATATCCCAACCCGCTACCCACATCCGTGAAATTGAGCTCAACCCCATTTTTATCCCTGAGGAACAACCTGAGATACATCGGGCATATTTGTTTCAGCCATTCATCGTCTGACTTAGTGCCAATTTTTGCGAAATTTTCGGGCGAGACAATTAGGCGGTATTCGTAATCGATGCGATACCCGGTATCCACGAATAGGTGGTCAAGCATCGTACGTTGGACGTTTTCAACAAACGGAAGATATTCCTCCTCGGCTAAAGGCTGAAGATGCGCATTTCCGTCAACTAACCAACTACAGGCGTAAGCGAAATCTTGATATGCGGAACACCCGTCAGCAGTGGGAAGATTAAATTTAGATAGGCCGAAGTCCGCATCGTTTTGGTAGAGCCAAGGTTCGGCAATCAAATGACCATTGTCAAAGAAATAAACGAGTTCGTTTGCTTTAGGGATTTGTCGTGAAGCGGTAACTGTAGCCAAGTCAATCGACTTACCTAGCTCTTCCATCGCATGTCTATGTAGCGACTGTACCGAAGCGGGTAAATCCTCACAACTCGCTGAACTGTCCGACGAAAACGATAGCTGTCCATTTGCATAAATCTCGAGGCGCCTGGACGTTGCCGCATTCCATTCTTCGTTCACGCACCCCTGAAACGAGTAGACGATTTTCAGCAGGTCGTACTTATCTGAATTGCAATAACGGCTTAGGGTGATTGCGATGCAAACCACCATTTCGTTATCAACCTCACCATATATCCGCCCACCGCGTCGTTTACAACGATTCAAGACGTCATACGATGGCTCACTGTGAGTAGCCAGCTCTTGAAGCAACTCAAACACATCATCAACAGTGCTTTTCCCGGCGGAATTGGGCCCATAAAACAAGGTCATCGGCGCGAAACGAATGATGACTGGCTCAGCAAATGCTTGGACGTTTTGTAGTTCGATTTCAGTGATTTGCATAATTTAATCCGGTCGTTCTTATCCGTCAGGATGACTTTGCAACTAAAGCGTTTCGCTATGTTAGCGGAACCCGTAAATTGATACAGGGTGGAAATTGAATCTTGATACAGCGACCTTGGGAAAGTCTGCATAAGTGACCGTCATGCGGTCTGATTTGAGAGAATTGCACCAT
>DAORDK010000070.1:0-16522 GCA_035345935.1 Rhodocyclaceae bacterium | reverse complement strand
TCCTTCAGTTCGTCGCGGGTCATCGGGCCGGTGGTGTCCTGGGAACCGACGGTGGTCATCTTCGGTTCGCAGTAGGTGCCCGGCAGGATGCCCTTGCCTTCCGGCAGGCCACAGGCGCGGCCGACCATCTTCTGGGCCAGCGAGTAGCCGGTGCCCGGATCGTTTGGTTGCTGCGGCAGGCGGAACAGGGTCGAGGGCGGCAGGCCGAGGGCTTCGCGCGCCTTGGTGGTCAGGCCGCGGCCGATGATCAGCGGGATGCGACCGCCGGCACGGACTTCGTCGAGGATGACCAGGGTCTTCAGTTGCGATTCGGCGATGGTGGCACCGTTCTTGGTGGCGACGACCTTACCGCTGGCGCCGTCGACCTTCAGTTCGATCTCGTCGCCCATGTCCATCTGGCCGGCATCGATTTCGATCGGCAGCGCGCCGGCATCTTCCATGGTGTTGAAGAAGATGGGGGCGATCTTGGAGCCCAGGCAGACGCCGCCGAAACGCTTGTTCGGCACGAACGGAATGTCTTCGCCGGTAAACCACAGCACCGAGTTGGTGGCGGACTTGCGGGAAGAACCGGTACCGACCACGTCACCGACGTAGGCGATCAGGTTGCCCTTGGCAGCCAGCTTCTCCAGTTGCTTGATCGGGCCGCGGGCGCCCGGCTCGTCGGCTTCGATACCCGGACGCGGGTTCTTCAGCATGGCCAGGGCGTGCAGCGGGATGTCCGGACGCGACCAGGCATCCGGGGCCGGCGACAGGTCGTCGGTATTGGTTTCTCCGGTCACCTTGAAGACAGTGAGCTTCTGGGAGGCGGGCACTTCCGGACGGGAGGTGAACCACTCGGCGTCGGCCCAGGACTGCATGACCGCCTTGGCGTTGGCGTTGCCGCCCTTGGCCAGTTCGGCGACGTCGTGGAAGTAGTCGAACACCAGCAGGGTTTTCTTGAGGCCTTCGGCGGCGACGGGGCCGCAGGTACCGCAGGCCAGGAGGTCGATGAGGGGCTTGACGTTGTAGCCGCCCAGCATGGTGCCCAGCAACTCGGTCGCCTTTTCCTTGGAGATCAGCGCGCAGGCTTCTTCGCCCTTGGCCACCTTGGCCAGGAATTCTGCTTTGACCTTGGCGGCATCGTCCACTCCCGCCGGCACGCGGTAGGTGATCAGTTCGACCAGGGCGGCCTCTTCCCCCTTGGGCGGATTCTTCAGCAAGGCGACCAGTTCGGCGGTCTGTTGCTTGGACAGCGGCAGGGGCGGGATTCCGAGGGCTGCACGTTCGGCGACGTGGGCGCGATAGGCTTCAAGCACGGCAACTTCCTTTCGTGGAGGATGACTCAAGGGGACGAATATTCTACGACACCAGAACCCGGAGTTGGGTTCGCCCCCCAACCGGGCCTGAAGTCTTATATATGTTATATATTATATGTCGACAAGAAAAGGCCTTCAGCAGCTCGGAAAACCGGAAAAAATCTGGAACCGCCCGTCCCAAGCGGCTGCCGGCCTTGTCCGCATCCGCTGCCGATGGGATCATTCTTAATTATGTCGACCCGGGCTTTCCCCACTCCTCCCAGTTCCAGCGAAGGCCTTCCCAATCTGATGGCGGCCATAGCCGCCGGCCTCGGCGGCGGGCTTCAGCCGGTGGAGCCCCTGCCCGGATTGAGCGAACTCGTTGCCGCAGCGCAAACGATCATCCTCCTGGTGGTCGACGGACTGGGCGAAGCGCAACTACGCCGCCATCTGACCGGCACCCCGCTCGACCGCGCCTATCTGCGCGGCATCGATTCGGTCTTCCCGCCGACCACGGCGAGCGCCGTGGGGACCTTCCTCACCGGCCTTCCGCCGGCCGGCCATGCCCTGACCGGCTGGTATCAGTGGTGCGAAGAAATCGGCGAAATCCTCGCGATTCTTCCCCTATCCCGCCGCGGCGCCGGCGCCCCGGCGCCCGAAGCGGAACGCTGGGCGCCCAGGATCCTCACCCTGCCCCCCTACGCGAACCGCCTTCCAGTCCCGGTCACCCACGTCATGCCGGCGTGGATCGCCGATACGCCCTTCAATCGCACGCTGTCCGGAAACGTCCGCCAGGAACCGTACGCCGCCACCGCCGATCTGTTCCCCGCCATCGAGCGCGCCCTCGAACGCCGTTGTGGGCGGCATTTCATCTACGCCTACTGGCCCAACTACGACACCGCGGCCCACGACTGCGGCCCGGATGGAACCAAGGCGATCGCCCAGCTTCACCGCCTGGACGCGGCATTGAACGAATTCGTCGCCCACCGGAGAGGCACCGACGCGCTCTTACTGGTCACCGCCGACCACGGCTTCGTCACCACGCCCGGCGAACGCCAGCTCGACCTCGCCGACCACCCGGATCTCGCCACCTGCCTGATCCGCCCCCTGTCCGGCGAACGGCGCGCCGCCTACGCCCATGTGATTCCCGAACGAAGGGATTTCTTTGTCGCAACCGCCGAATCGCGGCTGGGCCATGCCCTCTGGGTGGTACCCAGCCAGCGCCTCATCGCCGCCGGCTGGTTCGGCACCGTCCCTCCCCATCCACGGCTTTCCAGTCGGATCGGAGACTTCACCCTCCTGCTGAAGGAGGACTGGAGCCTGATCGATACCCGGCCGGGCGACCGGCATCCCGTCATGCTGGGCATGCATGGCGGTGCGAGCTGCGACGAAATTCGCGTACCGCTTTGTGCATTCCCGCTACGGGCGCCCTGAATCCCGCTTCCCGAGCGCCGCCCCAGTTGCCGCGAACCCGGGTTTGCCCTAGGCTACAGATGTCTCAAAACGATGAGGCGCAACAAGCGCCCTGGAGCATACAAGGGAGGAGATCATGGGAAATTCACGCGTCATCGTCTGCGCCGCAGCCCTGGCTTGCCAAACCGCCTGGGCTCAGTTCGCCGTCGAGGAGGAAGACCTCGCACTGGCATACGGCGACAAGCAATTCGTCAGTATCGCCACGGGTACGCGGCAAGCAATCCGCAAGGCCCCCTCCACGGCAACCGTCATCACCGCCGAGGACATCGCCGCCATGGGCGCCCGCACGGTCAGCGAGGCGCTGGAGGCCGTGCCCGGCCTTCATGTGGCCCGCGACGCGCTGCAAAGCAACTATGCCCCGACCTACGGCGTGCGCGGCATCCTGACCTCCGCATCGCCGCAAATCCTGATGATGGTCAACGGCGTGCCGCGGACCAGCCTGTTCCTCGGCAACCCAGATCCCGTGCGCGTCGAACTGCCGGTCGAGAATATCTCCCGCATCGAAGTCATCCGAGGGCCCGGCTCGGCGGTCTATGGTGCCGACGCCTTTGCGGGCACCATCAACATCATCACCAAGACCGCCGCCGAACAAGCGGGAACCCGCGTCGCCCTCGGAGGCGGCTCCTTCGGCACCTGGGAAAGCTGGGTCCAGCACGGCAGCAAGCACGGGGATCTTGAATTCGCCGGCTACCTCAAGGTCGGCACCTCGGAAGGCCAGCGCCGGCATATCGCCGCCGATGCCCAGTCGGCCTTCGATGCGGTGCTCGGTACCTCCGCTTCCCGGGCGCCGGGCCCGGTCAACCTGGGCTACGACAGCCTCGATGCCCAGGGCGACATCGGCTATGGGCGGCTGCGCCTGCGGGCGGGCTATACCCTGAGGAGCGGGATCGAGAGCGGCGCCGGAATCGCCGCGGCCTTGGACCCGGCCGGGCAAATTCGAAGCGAACGGGTGACCGGCGAAATCGCCTGGAGCGATGCCAATTTCGGCCGCGACCTGACCCTGGACCTGCAAGCCGCCTTCCTGCAGATGGGGATCACCACCACCCGCCCCCTGCGCGTCTTCCCGGCGGGAGCCGACTTCACCCTGATCGGCGGGAGCGCCTTCCCCAATGGCATGCTCGGAGCCCCAGACAAATGGGAAAGGCATACCCGGCTTTCGGCTGCCAGCGTCTATTCCGGATTTTCCGACCACCGGCTGCGATTCGGCCTCGGCCATGACCTCCTGGAATTGTATCGAACCGCCGAGAGCAAGAATTTCACCCTGCTCCTGGGTCCGCCCACCGCCCTGGCGGGGGGATTCGGGCCGGCCAGCGGCGCCAATCTCTACCTCTCGCCCCACAGCCGCCGGGTCAATTACCTCTATCTCCAGGACGAATGGAGTTTCGCCCGGGAATGGACCCTCACTGCCGGCGTACGCCACGACCGATATTCCGATTTCGGCGGCACCACCAATCCGCGCGTCGCCCTGGTCTGGGAAGCGCGCCCCGACCTCACGGCCAAACTGCTCTACGGCTCCGCCTTCCGGGCGCCTTCCTTCGTCGAGCTCTACGCGGCGGCCAACCCCGTAGCCTTGGGCAACCCGCAACTGCAACCGGAGAAGATCAGGACGGTGGAAGCATCGCTCACCTGGCAGCCCTCCCCCGCGATCCAAACGACTCTGAGCCTCTTCCGCCACGAAATCTCCGACCTCATCCGGCAAGACTCAACCACCTACGTCAATGCCGGCCGCCAGAAAGGCCACGGCGGCGAGTGGGAATTCGCCTGGATACCGGGAAGCCGCCTCAGGCTCAGCGGCCATTACGCCTACCAGAAGAACATCGACGAAACCACCCATAGGGACGCGGGCCTCGCCCCCCACCATCACGCCTATGCCCGCGCCGACTGGCAATTCGCCGGCGACTGGGCCCTGGGAGCCCAGGCCAATTGGGTCGCCGACCGCCAGCGCACCCCCGGCGACAACCGGGATCGGATTCCCGATTACACCACCCTCGATCTCACCCTGCGCAGCACCCGCGCCTGGTCCGGCTGGGATGTTTCCGCCACCATCCGCAATCTCTTCAATGCCGACGTTCGGGAACCCAGCCTCCTCAACCCGGCCCTCCCCAATTTCGGTATCGTCGACGATTTCCCGATGCCTCGCCGCACGTTCTGGATCCAAGGGCGTTACGCCCTCTGAGAGGATTCCTTCCCATGCCTTTTCGCGCCTTGCTCGCCGCCTTGCTCGTCGCCGTCGCCGCCCTGGCGCCGGTCCCGGCATCGGCCACCCGGATCGCGGTGATCTACGCCGAGGCCGACGAACCCGTACCGGACAGCTTCGCCCGCCTCATCACCAGCATGGAATCGCTGCCCGACGTCGAGATCATCCGCCTGGCCCTGGACGCGCACCCGGAGATCACCCTGGCCCAGTTGCTGCGCTCACCTGCCGCATCGACCGCCACCCTACGCCTGGCCGCCGCCGGGGGCAGCGGCATCGCCGTCCTCTATCCGGACATCGGCGAACCCTACCGCAGCGTATTTTCCAAAATCATCGAAGGGATAGAAGACAAGGCGCGCACCCGGGTCGCCGCCTACGCCGTGAGCGGCAGTTTCAATCCCCAGGAGCTCGCCGCCGAACTCAAGCGCCAGGACATCCGGGTGGTGATCGCTCTCGGCCGCAACGGCCTCAAAGCCGCATCGACCCTGGAAAAGGATGTCAATGTGGTCGCGGGCGGCGTGATCTCGATTCCCGAGGGGGATTTGCGTTCGACCGCCGTCCATAGTCTCGCGCCCGACCCGCTGCTGCTCTTCTCCCGCCTGCGCGCCCTTTCCCCCGCTTCCAAGCGGGTCACCGTCATCTACGATGGGCGCCAGAATGCCTGGCTGATCCGGCTGGCGCGCGAAGCCGCGCGAACTGCCGGTCTCGACCTCAATGCGGTCGAAGTCGGCGACCTCAAGACCGCGGTCCGCGCCTACCAGGATTTCTTCGCCGAAGCCGATCCCCGCCGCGACGCCCTCTGGCTCCCTCAGGACAGCGTGACGGTGGACGAAACGGCCATTCTGCCCCTCATCCTCCAGGAATCCTGGAATCGGGCGATCCCGGTCTTTTCCAGCACGGTATCCCACGTCAAACGCGGCGTGCTCTTCGCCCTCTACCCAAACAACGTCGAGCTCGGCCGCAACCTGGCGGCCTCCGCCCTCGGGATTGCCGGCAGTGCCGGCCGCGGACTGACGCCCCTGCGGGAAGTGCTCGTCGCTCTCAATACCCGAACCGCCAGCCACCTGGGACTCAACCCCGGGCCGCTGGCAGGCTTCGACCTCACATTCCCGGAACCCTGATTCCCCCGGCCAGATGGTGGTCTTCCACAGCCTCGCAAGTCGCTTCCGCCGCTCCACCTTTCGCCGCCAGTTGACGGTCCTGGCGGCATCCGGCGTCATCGTACTGACCCTCACGGCCGCGCTGCTGACGGCTTGGCAGAGTAGCCGCCAGATTCGCGCCACCCAGCTCGAACTGGGCATCCGGGTCGCCCAGGGCCTCGCCGCCCAAAGCCGCCTCGCCCTCCTGGTCAGCGCGCAGGAGAACGTCGCCGAAGCTGTCGCCGGTGCCCTCGCCTTCCCCGACGTGGTGGAAGTGGAACTATGGCAATCGGACGGCCACCTCCTGGTCCGCCGGACCAAGGACGGCGCCGCCCCCGGTGAATCCGCCCCCCCTGCCCTGACCACCGACTCCGGACTGGAGAGCGAAACCGCCGCGGTCTGGCGCTTCGTCGCTCCGGTCGAAGCCGGCAGCGAAGCCGATTCCCCTTTCCAGGCCAGCGGGGAAGGTCCCCAACGCCTGGGCGTAGTGCGCATCGCGCAAAGCAAGGCCACCCTGACCCGCCTGATGGCCGAGGTGTTCATGGTGAACCTGGGGGTCGGCGCGGCCTGCGCCGTGGTCTTCCTGTTTCTCCTGCGCCTCCTCTCCCGCCATCTCACCCGGCCCCTGGCCGATCTGGCCGAGACCATGGAGCGGGCGGAAAAAGGCGAGACCGGCTTGCGCGCCCGCCTGGAGGGCCCCCGCGATCTGTATCACATGGCCCATGCCTTCAACAGCATGCTGGAAGCCCTGGAAGAGCGGGAGCGGGAATTGCGCACCGCCCGCGACAGCGCCCTGCGCTTCGCGCGCCTGAAGGCCGAATTCGCCGCCACCCTGAGCCACGAAATCCGCACGCCTTTGAACGGGGTCATCGGCACGCTGGATATGCTCAAGGCTGGCGCCATGGGTGTACGGGAAAGGGAACTGCTGGAACTGGCCTGGGATTCGGGCCAATACCTGCTGGAACTGATCAACAACATCCTCGACTTTTCCAAGCTGGAAGCAGGGAAGCTGGAGCCGGAAAGGACCCGCTTCGACCTCGCCAAACTCGTCCGCAATACGGTCAATCTCTTCGTCCCCCAGGCCGAAGCGCAGAACCTCGCCCTCGAATTCTCCCTGGCCGACGGAGTGCCGGAAGCCGTTCTCAGCGATCCTGCCCGTTTGCGACAGATTCTCTCCAACCTGATCGGCAATGCCCTCAAATTCACTTCCTCGGGACGGGTCAGCGTCCAGGTCGAGCCGGCGGCGCCGGGCAGTTTGACCTTCACCGTCGTCGATACCGGCATCGGCATCAATGCCGATGACCAGGCCCGCATTTTCGATTCCTTCACCCAGGCCGACCCCTCGACGACCCGGCGCTTCGGCGGCAGCGGCCTGGGGCTCGCCATCTGCAAGCAGCTCGTAAGGGCGCTGGGCGGCGAGATCGGGGTCGAGAGCACCCCGGGCAAGGGCAGCCGCTTCCACTTCACCCTGCCCTGCCCTGCCGCGCCGGAGCTGGAGGTGCCCACGGCATCGCCCGAACCCGCGGCAACCCGTCCCGCGCCGCGCATTCTGGTCGTCGAAGACAACCGCACCAACCAAATCGTTGCCGAGGGGATGCTCAAGATGCTCGGCTGCCGTTGCCGGATAGCCGGAAATGGGCGCGAGGCCCTGATCGCCTGGCAGGATGGTCTCTGGGACTTGATCCTGATGGACTGCGCAATGCCCGAAATGGACGGATTCGAGGCCACCGCCCGCATTCGCGACACGGAGGGAGAACTGGCCCGGGTTCCCATCGTCGCCATGACGGCCAACAATCAGGAATCGGATATAGAAAAATGCCTTGCGGCGGGCATGGACGGCCACCTGCCCAAGCCCCTCACCCTCGAAGCCCTGGCCGAATGCCTCGGCCGACGCCTGGACTGGCATGCCCGCATCGCGGAGCCCGACGCATCCGGCGACCATACGGCGGCGCCTTTGGACCCCGCGATCTTCGCCCGTCTGCGCGAAGCACTGGGCGCCGCGATGGCCGACGCAATCCGCCCCTTCGTCGAGGACATGCCGGTCTACGTCACCCGCCTGGAGCGCGCCATCGCCACCGGCGACGCCGCTGTGATCCGCCAGACGGCCCACGCGATCAAGGGGGCTGCGGGCAACCTGGGCGCCGTCCACCTCGCGGCAGTGGCCCGGGAAATGGAAACCCATGCCGAAGCGGGGTCCCTGGCGGTGGCGGGCGATCTGCTCATCGGCCTGCGCACCGAATATGCCTTGGTCGAACCGCTCCTGTCGGCGGAACTGGAGTTGCCCGCCACCCCTGAGGCCCCCTTCCGCTCGGACGACGCTCCGCTGGTCCTCATCGTGGACGACGACCGCAGCACCCGCTCCGCCCTGCGCCACGCCCTGCGGGGTGGCGGATTCCGGGTGGATGAGGCGGGCGACGGCGTCGAGGCTCTGCTCAAGCTGGAAGCAAGTATCCCCGATGCCATCCTGATGGATGCCCTGATGCCCGAACTGGACGGCTTCGCCGCCTGCGCGGAAATCAAGCGCCGCCCGCAATGGCAGGACATTCCCATACTCATGATCACCGCCCTCGAAGATCGCCCTTCGATCGAGCAGGCCTTCGAGGCCGGCGCCAGCGACTTCATCCCCAAGCCCATCCACCTGTCGGTCGTCAATCGCCGCGTGAGACGGGTCATCGACGCCACCCGGGCGGAACGCCAGGTGCGCCACCTGGCCTACAACGACCCGCTCACCGGCCTGGCCAACCGCCGTCTGTTCACCGACATCGCCGAGCGGGCTCTAGACCGCGCCGCGTCTCAACAGGGCCGGCTTGCGCTGATCTATCTCGATCTCGACCGCTTCAAGAATGTGAACGACACCCTCGGCCACGAAAGCGGCGACCAACTCCTGTCCGTTGTCGCCCAGCGCATCCGCGGTTGCGTCCGCGCCGACGACTGTGTCGCCCGCCTGGGGGGCGACGAATTCGCCATCCTCCTCGACAATCTGCCCTCGGTGAGCGTCGTTTCCGGCGTCGCCCAGAACATCGCCCGCACCCTGTCCGCCGCCATCGACGTTGCCGGCCAGGAAATCGTCGCCACCGCCAGCATCGGCATTTCGGTCTATCCCGACGACGGACGGGACGTCGGCACCTTGCTGCGCCATGCCGACACGGCCATGTACCGCGCCAAGCAGGGCGGTCTGGGACTCGCCTTCTACGAAGCCGCCATGGAAGCCGCCGTGGCCGACCGTCTGCGCCTGGAGAATGCGTTGCGCCGGGGCCTCGAGCGCGATGAAATCACCGCCTTCTACCAGCCGGTGATCACCTCGGGCGGCGTCCCCACCGGCTTCGAAGCCCTGGTCCGCTGGCGCCACCCGGAACGGGGAATCGTCGCCCCGGCAGAATTCATCGCCCTTGCCGAGGAAACCGGTCTCATTCTCCCCATGGGCGAGCGCGTTCTGCGCCTGGCCTGCGCCCAGGCCCGGTCCTGGCTCGAACAGGGCCGCAGACTCCACGTGGCGGTCAATCTCTCGGGCCGTCAATTGCAGCAGCCCGAACTGCCCGACCTGGTCGCGGCCGCCCTGCGCGATGCGGACCTGCCGCCGGAACTCCTCATTCTCGAAATCACCGAATCCGTCCTCATGGAGCGGTCCCACGAACCGGTGGAAATGCTCCAGCGCCTGCGGGCCACGGGTGTACGCGTCGCCATCGACGATTTCGGCACCGGCTATTCGTCCCTCGCCTACTTGAAACGATTCCCCATCGACTACCTCAAGATCGACCGCTCCTTCGTCCAGGATCTCCCGGAAGATTCGGACGCCGTGTCCATCGTCACCGGCATCGTCGCCCTCGCCCACAGCCTGCGTCTCAAAGTCATCGCCGAAGGCGTCGAGACTCCGGCGCAGCGGGACCTCCTCGCCGGCATCGGCTGCGATTTCCAGCAGGGGTATCTCCACGCCAAACCGCTGCCCGCCGACGCCGCCCTCTCCCACATCCTCGCCCACGCACCGCCCCCGCCTTGACCCCGGCCGAAGCGGTCGCCCTCCAGCGCCAGTTGGCCGCTGCCGTCGAGACTGCCGACCGTTTCGGCTCCCTCGACCGCGTCGCCGGCGTCGACGTCGGCTTCGAGGACGGTGGCCGCATCACCCGAGCCGCCGTCGCCGTCCTCGATGCGGCCACCCTCGTCCTCACCGACTGGGCTATCGCTCGCCGGCCCACCGCTTTCCCCTACATCCCCGGCCTCCTGTCCTTTCGCGAACTACCCGCCATCCTCGACGCCCTGCCCCGCCTCCGACGCCTTCCCGACATCCTGCTGGTCGACGGCCAGGGCCTCGCCCATCCGCGGCGTTGCGGGCTCGCCTGTCACTTGGGCCTGGAAACGGGCCTGCCCGCCATCGGCGTCGCCAAGACGCGGCTGATCGGCGAAGAGTCAGTCCCCGGACCCGCCCGGGGTGACTGGTCCCCTCTCCTGGACAAGGGCGAAACCGTCGGCGCCATCCTGCGCACCCGCACCGGAGTCGCCCCCCTCTACGTTTCCATCGGCCATCGGGTCAGTCTCGGCAGTGCCCTGCGGATCACCCTCGCGTGCACCGGCCGCTACCGCCTCCCGGAAACCACCCGCGCCGCCCACCGCCTGGCCTCGGGCCCCGCTCCAGCAGGCCAATCGCCCAATTCTTGAGCGACGGGAAAAAACGCTTTGTGCCCGGGGAGTTGGACCGTCTGTCCCGAAGATATCCACAGACTTACCCCGGAAGTACGGGGATAAGTCCTGCCGTTGCCGTCGCTCGGAACCCCGCCTGGCGCGGAACGGACGGCGCCAAATCCCCCTGCTCCGATCCCCAGGGCTCCCCCTCTGGTGCCGGACTTCAATGGAAAAGGGCGTCCCGCCGGGACGCCCTTCTTGTCTGCTCAGAATCCGGCTACTTTTCGACGAAGGCGCGCTCGATGACGTAGTCGGCGGGATCGCCGATGTGCTTCGATACCCGGAAGCCGCGCCGGTTGAGCATGGCGCAGGTATCGGCGAGCATCGCCGGGCTGCCGCAGATCATGGCCCGATCGGTGGCGGGATCGAGGGGCGGGAGATCGATGTCGGCAAACAGTTTGCCGGTTTCCACCAGGTCGGTAAGCCGCCCCTGGTTGTCGAACGGCTCCCGGGTGACCGTGGGGTAATAGATCAGCTTCTGCCGGATCTCGTCGCCCAGAAACTCATGCTGCACCAGTTCCTCGGTGATGAACTCCCGGTAGGCCAGTTCGGCGACCGTGCGCACCCCATGGACGAGAACCACCGTTTCGAAACGCTCATAGACCTCGGGATCCTGGATGAGACTCAGGAAGGGAGCCAGGCCCGTGCCGGTGGAAAAGAGGAAGAGGCGCTTTCCCGGCAGGAGGTCGTGGATGATGAGCGTACCGGTAGGCTTCTTGCTCACCAGGATGGGGTCGCCGGTCTTCAGGTGCTGGAGATGCGAAGTCAGCGGCCCGTTGGGGACCTTGATGCTGAAAAACTCAAGGTGCTCCTCGTAATTGGGGCTGGCCACGCTGTACGCCCGGGTCAGCGGACGCCCTTCGACCTCGAGGCCCATCATGACGAACTGGCCGTTCTCGAAGCGCAGCCCGGGGGAGCGGGTGGTGCGGAAGCTGAAGAGGTTGTCGCTCCAGTGACGGACGCTGAGAACCTGCTCGACGCCGAATTGGGCCATGGGGATGCTCCGTGCGATGAATACAGCCCGAACTATAGGCCAGGGCAATCGATCCAACAATCCGATAATTTTGATAAACTTTATCTATTTTCTGGATATGCGCCACAGCTACCGCCAACTCGAAGTCTTCGTCGCCACCGCCCGGGAAGGCAGTCTTTCGCGGGCAGCGGCGCATATCGCCCTTTCCCAGTCGGCGGCCAGCACGGCCCTGGGCGAGTTGGAGCGGCAGTTCGGCACCGCTCTCTTCGACCGCGTCGGCAAGTCCCTGCGCCTCAATGCCCTGGGTACGCAACTGCTGCCCAAGGCCGTGGCCATTCTCGACCAGGCCGCGGAACTGGAACAACTGCTCGCCGGCGGCGCCGGCTTCGGGCATCTCAAGGTGGGCGCCACCCTGACCATCGGCAATTATCTGGCGGTGCTGGTGGTCGCCGACTTCCTGCGTCGCCACCCGGACAGCCGCGTCCACCTGGAGGTCCGCAATACGGCCTCCATCGTGCATGACGTGGCCAACCTGGAGCTCGACCTGGGCCTCATCGAAGGGCGCTGCAACGATCCCGCCGTCGTCACGACGCCCTGGGTCAATGACGAACTGGTGGTCTTCGCCCGCCCCGACCATCCCCTGGCCGGCCACGGCCCGGTGGCCCTCCAGAAGCTCCTCGGCGAGCCCTGGATCCTGCGCGAATCGGGCTCCGGCACCCGGCAGGCGGTGGAACAGGCCCTGCGGGAGCATTTCTCCGCCCTGACCATCCGCATGGAACTGGAACATACCGAAGCGATCAAGCGCGCCGTCGAAGCCGGTCTCGGTATCGGCTGCATCTCCCGGCTGGCCCTGCGGGACGCCTTCCGGCGCGGCAGTCTCGTCGCCCTGGAATGTCCCGAGCTCGATCTGCGGCGGGCCTTTCAATTCGTCTGGCACCGGCACAAGCACCAGAGCGCCGGCGCCCGGGAATTCGTCGCCCTCTGCCGGGCGATGACCGAGGGAGTCGCGCACAGCGACTTGATCGCCCTGCCGCAAAGCCCCTGACCGATGCCCTGCCGTACTCGTCCGGAACATCGAACACCGCGCCGGCAGAACCTTGTGTGTCGCGACGGCGGCGTTGTTGCGATCGCCTCTCCTGAGTGCTGCGGCTGCGGTGATGCGCTTTGAAGGCGGCCTGGGGGCGTCGGCCTAGACCGTGCCGCACCCGATCTTTTTCAGGTAGTCCCGGATGAAAATCTTGTCGGGGAGATTCTTGAGGACCATTTCGGAGTATTCGATCACCGACTGTTCGCCGGCGCGCAGGGCATCTTCCATGACCCGCCGCGCTGGACGAGTCTTGCCGGGCATCGTCCGGAAATTCTCGTCGCGGGGCTTCTTGAGGAGGTGATTCGACAGCGAGTAGGACTCGGCCTCGTGCTTCCGGAAACTCTTCCGGCTCACCCAAGGCGAGCCAAAGGGGTCAGAGACTGAGGTTTCCCCTGATATTTCCAAACTAGAACAATCGGTTATGTTCAAGTAAAGCATGCATGGAACCGATAGTTCCTCCATCTCGGCGACCAAACGTTGATGGAGGCGGACCATGCATGCGAAAGGGATTGTAAAGCTGATGCTCGGGAGTTGTTTGTCATCGTTGCATGAGAAGCAAGCCGAAGCACTCCGTACGAGTGTGTGCGCCGCTGTGGAAGGAGGGCATTTGAGCTTGAGCCAACTCGCCCGGAAACTTCACAGTCGAGTTGCCCTTCGCCATCGGGTCAAGCGCATGGATCGCCTCCTGGGAAACAAGGCCATCCATGCCAGGCGAGCAGAGGTGTACGGCAGCCTTGCCCGTCATTGGCTCTCGGGTCTTGGGCCGCTGTTGGTTGTCGTGGATGGGTCCCCTTTGACCAAAGACCAGCGATGGCACCTGCTGCGTGCGAGCCTTGCTGTCGAGGGGCGCAGTGTCACGCTGTATGAGGAAGTACATCCTCGTCACCGTTTGAACAGTCGCTGGGTCCATCAACGTTTTCTTGGTCAGTTGCGTAGGCTTTTACCAGAGGGATGCGCTCCCATTGTCATGACCGATGCGGGTTTTCGTTCGAGTTGGTTTGATTCCCTGGAACGACGGCATTGGCAATGGATTGGCCGTATCCGCAACCGAGACAGGGTGAGCATTGATGGGGCACCGTGGCAAGCTGTCAAAAAGCTCTACGAAATGGCAACCGAACAACCTCGTGAGTTTGCTCATGTGCTGCATGTCCGAAATCGTCCGACGCCGCGGCGCCTAGTTTTGGTCAAGAAGGCGCCGAAGGGACGAGTTCGTCAGACCTGCTTTGGCTTGCGCTGCCACTCCAAGCATTCGCAGCAGGTTGCCAAACGGGAGAGCGAGCCCTGGCTACTGGCCTGCTCCGCAGGATTGGCGCATCTAACTCCGTCAGCCATCGTTGCCCTCTACGCACAACGCATGCGCATTGAGCAATCGTTCCGTGACACCAAGAATTCGCACCTGGGCATGGGCCTGAGTGATGCACGCAGCCGTTCCGCCCAGCGCTTCGAGATGCTTTTGATGATCGGACATCTGGCCAGTTGGTTGCTCCGGTTGATTGGCGAAAGCGCCCAACAAAAGCAGTTGACCCTCCGCTTTCAGAGCACCGGCCGTAGCAACCGAAAGGAAATTTCCGTCATGACCTTGGCTACTCGCGTAACACAAGCCGGCTTGCAATGCCTTACTCCACCAATGCTTCAGCAAGCTCTTGAACGCTTGCGAAATCAGGCAAGGATGGCGTGCTGTGAAAACTAAAAATGAGGGGAAACCTCAGTCTCTGACCCCTTTTGACTCTGCTTTTGACTTTTGCTGTTCCAACCGTATCGGCGACAGAGCCGTTCAGCGGGTTACCCCGGTCTAGATCGCACCATGCGCCGCCGCAAGGCCGCCAATCCTGAAAGCAGCAGTCCCACGAATGTGAGCTCTAAAGTTCCAGGCTCCGGGACGCTCGTGCCATATAGAATCCTCAGCCCCGCTAGTCCTTCCTCGCCTGCATTTGAATCCACTGACGCTCCGCTTGGGAGTGTGAGAGATGTTACTTCGACTG
This sequence comes from Rhodocyclaceae bacterium, assembly GCA_035345935.1. Taxonomy (GTDB): domain Bacteria; phylum Pseudomonadota; class Gammaproteobacteria; order Burkholderiales; family Rhodocyclaceae; genus SSSZ01. The sequence continues at coordinate 1,723 of DAORDK010000070.1, read as the reverse complement.
TATTGAGCGCATCTACGCCAGAATCGGCGAAAACATAGGATCGCGCCATGGAGTAGAGAACAAACGGGACGTCATAGGTAAAGAAAAATGAACCTTCCAAGAGCACATCGCCGCTGTCAGCAGTTCCATCAGGATTCCAAGACAATACCGCCGAATCCCAAGACGGCACAGTCATGAACCCAGCCGTATCAGTGGGCCCCCCATCAGCGGGGCCAATTATTTGATAGTACGTAAAATATGGCGGAAATCGATCAGCGCCAAAATACGCCCCGCGATCCCAAAATGAAGCATGCAGGCGCAATCTGATATCTGCGAATCCGGTACCCGCTCCCCCCGAGATCAACAAAGTCTGGTTCCAGGTCGACATAGCCTCAGCGAAAACTGTAATTCCTGGGGCACCCAAATTTTCTGCAAAAGTACTCAGGCGGTGGACACCAAAATCAGCTGAGGCGATCCCGGCGGCACGGCGACCGAACCCATCGTCTACCGAAATATTAGCTGGAGCCCCGGCCCCATACTCAATATAGTCGCCAATTTGAATATCGACGAAACCGCCTCCCCAGGCCTCAATAACGTCCGCCTTGGCTATGCCAGGGTTAAATAGATTGGCAATCCCGACAGCAATTACTATCGCCCCAAGATTCGTTCGAAAACCGCCCTCAAATACCCGCTTTGTACCCGCATATTCTGACTTCTGCTTGAATGCCATTATCATGCAAATCCCCCTTAATCACCGACCGTTCAAATTTAATACAATCCGTTTACACCCAGAAAACACAATTAAATCATTGAATGGTTAATATCGTTGTCGAATTTGTACCCAATTGTCAATATGACAAATCGCATACACGGATTACTGACGTAGCATCACGTCAAAGAAGTCCCTGGACGGTCTGACCTCTGCTGCCTGTGCCACATCACTCAGGCAGAAATCAGGTAAATTGCCTCCGGACTCTAAAATCTAGTGCTACGAAAAGGTGGGGGATATCGGCCCCGCAAGGATGATCGGCAATCCAGCCGTGCGCACAATCGCAGTCTGCAGCGGCATTTCGCCTGTGACGGCGGACGACGAAGTGCGTATCACCCACGCTCTGTGCACATCGCCTCGTCTCTGGCTGGGTCCTTAGGAAGGTTACGATACTGAAGAGGCTCGGCACTAGGCGCATAGCGCCCCGCGCCGAATCGCACCTCTCAGGGCCAGCGTTCCGAGGCTCGCGAGACGCCCCCCATATCAGCAGGAGCCCGTTCCGAGCGGGTTAGGTATAGCTGGCAGGATATGCGCCCGCCCCTGCCTCGCCTGTGGCATAATCGCGGCCCTTTGCATCACCCGGCAGTAGGCATGTCCCAGGCAGTACCGATTCAGTTCAAAGGCACCACCCTCAAGATCATCCACGCCCTCCTCGGCAGCGCCGACCCCGCGGTACTCCACGGGGCTCTGGCCGAATTGACCGGCAATACCGCCGACTTTTTCGACGGCGATCTCGCGGTTCTCGATTTCAGCCCTGCCGGGCCGTTGGCCGACCCCATCGATTGGGCGGCCATCCGCGAGCTTTTGCGCGGTTCCGGCCTCAGCGCCGTGGCCTCCCGCGGCCTGCCGCCGGATCTGGCAGCGGCCTGCGGCCTACCGTCGGTGGGAGACGGTGCCCTGGGGCGGCCGAACCGCGGCGCGCCTCCGGCCCCGGAGCCCCCGGCGGCTCCTGCCCGGGCCCCCGCGCCGGCGTCG
>DAORDK010000069.1:0-17400 GCA_035345935.1 Rhodocyclaceae bacterium | reverse complement strand
CGGGCATCACCAAGATGGGCATCACGGAACTCACCGTGGCGGTCTGGCCCTGGCTGCTCTCCATGCTCGGCTTCCTCATGGTGGTCACCTATTGGCCGGCCATGTCCACCTGGCTGCCGAAGACCCTCGGAATGATGTAAGGCGGTCGAGCAACACCTCCTGGGCGCGCCGGCGGGAAACCGCGGCGCGCTTTTTTCTTTTGGGGCCGGGCAGGGAAAAGCTGATAAAATACAGAGTTTTGCTAAACCACTGTTCTATCGGAGCTTTAACCATGGCCATCGAGCGCACCCTCTCCATCATCAAGCCGGACGCCGTCAAAAAGAACGTCATCGGGCAGATTTATTCCCGTTTCGAAAGCGCCGGCCTGAAGGTCATCGCTGCCCGCATGACCTGGCTTTCCGCCCAGGAGGCCGGCCAGTTCTACGCAGTGCATAAGGAGCGCCCTTTCTTCAAGGATCTGGTCGAGTTCATGACCTCCGGTCCGGTCATGATCCAGTGTCTCGAGGGCGAGAGCGCCATCGCCAAGAATCGTGAACTGATGGGCGCCACCGACCCGAAGAAGGCCGCCCCGGGAACCATTCGAGCCGATTTCGCCGAATCCATCGACGCCAATGCCGTCCATGGCTCCGACGCCCCCGAAACCGCTGCCGTGGAAGTCGCCTTCTTCTTCCCCGGCATGAACACCTACGCTGGACGCTAAGGGGCAGAAATCCGGAAACGGAACCTCGGATCTTGCTCGCAAGAGCCCGGTCACCGGCAGAATCCAAGTCCCTTAGCCCGCCATGCAGAACCTCCTCGATCTTGATGCTGAAGGCCTGACCGCCTGGTTTGCGGCCCAGGGCGAAAAGCCTTTCCGCGCCCGCCAGGTCCTGCGCTGGATGCATCGGTCGGGGGTGGCGGATTTTGACGCCATGACCGACATCGCCAAGAGCCTCAGGGAAAAGCTCAAGGGATCGGCGGTCGTGGCGCCCCCTGCGGTCGTTTCGGACAAGCTATCCGACGACGGCACACGCAAGTTCCTCGTCGACGTCGGCGGCGGCAATGCCGTCGAGACGGTTTTCATCCCGGAGGACGATCGCGGCACCCTGTGCGTTTCCACCCAGGCGGGTTGTGCTCTGGACTGCGCCTTCTGTTCCACCGGCAAGCAGGGATTCAATCGCAACCTGACGGTCGCAGAGATCATCGGCCAACTCTGGCGGGCCAACGAAGCCCTGGGGGTGGTCCATGGTGACGAGCGGACGATTTCCAACGTCGTTCTCATGGGTATGGGCGAGCCGCTGGCCAATTTCGAAAACTCGGTCACCGCCCTGCGGCTGATGCTGGACGACAACGCCTATGGTCTTTCCCGCCGCCGGGTGACGGTGTCTACGTCGGGCCTGGTGCCGGTCATGGACCGCTTGCGCGACGCATGTCCAGTGGCCCTGGCCGTTTCCCTGCACGCCCCCAACGATGCACTGCGGGACCAACTGGTTCCGATCAATCAGAAGTACCCCTTGGCAGAACTGATGGCGGCCTGTCGCCGTTATTTGACTGCGGCGCCCCGGGACTTCATCACCTTCGAGTACGTGATGCTCGATGGCATCAACGACAGCGACGCTCATGCCCGGGAATTGCTCGCGCTGGTGAAGACGGTGCCCTGTAAATTCAATCTCATTCCCTTCAATCCTTTTGCGGGCTCTCCGTTTCGACGTTCTCCGGCTGAAAGGGTGCGGCGCTTTGCCGACATTCTCCTGGCCGCCGGGATCGTCACGACAACGCGCAAGACGCGAGGGGATGATATCGACGCTGCCTGCGGTCAACTTGCCGGCCAGGTTCGCGACAAGACCCGGCGCTCAGCCGGGCACAGCATTCCACTGAAGGAGGTCAGGATTTGAGCCTTAGGATTTCATCCGGAGCGGCGGTTCTGCTCATCCTGGGATCGACGCTGACGATGCCCGCCCACGCCCAGCAAGCCATCGATCCGCAGACCCAGAAACCGATCTATGGTGCCGATCCCAGAGCACGCGCCAAGATTCATACGGAGCTTGCGTCCCTTTACTTCCAGGACGGGAACATGGCCGTCGCCCTTGAGGAATTGGGTATCGCGATCAACGCCGATTCCGGTTACGCCATCGCCTACAACGTCCGCGGACTGGTGAGGGCCTATCTGCGAGAGTTGCCCCTGGCGGAGGAGGATTTCCGCAAGGCGATCAACCTTGCGCCCAACGACCCGGAAATCAACAACAACTACGGGTGGTTCCTCTGCGAAAACGGCAAACCCCGCCAGGCCATCACTTATTTCCTCAACGCCATCAAGAATCCGCTCTACACCACTCCCGATCTGGCTTATGCCAATGCCGGATCCTGCGCGATCAAGGCCGACGATCTCGAGGGGGCGGAGAACTATCTCACTTCGGCGATTCGACTCAACGGTTCGGGAGGCGTGGTGGCGAGAGTGCATATGGCCAACCTCCAGTATGCGAAGGGCAATCTGGTCGAGGCGCGTCGAGTGCTATCCGAAGCCTTGCGTGCGATGGAACCGCCTACTCCGCAAGTTCTCTGGTTGGCCCTGCGCATCGAGCGCAAGCTGGGCAATCGGGAAGCTGAGAGCGTCTTTGCCGCCCAGCTTCGGGGGCGCTACCAGGAATCGAAGGAATACCAGGAATTCTTGAAGGGTAATTTTGAATGAACGCGGAAGTCTACGCGGCGTCCGCCGAAACGGTGGACATTCCCGTCCTGCCCAGCGTGGGAAACCAGTTGTCTGCGGCACGCGAGGCCAAGGGACTTACCGTGGCCGACGTGGCCCAGGCGTTGAAGCTCGGCGTTCGTCAGGTTGAGGCGCTGGAGTCGGGAACTTGGGGCGGTCTGCCGGGCGCGACCTTCATCCGCGGGTTCGTCCGCAACTATGCCCGCCTGGTCGAGATCGACCCGGCCCCCCTCATGGAACAGCTCGAGGGAACGCTGGATCGCAGCGCTCCCCGCCTTGATCGTCCCCGGGGACCCGAGACCCCCATGCCGGCAGCGAGCGCCGGGCGTCGTCGGGATCTTGCCGTGGTGGGCTTCGGCCTGGGCCTGGTCGGGCTGGCTCTGGTCAGCTATTTCCTGCTCCCTTCGGACCTTGGCAGCTTGGGCGACGAGATCCGCTCCCTGGTCTTCGCCGGGAAAACCCAAGAATCGACCGCATCGCCCGCCGCGCCCGTCGCCGATCCTGTGCTGCCGCCGGGGGCGACCCCGCAGGAAGTCCTGACCCCCCAGGCGGTAAGCCTTTCCGAATCCGTCCCCGCCAATGTTTCCGCTACCGCCGTCGAAGCGGCCGCCCTTCCGTCGGCGACTGCCGATGGGTCCGCCGCAGCGGCGAGCCCATCGGCGCCGCTGCGCCTGGTGGTGGAGCGCGAATCCTGGGTGGAGGTCAAGGATGGCGAGGGCAATCTGCTGCTCTCCCAGAAGCTGCAGCCGGGCAGCGACCGGACCGTCGACGGCAAAGGCCGTTTTACGCTGGTTATCGGCAATGCTTCCGGCGTTCGACTAAGCTTCCGCGGCCAGCCCGTCGACCTCGCCCCTTACACCCGGGGCGAAGTGGCGCGTCTGACCTTGGAGTGACGGCGCGATGACTCAGGCTCCCCGCAGGTCCACCCGGCAGTGCCGCATTGGCGACGTGGTCGTCGGGGGCGGCTCACCGGTCGTCGTGCAGGCCATGACCAACACCGACACCGCCGACTATTTGGCCACAGCACTGCAAACGGCTGAACTGGCCCGAGCCGGGTCGGAGCTGGTGCGGATCACCGTCAATACTCCGGAAGCCGCCGCTGCGGTGCCCAAGATCCGTGAGCACCTGGATCGATTGGGCTGTTCAGTGCCGCTCATTGGCGATTTCCACTACAACGGCCATCGGCTCCTCGCCGACGAGCCTGCCTGCGCCGAGGCTTTGGCCAAGTATCGGATCAATCCCGGCAACGTCGGCTTCGGCAAGAAGAAGGACGAGCAGTTCGCCCGCATGATCGAGCTGGCTTGTCGCTACGGCAAGGCGGTGCGCATCGGCGTCAATTGGGGCAGTCTCGACCAGGATCTCCTTGCGCGCCTCATGGACGAGAACAGCTGCCGCCCCGAGCCTCTCGACGCCGGCGAAATGATGCGTCATGCCATGGTCACCTCGGCCCTGGAATCGGCAGAACGGGCGGTAGCCCTGGGCATGCCCGGCGAGCGCATCATTCTCTCCTGCAAGGTCTCCAGCGTGCAGGATCTGATCGCCATCTACCGCGAGCTGTCGCGGCGCGCCGACTACGCCCTGCACCTGGGCCTCACCGAGGCCGGTATGGGCTCCAAGGGCATCGTCGCCTCGACTGCGGCGCTTGCCGTCCTCCTGCAGGACGGCATAGGCGACACGATCCGGGTTTCCCTCACTCCGGAGCCCGGCGGTTCCCGCAGTCAGGAAGTGATCGTCGCCCAGGAAATCCTGCAGACCATGGGCCTGCGGGCCTTCACTCCCATGGTCGCCGCCTGTCCGGGCTGCGGCCGCACCACCAGTACCTTCTTCCAGGAACTGGCCGGCGAGGTGCAGGATTTCGTCCGCGCCCGCATGCCCGAATGGCGTCTCCATTACGATGGAGCCGAGACCATGACCCTGGCGGTGATGGGATGCATCGTCAACGGTCCGGGCGAATCGAAGCACGCCAATATCGGTATCTCGCTGCCGGGGACGGGCGAAGCTCCTTCGGCACCGGTCTATGAGGATGGCGTCAAGACCACCACCCTGAAGGGCGAGCGCATTGCCTCCGAATTCAAGGAAATCATCGAGCGCTACGTCCAGCGCACCTACAAGAAGAAGCTGCCCCTATGAGCCAAGCCCTCCAGGCTGTGCGCGGGATGCCCGACATCCTGCCGGCAGAAGCCGAATTCTGGGAGATGTTCGAGGACACGGTGCGGTCCTGGCTGAAGGCCTACGGCTACCGCCCGATCCGCATGCCCCTTGTCGAGCCGACGCCGCTGTTCAAGCGCGCCATCGGCGAAGTGACCGACATTGTCGAAAAGGAAATGTACTCCTTTGTCGACAGCCTGAACGGCGAGCCCCTGACCCTGCGTCCCGAAGGAACCGCCGGTTGCGTCCGCGCAGTCGTCCAGCACAACCTCGCCGCTCAGCAGCCGCAGCGCCTGTACTACCTGGGCGCCATGTTCCGGCACGAGCGGCCGCAGAAGGGGCGCTACCGGCAATTCCATCAGGTGGGCGTCGAGGCCTTCGGATACCCGGGGCCGGATATCGACGCCGAGATGATCCTCATGGGCGCACGACTCTGGGCCGACCTTGGGCTGGACGGAATCGCCCTGCAACTGAACAGCCTCGGCCAGCCGGAGGAGCGGGCCAAGCACCGCGCCGAACTGGTCGCGTATTTCGAAGCGAACGCTGAACTGCTCGACGAAGACGCCCGCCGCCGCCTGCGCACCAATCCACTCCGCATCCTCGATACCAAGAATCCCGCCATGCAGGACCTCTGTGCGGCAGCGCCCAGGCTCATCGACTTCCTCGGAGAGGAGTCGCTTGCCCATTTCGAAGGCGTGCAGCGGGTTCTGCGCGACGCGGGCATCCCTTATTCGGTCAATCCTCGGCTGGTTCGCGGGCTCGACTACTACAACCTGACCGTCTTCGAGTGGGTCACCGACCGCCTCGGCGCCCAGGGGACCGTCTGTGCCGGAGGCCGTTACGACGGGCTGGTCGCCCAGTTGGGCGGCAAGCCCACGCCCGCCTGCGGTTTTGCCATGGGTGTCGAACGCCTGATCGCCCTGATCAGGGATTCCGGTGGCGAACCCGCTGCCCCTGCACCCGACGTCTACGTCGTCCATCAGGGCGATGCGGCGACCCGGCTCGCCTTCCGCGCCGCAGAAGGCCTCCGGGACCAGGGGATCAATGTCGTCCTGCACTGCGGTGGCGGGAGCTTCAAATCGCAAATGAAGAAGGCCGACGCTAGCGGCGCGTTGTTTGCGGTGGTCATCGGCGATGACGAGGCTGCCGTCGGCGAAGCTCAACTCAAGCCGCTCCGGGAAGAGGGTGCGGGACAAACCCAACTCAAGGTCGATGATTTGGCGGAAGCCATCATCGGACAACTGATCGACATCCAAGAAGAGGATTAAGCGCCATGGCCCATTACGATCTCGAAGAACAGGAGCAGATAGACTCCCTCAAGACCTGGTGGAAGATGTACGGCAACCTGGTGAGTGGGCTGGTCCTCGCGGTCTCCCTGGGCGTCGTCGCCTGGCAGGGCTGGAACTGGTATCAGCGCGGCCAGGCGGCCCAGGCATCGGCGATCTACTCGGCCTTGGAGCAGGCGGTGGCGGCGCGCGACATGCAGCGGGTCAAAACCGTCGCTGGCGAACTTGCAGAGAAATTCACCTCCACGCCCTACGCGTCTCTGGGTGCCCTGGTCGCAGCCAAGGCATCCTTCGAAGCCGGGGACGGCAAGACTGCCCGGGCCCAGCTGAGTTGGGTGGCGGATAACGGCAAGGACGAACTCAAGGACATCGCACGCCTGCGCCTGGCTGCCCTGCTGCTCGACGAGCAGGCCTACGACGAGGCGCTGAAACAGCTTTCCGCCGGACACGGCGCAGCTTTCGACGGGCGCTTTGCCGAACTGCGCGGCGATGTCCTGGCGGCCCAAGGCAAGAAGGCGGAGGCGAGAACAGCGTACCAGACGGCCCTCGATCGCCTGGAAGCCAAACCGAAGGCCCAGGGTGGCAATCCCTATCGTGAAGTCGTCCAGCAGAAACTGGATAGCCTGGGAGACGCCGCGTGAGGCGGCCGGTCAGAATAAGCCTCTTGTTGGCAGGCCTGCTTGCTTGCGGGGGGTGCGCCACGGTATCCGATGCCATCGACGCGATGAACCCGTTCGCTGCATCGGGTCCCAAGATGGCGGAACTGACGTCATTCACGCCGACCGTGGAGATCAAACCCGAGTGGCGGGCCAGTCTCGGCAAGGCAGGAAATTATGTCCTGGTGCCTGCCGTCGTCGGCGGATCGGTTTTCGTTGCCGACGGCGAAGGGAACCTCGTCAGGTTCGACAACGGCGCCCAGGCTTGGCGCATCAATGCCGGCCAGTCGCTTTCCGGCGGCGTTGGCAGCGACGGAAAACTGGTGGTGGTGGGAACGCCCAAGGGCGATGTGCTCGCTTTTGCGGCCCAGGATGGCAAGCCGCTCTGGCAGGCCAAGGTCTCCAGCGAAGTGCTCGCGCCGCCGGCGGTGGGCGACAACGGGGTTGCCGTGCGAAGCGGAGACAACCGGATCAGTCTCCTGGACGTCGCTGACGGCAAGCGCAAGTGGATTTATCAACGTCCGACGCCGTCATTGTCTCTGCGCTCCATTGCTGCGCCGGTTTTCTCCGATCGCTATGTTTTCGCCGGATTCCCGGGGGGCAAGTTGGTGGCCCTGGCGCTCAATAACGGAGGGCCGGTCTGGGAAGGCACGGTGGCCCTGCCCAAAGGGGCCACCGAGCTCGACCGGGTTGCCGACGTGGTCGCGCCGCCGGTGGTCGACGGCCGCCAGGTCTGTGCGGCGGCCTTCCAGGGGCGGGTCGCCTGCTTCGATCTCGGACAGGGCGGCAACCTCCTGTGGGCGCGGGATTTCTCTTCCGCGGCGGGCATCGCCCTGGACGGACGCTATCTCTTTCTCACCGATGACAACGGCGCCGTGCATGCCTTGGACCGCTCCTCCGGTGCTTCGGTCTGGAAGCAGGACAAGCTGGCTCACCGGCGGGTTTCCGGGCCGGCGGTTCGCCGAGGCCTGGTCGCGGTAGGCGACGCCAAGGGCGTGCTTCATTTCCTGAGTCGCGAGGACGGATCGTTCGCCGCGCGCTACAACGCAGAAGGCGGCGCCATCGCGGCGGCGCCCCAGGTGGTGGGCTCCGGGTTCCTGATTCAGACGCAAGGTGGCGGTGTCGCCGCCCTAGGCGTCGAATGAGTTTCGAATACCCCGGATTCGTAGCGGTGTCGGCATGAAACCCACTCTCGTTCTGGTGGGACGACCGAATGTCGGCAAGTCGACCTTATTCAATCGCCTGACCCGGAGCCGCGACGCGCTGGTCGCCGATCAGCCCGGCTTGACGCGGGATCGTCATTACGGTCACGGCCGGCTCGGCCGCAAACCTCATCTGGTCGTCGATACCGGTGGCTTCGAACCTCTGGTGAAGGACGGCATCCTGCACGAGATGGCACGTCAGACCGAACAAGCCATCGCCGAGGCCGATGCGGTCGTCTTCGTCGTAGACGGTCGCAATGGCGTGACGCCCCACGACAAGGAGATCGCCAATCGGCTGCGCCGCCTTGACCGTCCTGTCCTGGTGGCAGTCAATAAGACGGAAGGGATGAATCCGGGCATGGTCGTGGCGGATTTCCACGAGCTTGGCCTCGGTGAGCCCCATGCCATCTCTGCCGCCCATGGCGAGGGCGTACGCGGTCTTGTCGAACTCGCCCTCGAAACCTTCCCGGAGCCGGAGGAGGAGGAAGAGGACACGAGTGCCATCCGGGTGGCCGTGGTCGGGCGCCCCAATGCCGGCAAGTCGACCCTCATCAACACCCTGCTGGGCGAAGAGCGGGTCATCGCCTTCGACGCTCCCGGGACTACCCGGGACGCCATAGCCGTCGATTTTGAACGGCGGGGGCGTCGCTACGTGCTGGTGGATACCGCGGGAATGCGACGGCGCGGGAAGGTTTTCGAGGCGGTGGAAAAATTCTCGGTGGTCAAGACGCTGCAGGCCATCGAGGAATCCCAGGTGGTGATCCTGATGGTGGACGCCCGGCAGGACGTCTCTGACCAGGATGCCCACATCGCCGACTTTGTGGTCGAATCGGGGCGTGCCCTCGTTGTCGCCATCAACAAGTGGGACGGCCTAGACCGCTACGTTCGCGAGCAGACCCGGGCCGTTCTCGAGCGCAAGCTCAAGTTCCTCGATTTCGCCAGCTTCCACTTCATTTCAGCCAAGGAAAACGTCGGGCTGGACGCCTTGTTCAAATCGGTGGACAGTGCCTATGCTGCCGCCATGGCCAAGCTCTCGACGCCCCGTCTTACCCGGGTCCTGGCAGATGCCGTTGCCCGTCAGGCCCCGCCCCGCCACGGTCTCTTTCGCCCGAAGCCGCGCTACGCTCATCAAGGGGGTTCCAACCCTCCGGTGATCGTCGTCCACGGCAGCGCCGTCGATCATATCGGCGACAGCTATCGCCGCTATCTCGAAAATACCTTCCGCGAGGCGTTCAAGCTGCAAGGCACGCCGCTGCGCATTCAGTTCGTCGCCGGTCACAATCCGTACGCTGAAAAGAAATAATACTTTGGCAGCCGAATCGAAATTCGGTACATTTGCGGTTCATAACAACACACGTGGAGTCCACACCATGAGCAACAAAGGGCAAATGCTACAAGACCCGTTCCTCAACGCGCTGCGCCGGGAGCATGTGCCGGTTTCGATCTACCTGGTCAATGGCATCAAGCTCCAAGGTCAGGTCGAATCCTTCGACCAGTACGTCGTACTGCTCAAAAATACCGTGACCCAGATGGTGTACAAACACGCGATCTCCACGGTAGTCCCGGCCCGTCCGGTCAATATTCAGCAGGAACAGGCGGCTGCCGAGTAAGTTTCTGCGACGGACCGTCCTCCGCGAGGTGGTCCGAGTCCTGTTCGTGCGCATTCCAGATGCTTGAGCGCCCCGCCGCCGGTGAACGGGCGGTGGTCGTGCAGCTCGATTTCGGCCAACGCGACTACGACGACCAGCTCGAAGAGGTCCGCCTGTTGGCCGCTTCGGCGGGTGGCATCGTCTGCGCCGAACTCGGGGGGCGCCGCCACAGTCCCGATCCCAAGACTTTCGCCGGCAAGGGCAAGGTGCAAGAGATTTCCGCTTTGCTCGCTGCGACCGAGGCGGATCTGGTGATTTTCAATCACGAACTGTCCCCCGCCCAGGAAAGAAATCTGGAGCGGGCGCTCAACTGCCGGGTGATCGATCGCACCAGCCTGATCCTCGATATCTTTGCCCTCCGTGCCCAGAGTGCCGAAGGCAAGCTGCAGGTGGAGCTGGCCCAGCTCGAGCATTTGTCCACCCGCCTCGTGCGGGGTTGGACCCACCTGGAGCGGCAACGCGGCGGGATCGGCCTGCGGGGACCCGGGGAAACCCAGTTGGAAACCGACCGCCGCCTCCTGGGGAACCGCGTCAAGACGCTCAAGGAGCGCCTCGACCGCCTCTCGCGCCAAAGGGACGTCCAACGCAAGGCCCGGGGTCGGCGGGATGTCCTCAGCGTCTCCCTGGTAGGCTATACCAATGCGGGCAAGTCGACGCTCTTCAACGCCCTGACCAAGGCCGGCGTCTATGCGGCCAATCAGTTGTTCGCCACCCTCGATACGACATCCAGAAAACTTTGGGTCGAGGGGGCCGGAAGCATCGTCATCTCGGACACTGTGGGTTTCATCCGCGATCTGCCGCATTCCCTGGTCGCCGCATTCCAGGCCACTCTGGAGGCTACCGCCGCTGCCGACCTGCTCCTGCATGTGGTCGATAGCGCGAGTCACGCGCGCGAGGAACAAATGCTCGAGGTAAATAAGGTGCTCGCCGAAATCGGTGCCGACCGGGTGCCTCAACTTCTGGTCTGGAACAAGATCGACCTGACCGAGGCCGGGCCCGGGGTCGAATTGGACGAGTATGATAAAATCCGCCGGGTTCGCGTCAGTGCCCGCTCGGGCTTAGGACTCGATCTGCTGCGCGGCGCCCTCGCCGAGGCCGCCCGCGACAAAGCGGCCGCCCGCCAGGGGGCGGCTGACGAAACCGCCCCTGCTGACCTGGAAGCTTCGTAACCTGCTCACAATTCATCCATGATCCCAACTCTCGGCATACTGATGTCGCTCAACGATCCTCAATGGGGCAACCGCGGCGGTAATGACGGCGGCGATTCCGGCGGGCCGAAGCGTCCCAATCAAGGACCTCCGGATCTGGAGGAATTGTGGCGCGATTTGAATCGCAAGCTCGCCGGCCTGTTCGGCAAGAAGGGCGGCGGTAACGGGGGCGGCGACGGCCCGCGCATGCCGCAGATCGACTTCAATCCCAAATTCCTGGGGGGAGGGCTTGGGCTTCTGGCCGGGCTGATCGCCGTGGTCTGGCTGGCCTCAGGCTTTTACATCGTCGACCAGTCACAGCGCGGCGTGGTTCTGCGCTTCGGCAGCTTCAAGGAAACCACCGAGCCTGGTCTGCGCTGGCGCTTCCCCTATCCGGTCGAATCCCACGAATTGGTCAATCTGTCCGGAGTGCGGACGGTGGAAATCGGCTACCGCGGCAGCGAGCGCAACAAGGTCCTCAAGGAAGCCCTGATGCTTACCGACGACGAGAACATCGTCAATATCCAGTTCGCAGTCCAATACATCCTCAAGGACCCCGTCGAATTCCTGTTCAACAACCGCAATCCCGATGACGCGGTGATCGGGGCTGCCGAAGCGGCTCTGCGCGAGATCGTCGGCAAGAGCAAGATGGATTACGTTCTCTATGAAGGCCGCGAACAGATTGCCACCCACGCTGCAAAACTGATGCAGGACATCCTCGATCGTTACAAGAGCGGCATTCTGATTTCCAAGGTGACCATGCAGAACGCCCAGCCTCCGGAGCAGGTCCAGTCGGCCTTCGACGACGCGGTCAAGGCCGGCCAGGATCGCGAACGGCAGAAGAACGAAGGGCAGGCCTACGCCAACGACGTCATTCCGAAGGCCAAGGGCACGGCGGCTCGATTGAACGAGGAAGCCAACGGCTATCGCCAGCGCCTGATTGCCACCGCCGAGGGTGATGCTTCCCGCTTCAAGCAACTGCAGATCGAATATGCCAAGGCGCCTGAAGTCACGCGCCAGCGACTCTACCTGGAAACCATGCAGCAGGTTTATTCCAATACCAGCAAGGTGCTGATCGATTCCCGGGGCCAGGGCAACCTGCTCTATCTCCCACTGGACAAACTGCTCCAGGCGGCCGGCGCGGCCGTTGCGGCGCCGACAGGCGCGGTGGAGCCGTCCGCGACGCAGGCCCGTGCCGCGCCCCTGTCGAGCGAGTCTCCGCCCCAGATGGAAAAAGCTCCGCAGGTCTATTCCTCGACCAATCCGCGAGATCGTGACGCTCTACGCGGTCGTGAACGGGAGGGCCGCCAATGAAACCCTCTTTCGGCCTGTTTGGCTTCGTTTTCGCCATCCTGCTCGCCATCGTCGCCATGGCGGTCTTCACCGTCGATCAACGCCAGTACGCCTTGGTCTTCCAGTTGGGTGAGGTGAGGCACGTGATCACCGAGCCCGGGCTCTACGTCAAGGTTCCCCTGGTTCAGAACGTGCGCTATTTCGAAAAGCGCATCCTCACCCTGGACAACGCTGACCCCGAACGCTTCATCACGTCCGAGAAGAAGAACGTCCTGGTCGATTCCTACATCAAGTGGCGCATCATCGATCCCAAGCACTACTACATCTCCGTGGGTGGGGACGAATCCCGCGCCCGCACTCGCATCAACCAGACGGTGAATGCCGGACTGCGCGAGGAATTCGGCAAACGCACGGTGCATGACGTCGTCTCCGGCGAGCGGGACAAGATCATGGCCGATATGCTGGTCAAGGCCGACGCCGATGCGCGCAAGATCGGCGTCCAGATCGTCGACGTACGCTTGAAACGGGTCGAACTGCCCACCGAAGTGAGCGAGGCGGTCTATCGCCGCATGGAAGCCGAGCGCAAGCGGGTGGCCAACGAATTGCGCTCCGAAGGTGCCGCCGAGGCCGAAAAGATTCGTGCCGACGCGGACCGGCAGCGGGAAATCATCGTCGCCGAAGCCTATCGCGACGCTCAGAAGATCAAGGGCGAGGGCGACGCCAAGGCCGCTGCCATCTACTCCCAGGCCATGGGCCAGAGCCCGGAGTTCTATGCCTTCTACCGTAGCCTGGAAGCCTATCGCAACAGCTTCAAGAGCAAGACCGACGTGCTGGTGGTCGAGCCCGGATCCGAATTCTTCAAGTATATGAAAAGCGTGGGCCGGGGTGGCGAGAGTGACGGCAAGCACCGATGACCACCTCCCTGCTGCTCGCCTTCGGCCTCATGCTGGTGCTCGAAGGGGTGATGCCCTTCGTCGCGCCGCGGGCGTGGCGTGAGACGTTTATTCGTCTCACTCGCATGACCGATGGGCAGATTCGCTTTATCGGCTTGACTTCCATGCTTGTCGGCCTCGTCCTCCTGGCTCTCTTTCAATGAACTGGCTGCTCCCCGAATATCTCGCCGACGCGCTGCCCGCCGAGGCCCTGGTGCTGGAGTCCGCGCGCCGGCGCCTCCTCGACCACTTCCACTGCCGTGGCTACCAGTTGGTCATGCCGCCAACCCTGGAATATCTCGATTCACTGCTGACGGGGGCCGGCCAGGACCTCAATCTGAAGACCTTCAAGCTGGTGGACCAGTTGTCCGGCCGCACCTTGGGCGTGCGGGCCGACATCACGCCCCAGGCGGCGCGCATCGACGCCCATCTGCTCAATCACGCGGGGGTCACCCGGTTATGCTATTGCGGAAGCGTGGTGCATACGCTGCCGGCCAGCGTGGTGGCGAGCCGCGAGCCGCTCCAACTGGGGGCCGAACTCTACGGTTTCGGGGGCATCGCCGCCGATCTGGAGATCGTCCGCCTGATGGCCTCGGCGCTGACCGAGATCGGTGTCCCGGCGATTCGCATCGACCTTGGGCATGTGGGGATATTCCGCGCCCTGGCCGAGGCCGCCGGGCTATCGTCCGACGACGAGGAAGCCATTCTGGGGCTGCTGCAGAAGAAGGACGTTCCCGGCCTTAGGGAAGCCTGCGCTGAAGTTGCCGATCCCTATCGTTCCGCCTTCCTTCGCCTGCCGGAACTCTATGGCGGTGCCGACACCTTGGCCCGGGCCGCGGCGCAACTGCCCGCCGTCCCGGCGATATCCGCTGCGCTGGGTGCCTTGACCCATCTGGTTTCGGGGGCGCCGGAGCTGCCATTTTCCCTGGATCTCGCCGACCTGCGCGGCTACCACTACCACAATGGCGTCGTCTTCGCCGCCTATGGACCGGGATATCCTGCGGCGCTGGCCTTGGGCGGGCGCTACGACGGCGCGGGCCGGGCCTTCGGCCGCTCACGACCGGCGACCGGCTTCTCCCTCGACTTGCGCGAAGTAGGACGCCTGGTACCGGCAGGCGCCACGCCTGGAGCAATTCTTGCCCCCCACGTCGAGCGGGATGACGCCCTGGCGGCCACGGTGGCGGGATTGCGGGCCAAGGGAGAGGTGGTCGTCGCCTTGCTCCCGGGGGAAACCGCCTGCGAAGCGCCCCGCTGTGACCGCAAGCTGGTCCTGGTGGGCGGGCGTTGGATTATCGAAGCAATCAACGAGGATTAAGAGAACATGGCCAAGAACGTCATCGTCGTCGGGACCCAGTGGGGCGACGAAGGAAAGGGCAAGATCGTCGATTGGCTCACCGACCATGCCCAGGGCGTGGTCCGTTTCCAGGGGGGCCACAATGCCGGCCACACCTTGGTGGTTGGAGAAAAGGTCTATAAGCTCAACCTGGTGCCCTCAGGGATCGTTCGCGAAGGCGTCGAGTGTTACATCGGCAATGGCGTGGTTCTCGACATCCACCATCTACTGGCGGAAATCGCCGAACTGGAAAAGGGCGGCATCGACGTCCGCTCCCGCCTCAAGGTGAGTCCGGGTTGTCCCCTGATCCTGCCTTATCACGCGGCCATCGATCAGGCCCGCGAGGCCGTCAAGGCCGGCGACAAGAAGATCGGTACCACCGGCAAGGGCATCGGTCCCGCCTATGAAGACAAGGTCTCCCGGCGCGGATTGCGGGTCTATGACCTGTTCCATCCCGAGCGCTTCGCCGAGAAGCTCGGCGAGATCCTGGACTACCACAACTTCGTCCTCACCCAATACCTGAAGGCAGCTCCGGTCGAATTCCAGGCGGTCTATGACCGCGCAATGGCTGACGCCGTCGCCATCCGTCCCCTTGTGACCGACGTTTCGGCTGCGCTCTATGCCGCCAATCAGGCCGGCCACAATCTGCTCTTCGAAGGCGCCCAGGGCACGCTGCTCGACATCGACCATGGCACCTATCCGTTCGTGACCTCCAGCAACTGCGTCGCCGGCCAGGCAGCGGCGGGTTCTGGCGTTGGCCCCGGCATGCTTCACTACGTCCTGGGCATCACGAAGGCCTACTGCACCAGGGTCGGCGGCGGCCCCTTCCCCAGCGAGCTCGACATCGAGACTGCCGGTTGCCCGGGATACCAGATGTCCCAGGTGGGCCGCGAATTCGGGACGGTGACCGGCCGCAAGCGCCGCTGCGGATGGTTCGACGCTGCGGCCCTGCGGCGTTCCGCCCGCATCAATGGGCTTACCGGCCTGTGCATCACCAAGCTCGATGTGCTCGACGGCCTGGACGAACTGCAGCTCTGTACCGGGTACCGTCTGGATGGCAAGGAAATCGAACTCCTGCCGATAGGGGCCGACGAAGTGGCCCGCTGCGAGCCGATTTACGAAACGCTTCCCGGATGGGCCGAGTCCACGGTGGGCGCCAAGCGCTGGGAAGCTCTCCCAGCCAATGCTCGGGCCTATCTCGATCGCCTGGAAAGCCTCTGCGGCGTGCCCATTGCCATCGTGTCCACGGGCCCGGAGCGGGACGAAACCATCCTGCGCCAGCATCCGTTCAACTAAGATTCACGGCCCCCGGCGGCCTTCAGCCCGCCGCACCATTTCCGCAGCAATGGCGGTGAATTGCTCGGCGACCTCGTGGCGCATGCCGGCGATGCCGAGACTGCTCGGATACCAGCGACCGGGAATCATCTCGATCCGGTAATCGAGTCGGGTTCCATTCTCTTCTTCGGCGAGGTGGGTTTCGCTCGCCATGTGCTTTGCGGTTCCTGAGAGCGCCTGGGCAAGAAGGAGTCCCTCGCGCGGACGCAGTTCGACCCGCCGCTGGGATTCGAAGCCGAAGCTGAAAATGCCGAATTTCACGCGGCCTTTCTGCGCGAAGGTAATACTTCCCCCGTCCCGCGCAATTATCCGGCTGCTCTCCAGGTTAGGTACGAAATCGGCCATGTGGTCGAAATCGGTGAGGACGTCCCAGGCAATGGAGGTGGGAACCGGGATCAGCCAACTGAAGCGGCCCGTGTAGAGACCGTTTTCGAAAATGACCGATACGTCGCTTTCCAGAAGGGTGGGCATTCCCGCCGAGACCCCACGGCAAGCGAGGAGTGTTGTCCAGGCTAACGCGGACGAAAAGAGATGACGGCGCGTCGCGTCGGGGAGCGCCGACTCCCGATCTTTCCCGAACGGCATAGACCCATGGGATGCCTGTAGTCCAATACGGTCGGTGAGAAGGCACTCTTCCAGAGGCGCCATGAAACCAAAGGTGGGGGGCGGATAATACGATTGAACTATATACCGCACAATGCTGCGATGCTAGCGTGAGCGCTTCTCATTTTCAGGACGCCTGTCGTGGCACTTTCCGCCAGCGAAATGTCGGCTCTCGGCGCGAGTGGATTGCTCGGGGGACTGATGCATCGGGAACCGTTCTGCGAATTCTTCACCGATGCAGACGTGCATCGGCGGCACACTCCCGGAGAATCCGTCATCCGTAAGGGAAGTACGCCGGCCGGGATGTTTCTGGTGGTTCACGGAAGCCTTGAAGTGGTCCTGAGCAATCGCAACGGCGTCGAACATGTCGTCCGGATTGCCAGAACCGGGCACTGCATGGGTCTCGAGAATGCGCTCACGGGGACGCCTTCGGCCTATG
This sequence comes from Rhodocyclaceae bacterium, assembly GCA_035345935.1. GTDB lineage: Bacteria > Pseudomonadota > Gammaproteobacteria > Burkholderiales > Rhodocyclaceae > SSSZ01. Next base: position 651 of record DAORDK010000069.1, on the reverse strand, counting down.
AATTGCGCACCCTGACCGAGGCGAGCGTCGTCCTCGTTCCTATGGCGACTCTTGCCAATTGGATCGATGCCTCGGTACTTTTCGCGCGCCGGCTGATGAATCTGCTGGCCGACGATGTGGCGGATCTGTACGAGGAACTCGAGGGGCTGCAGAACCGCAGTACCATCGAACGCTTGGCCTGTTACCTGCATTGCGGCGAGGGGCGGGTGCGGAGGGGCGAGCCTCTACGCAGCGAATACAACATCTCGCTTCCGTACATGAAACTCGCCCAGCGCCTTGGCGCCAGTCAACCGCATCTTTCCCGTGCCCTGCGCAATCTCGAAGAGGCGGGCATGATCGACCGCGAGGGGCGCCGCATCCGGATCACCGATCGCCATGCATTTGCCCGGCTGCTGTGCCCGACGTGTCAGCAGGCGGTGACCCGGAACGACGTCCTGCGGCCAAAGTCCTGATCCATCCTGCGCGATGGTATGATGCGCCGCTATACGCGGTCGTATATCGGTTGCGCGCGCCCTAAACGCAAAAGCCGGCGGAAGCCGGCTTTGCTGAATCTGGTGCCCAGGAAGGGACTCGAACCCCCACGCCGTTAAGCGCTAGTACCTGAAACTAGTGCGTCTACCAATTCCGCCACCTGGGCAGGTGCGAAGAGCG
>DAORDK010000068.1:0-17534 GCA_035345935.1 Rhodocyclaceae bacterium | reverse complement strand
CCTTGCCGAAAAGGCGCGGCAGGAGGTAGTACAGGGAGCCGATCGAGACCATGGCCACCCAACCCAGGGCACCTGAGTGCACATGGCCGACGGTCCAGTCGGTGTAGTGGGACAGGGCATTGACCGTCTTGATGGACATCATCGGCCCTTCGAAGGTCGACATGCCGTAGAAAGACAGCGAAGTCACCAGGAACTTCAGGATCGGGTCGTCACGCAGCTTATGCCAGGCGCCGGACAGGGTCATGATGCCGTTGATCATGCCTCCCCAGGAGGGAGCCAGCAGAATCAGGGAGAACAGCATCCCGACCGACTGGGTCCAGTCAGGCAGCGCCGTGTAGTGCAGGTGGTGGGGACCCGCCCACATGTAGGTAAAGATCAGTGCCCAGAAGTGCACCACTGACAGGCGATAGGAATAGACGGGACGGCCAGCCTGCTTCGGCACGAAGTAGTACATCATGCCCAGGAAGCCGGCGGTCAGGAAGAAGCCCACCGCGTTGTGACCATACCACCACTGGATCATCGCATCCTGAACCCCGGCGTAGCAGGAGTAGGACTTGAGGAAAGACACCGGAACTTCGCAGCTATTCACCAGGTGAAGCAGCGCTACAGCCAGGATCATCGATCCGAAGAACCAGTTCGCAACATAAATATGGGAAACGGTACGTTTGGCGATAGTTCCGAAGAAGACGATGGCGTATGAAACCCAGACCAGCGTGATCAGGATGTCAATGGGCCATTCGAGTTCGGCGTATTCCTTGCCGGTCGTGATCCCGAGAGGCAGGGACAGGGCCGCGAGAACAATGACGATTTGCCAGCCCCAGAACGTGAAGGCCGCCAGCGGACCGGCAAAGAGCCGAGTGTGACAGGTACGCTGAACGCACCAGTACGACGTGGCGAAAAGGGCACAGCCGCCGAAGGCGAAAATCACCGCATTGGTGTGCAAAGGACGCAACCGGCCAAAGTGAAGCCAAGGACCAAAATTGAGCTCAGGCCAGACCAACTGGGCGGCAATAATGACGCCGACCAACATCCCGACGATGCCCCAGATGACGGTCATGACGGCGAATTGCCGTACGACCTTATAATTGTATGTGGTTTGCGTTTCCGACATGGACCCACCTCTCGTTTAAGAAAAAAACCCCTAAGCCACCCCCTTGCAACCCAAGGCGGCATTTGGACCGAGATGTTATTCTAGATCGAAAGCCCAAGATTGATATAGATCAACCTACGAATTATCTACACCGGCCTAATCCCTTGGGAGTAGGCGGACTCGACAGGCGAGCGGGGGCGTGACCAAAAGACGCTCGCAGAAATTGGGCAAAAAAAAGGTGCGTCGCAACGCACCCCAACCCCAACAGAGAACTGCTGTGAAGCACGCGCTTCACCTGGGAAGAATAGTGCAGCGACTCGCCGGCGGCGGTGTTGACCCAGGTCAAACCTTCTGACTTTTTTGGTTTTCTCCGGCGTTTTTTTTCGAATCTCCCGGTTCCGGCACATTTTCCTCCCGATCATCGTCCATCAATACGCGAAATCCCGGGCCTTCCAGATCGTCGAATTGACCGCTCTTCACCGACCACCAAAATAACAAGGCAATCAGGAATACCAGGACGACGGAGAGGGGGATCAGAAGATACAGGCTTTCCATCAAGCCTCCTCGATGCGCTGGATGCGCAAGGAATTGAGCACTACCAACAGGGAACTGGCCGACATGCCGATCCCGGCCATCCAGGGCGTGACGTACCCGGCGATGGCCAGGGGAAGTGCGACGAAATTGTAGGCGAAGGACCACCAGAGATTCTGGCGGATGATACGGAGCGTCCATCCGGAACGACGCACCCCCCTCCTCAGGTGATCGAGGTTTTCTGATAAAAGCACCAGATCCGCCTGGGTCCGGGCCAGTTCCGCCCCTCCCCCCATGGCCACCGAGACCTGCGCCCTCGCCAAGACCGGCGCGTCGTTCACGCCGTCACCAATCATGGCGACCACCGCCCCCTCTCGCTGCAATCCGGTCACGCAATCGTGCTTCCCCTCGGGCGTTGCGCCAGCGCGAATGTCGGAAATACCCAGTTCCCCTCCGATTCGCGTTGCGACTCCCGCCCCATCCCCTGTCAGCAATACCACGCTCTTCCCTGCTTGGCGGAGCTCCTGAATCAAGGCGCGAGCGTCCGGTCTGACGGTATCGGCGATGAAGAAGAGCGCAAGCCAGCCTTCTTGATCGGCGAGCGCCACAACCGTATCGCCGGAATTCTCGGTGGTCATTGCCCCCGCAGGCGGAGCTCCTACCCAATCGGAAACGAATGCAGGGCGCCCGATTCGATAGCACCGACCGTCGATGACGCCTTCGATACCCAAGCCCGGTGCATGCTGAATATCCAGCGCAACAAGGTGATCCCCACTACCAGGCGCGCAACGAAGGGCACTTGCGACAGGATGCTCGGAAGCCGTTTCCAGGGATGCCGCCAGGGCCAGGCACCGTTGCCGGGACAATTTCCCCAGAACAAGCACGTCCCGGAGCTGCATCCGCCCGGTGGTCAAGGTTCCAGTCTTGTCAAAGACGAAGTGAGTTGCCCGAGCCAGCGTTTCGACCGCATGGCCACGAGTGACCAGGAGTCCGTCCCGAGCCAGAGCACCGGCGGCGACCGTAAGCGCAATAGGGGTAGCGAGGGACAGAGCGCAAGGGCAAGTCACCACAAGCACCGATACCGTAATCCATAGCGCTCGTTGCGGATCGTAGTAAGCCCAGGCAGCCGCCGCAACTATCGCAATCACAAGCAACGCGGCAACGAAGCGGCTGGCAATGCGGTCCGCGAGCTCGACGACGCGAGGTTTTTCGGTCGCTGCCCGCTCCATCAGGTGTACGATGGCCGAGAGCCTCGTTCCCTCCCCGACCCGCTCGACCCGTAGCAGCAACGGACTCTCGACATTGACGCTACCACCGGTCACAACATCCCCGACCCTCTTCGGCAGGGGTAGGCTTTCCCCGGTGAGGAGCGCCTCATTGACCGAACTGTTGCCTTCGACGACCGTACCGTCGGCGGGGAGGGTCTCCCCCGGCCTTACGAGGATGTGGTCCCCAGACCGCAAGTCGCCCACCATGACCTCTTCGGTCTCCCGTCTTGCCGGATACCCCTCCACCCGATTGGCAAATGCCGGCATGAGCCGGGCCAGAGCTTCGGTGACGCTCACCGCCTTCTGTCGGGCACTCAGTTCGAGGAAGCGCCCTCCCAACAAGAAGAAGACAAACATGGTGATCGAATCGAAATAGACCTCACCCGAGCGGACGACCGTCGCCCATAGACTCGCAACGAAAGCGGCGCCTATGCCCAGGGCGACGGGAACGTCCATGCCGACGCGCCGCACGCGGATATCCCGCCAGGCATTCCGGAAAAACGGGGCGGAGGAGTACAGGACCACCGGCAGCGTAAGAAGAAGGCTCGCCCAACGCAGGAGCGATTCCACGTCGGCGGTCATGTCGCCCTCGCCGGCAATGTAGGCCGGCACCGCGTACATCATCACCTGCATCATGCCGAGCCCTGCGACCCAGAGTCGCCATAGCGCATCCCGCCGCTCTTTCCGGGCAAGTTCCTCGTGCCGATTGGCGTCGTAGGGATAGGCACGATAACCGATGGCGGCAATGGCGGCCAGAATATCCGAGAGCTTGATGCGCGATTCGTCCCAGCGGACCCGGGCACGCCGCGTGGCGTAATTGATATCGACGGCTAGAACGCCGGGCAATCCGCCCACATGTCTTTCATTGAGCCAAATGCATGCAGCGCAGGTGATTCCTTCGAGAAGCAAAGAGGCTTCCCGCTCGTTCTCGTCCAAGGCCTTGACGAAGCTCTTCTGGAAATCGGCGTGGTCGAAAAGCGCGAGGCGACTTAATTCTGCGGGAACGGCGTCCGGAGGGGTTTCGGGAAGGGCGCCCCGCGTGCGGTAATAGTCCTCGAGGCCATGATCGACGATCGCCTGCGCGACCGCCTGACAACCCGGGCAGCACATGGAACGCGCCGCTCCCCCGACAACGACCGCTAGGTCGCTATCGGCGGGCACGGGTTGACCACAGTGATAACAAGATCCAGCGGACATGATTCCCAAGCGGAGACGGCGCCGGCCCAATCGGACCGGTCACAGAGGACCTCGCCTTGCGGCAGGCCGGGGCCGAAGTATAGTTGATTGCCCTGCGGGACCGCCAACTCGCCTTTTGGCCCAGCCTCACACCCGATCCCCAAGTAGTTGTACCATGCAGGCGATCCGTCCTCAGAAAGTGCGCTTACCATGGAACACGTTCCTGTATGGGATCCAGCCTTCAGTGTCGGCAACGACACCTTGGACACCCAGCATCGATTGCTGCTCAAACTGTGCCACGATGCCGCTGCGCTTCTCGCCACCGGAAACGAAGCGAGCAATCAGATACATGTGGTTCTCAATGCTCTTTGCCTCTATGCGAAAGTCCATTTCACTGCCGAGGAAGAATTGCTTGCCGCTTCCGGATACCCAGACCTAGCGGCCCAGCGGGCAGAGCACGACCAGTATTGGGGAGCGCTCACCCGGCACCTCGAGGCCGCCTGTGCCGGGACACCGGATCGCGAAGCTCTTTACCGCTTCCTCACGGAGTGGTAGCGACACCACATTCTTGTCTCAGACATGGAGTACAAGGCCTGGCTTGCCGAATTCACCGCCGCAAGCGCCGGTTCGCACTGAACGACCGCCACGCGTCTCGGCGATCGTCCTCCAGCATTCCCTTTACCCAATCCAGCTGGACCCCTAGCGCGCAAAGGGGCCGGCGAAAGCCAGCCCCTGACATTTGGTGCTGCAGAGAGGAATCGAACCTCCGACCTACTGATTACGAATCAGTTGCTCTACCAACTGAGCTACTGCAGCAAAGCGTAGAATTATAGCTTTTGCGCCCGATGGCGGGCAACGAGGCGAGATGAACCTGCTGCGCGTGCTCGCGACAGTGAGCGGCATGACACTGCTGTCGCGGATACTCGGTTTCGTGCGCGATTTCATCGTCGCCCGCGTATTCGGTGCCGGCGTCGCGACCGATGCTTTCTTCGTCGCGTTCAAACTTCCCAATCTGCTGCGCCGCATGTTTGCCGAGGGAGCTTTCTCCCAGGCCTTCGTGCCCATTCTGGCCGAGTACAAGCATCGTCGCGGCGACGACGATACCCATATCTTGGTCGACCATGTCGCCAGCCTCCTTCTTCTCGTACTCGTCTGCGTGACCACATTGGGGATGGCTGCGGCTCCGATCCTGGTCTGGGTCTCCGCTCCGGGATTTTCCGCCGACGCGGGAAAGTTCGAGCTCACCGTTCAGCTCACCCGCATCACCTTTCCTTACATCCTCTGCATGTCGCTGGTCGCTCTTGCGGGAGGGGTGCTCAATACCTGGAGCCGCTTTTCCCTGCCCGCCTTTACGCCGGTCTTGCTCAATCTGGCGTTTATCGCCATGGCCCTCCTGGCCGCACCTTACTTCGACCCGCCCGTCCTTGCCCTTGGCTGGGCCGTCGTCATTGGCGGCATATTGCAATTGGCGATCCAGATCCCCGCCCTACGTCGCATTGGCATGCTGCCGCGCCCCAGTTTGGCTTGGCGTGCCGCTTGGAGCGATCCTGGAGTCCGACGTATCCTGACCCTCATGGGGCCGGCCATGGTCGGCGTTTCTGTCTCCCAGATCAGCCTGTTGATCAATACCATCTTTGCGTCATTTCTGGCCAACGGCAGCGTTTCATGGCTCTACTATGCCGACCGCCTGATGGAATTTCCTTCCGGAATGCTGGGAGCAGCACTGGGCACCATCCTGCTCCCCTCCCTTGCCAAATTCCATGCCGATGGTCGCCAGGACGATTACTCACGACTGCTGGACTGGGGCCTGCGCCTCACCTTGCTGCTTGCACTGCCCGCCGCCCTGGCACTGACCCTTTTGGCCGTCCCGCTGATTTCAACCCTGTTCTATCACGGCGCGTTTGGCGCCGATGATGTTTTCCGCACTCGCGAAGCGCTGGTCGCGTATAGCGTCGGACTGACCGGGCTCATCCTGGTCAAGGTCCTCGCTCCAGGATTCTATGCCCGGCAGAATATCAGGACACCCGTCAAGATCGCCCTGGCCGCTCTGGCAGCCACCCAAGCCATGAACGCCCTTTTCATTTTCGGCTTCGACCTCGGTCACGCCGGGCTCGCCCTATCCATCGGGCTTGCCGCTTGCCTCAACGCCGCCCTACTCTATTTCGGACTGCGTCGCCAAGGCGTCTACCATCCTCTACCAGGCTGGCAGATATTCACCTTGAAGCTCGCGGTCGCACTCGCCGTCATGGCTGGCGTGCTGATCTTTGCCGCTGGCCCCCCCGAACAGTGGCTCGCCGCGAGCAGCCTGTATCGCGTCGGCCACCTCACGCTCGTCGTAATCCTGGGCACGAGCGCCTATTTCGCTACACTGGCGGTCCTGGGGTTCCGTCCGGCTGATTTCCGACGCCGGGCAGCAGAATAGGAGGAGGAGAAAATGAAACTCGTCAGCACAAGCTTTTCGGAAGGGCAACGCATTCCCGGCGACTACGCCTTTTGCACGCCCGACCCGGCCCACCACGTTTGCTTGGGCCGCAATCTCAATCCACACTTGGCTTGGAGCGACGTCCCGCCCGGAACGAAGTCGTTTGCCATTATTTGCTGCGATCCCGATGTTCCCAGCCGTGGTGACGACGTGAACCAGGAAGGTCGTAGCGTGCCGGAAAGCCTGCCGCGAGTCGACTTCTTCCACTGGTTGCTCGCCGACCTGCCAGCAGAGCGCAGGGAACTCCAGGTCGGCGAGTTTTCTCGCGAAGTCACGCCCCGCGGCAAGAGCGGTCCCCAGGGCCCCTGCGGGACCCGCCAGGGAATCAACGATTACACGGGCTGGTTTGCCGACGACAACGACATGCGGGGCGACTATCACGGCTACGACGGTCCTTGTCCTCCCTGGAACGATGAACGCGTACATCGCTACGTCTTCACGGTCTATGCTCTCGACCTGGAGTGCCTGGAATTGGAGAGCCGCTTCACGGGTTCCCAACTGCGCGACGCGATGGCCGGCCACATTCTTGCGCATGCCTCGCTGACCGGCATCTACACCCTCAATCCCGATCGAATGTAGGCACGCTCCACCCGACCCATGAAAAAAGGCGGCCTAGGCCGCCTTTTTTTCGAAGCCGCCAGATCAAGCCATGAGCGGAACGATGAGCAGTGCCACCAGGTTGATGATCTTGATCAGCGGGTTCACCGCCGGACCGGCCGTATCCTTGTACGGGTCGCCGACGGTATCTCCGGTCACCGCAGCCTTGTGGGCTTCGGAACCCTTGCCGCCGAAGTTGCCGTCTTCGATGTACTTCTTGGCGTTATCCCAGGCCCCACCGCCGGTGGTCATGGAGATGGCCACGAAGAGGCCCGTGACGATGGTACCTACCAGCAAACCGCCCAGGGCCTGGGGACCGAGGACAAGGCCGATAATGATGGGCACCGCCACCGGCAGGATGGACGGAATCATCATCTCCTTGATGGCGGCCACCGTCAGCATGTCCACAGCCCGGGAATAATCGGGCTTGGCCGTGCCTTCCATGATGCCGGCGATTTCCTTGAACTGGCGCCGAACTTCCACGACTACCGCGCCGGCGGAACGACCCACTGCCTCCATGGCCATGGCCGCGAAGAGGAAGGGGATCAAGCCGCCGATGAAGAGGCCGATGATGACCAGGTGGTTGGAAAGGTCGAAGGTCAGGCCCGTCCTGCCGGCCGCTTCCAGACCGTGGGTGTAGTCGGCAAAGAGCACCAGGGCGGCAAGTCCGGCGGAGCCGATGGCGTAGCCTTTGGTCACGGCCTTGGTGGTATTGCCGACCGCATCCAGGGGGTCGGTGACGTCGCGCACTTCCTTCGGCAGACCAGACATTTCCGCGATGCCGCCGGCGTTGTCGGTAATCGGACCGTAGGCGTCCAGGGCGACGATGATGCCGGCCATTGAGAGCATGGATGTAGCCGCGATCGCAATGCCGAACAGCCCGCCCAGGGCAAAGGCGGCGTAGATGGCGATACACACCGAAATGACCGGCAATGCACAGGCCTTCATCGACACACCGATACCGGCAATGATGTTGGTGGCATGGCCGGTTTGGCAGCTGGAAGCCACGTGCTTCACCGGCGCATAATCGGTGCCGGTGTAGTACTCGGTGATCCAGACCAGCGCAGCGGTGAGAACTAGGCCTACGACCGAGCAACCGAACATGCTCATGGTGGTGATCTTCGCCGCGGCATCACCGGATCCGATCAGCCAGGACGTGATGGGGTAGTACGCGATGAGCGCCAGCACGCCGGCAACGATTAGTCCGCGGTAAAGCGCCGCCATGATCTTGCCGCCTTCGGCGGCCTTGACGAAGATACAGCCAACGATCGAGGCGATGATCGACACTCCACCCAGTGCCAGCGGGTAGAGGATCAGGTTCTCGCCCAGGCCGGGCGCCGACTTGATCGTCAGCGCCGCCAGCACCATGGTCGCCACCACGGTCACGGCATAGGTTTCGAACAGGTCGGCAGCCATGCCGGCGCAGTCGCCCACGTTGTCGCCCACGTTGTCGGCGATCACCGCCGGATTGCGGGGATCGTCCTCGGGGATGCCGGCTTCCACCTTGCCCACCAGGTCAGCGCCGACGTCGGCCCCCTTGGTGAAGATGCCACCACCGAGACGAGCGAAGATGGAGATCAGGGACGAACCGAAGGCCAGGCCGACCAGAGGCTCGATGACATGGTGCAGATCGGGATCGGCACCGGCGCCCATGCGCAGGATCGCGTAGTAACCGGCCACGCCAAGGAGGCCGAGGCCCACCACCAGCATGCCGGTAATGGCGCCCCCCTTGAAGGCAACGGCCAGTGCCGGAGCAATACCGCCGCGAGCGGCTTCGGCAGTACGCACGTTGGCACGAACGGAGACGTTCATCCCGATGAAGCCGGCGGCACCTGAAAGCACTGCGCCAATCAGGAAGCCGATTGCGGTGGGCCAGCCCAGCTTGGGCACGAACCCGATGACCAAGAACAGAATCCCGCCGACCATGGCGATGGTCTTGTACTGCCGGGCGAGGTAGGCCGAAGCCCCCTCCTGGACGGCCTTGGCGATTTCCTGCATGCGGGCATTGCCCGCCGGCAAGCTCAGAATCTGGCTACTGGAAATCCAGCCGTAGAGCACGGCCAATACGGCACACCCCAGTGCCAATAACAACGCTGTAGACATTAACTCCCTCCTTTTATTAACGAGTCAATTTACATCGATGGAAAAACTGCTGTCCGGCCGGCCCGGTCTTGTCAGAGCTTGAACTCTCCCAGTTTCTTCGGCACGGAACGATTCTTGAGCCGCACATAATCGGGCAGGCCGCCGCGGAACGGCGGCGGATCCTCGCCTTCGATCAATGGGCGCAGATAGGCGCGGCACGCGTCGGTAATGTGGAAGCCGTCGGGAGAAATGAATTCCCGCGGCATCTTTCTTTCGACGTTGGCGACATCCTGCAGGGGAGCGACCCCGATTTCCCAGGTATAGGGAAGATCAGACTTGCGGTCTATGGTCGGCATGACGGCATTGCGGCCGGCCAGAGCCAGGTCTACCGCCGCCTTGCCCAAAGCATAGGCTTGTTCCACATCGGTTCTGGATGCGATATGGCGGGCGGATCGCTGGAGATAATCGGCGAGAGCCCAGTGGTACTTATGGCCCAACCGGTCCTTGATCAACTGCGCCACCACCTGCCCGACCCCACCCAGCTGGGAGTGACCGAAAGCGTCCTTGGACCCGGCTTCGGCAATCAGTTTGCCGGACGCATCGGCCAGACCTTCGGAGACGCCGACGGTGCAGTAGCCAAACCGATCGACACAGTCTTTGACCCGGGAAAGGAAAGCCTCCGGATCGAACGGAACTTCAGGAAAAAGGAGCAGATGAGGCGGCTCGCCTTCCGCCTCCGACGCCAATCCGCAGGCAGCGGTGATCCAACCGGCATGACGACCCATGACTTCCAGCACGAAGATCTTGGTGGAAGTACGCGCCATGGAGGCCACGTCAAATCCCGCTTCACGGATCGAAGTCGCCACATACTTGGCGACCGACCCAAACCCCGGGCAGCAGTCGGTCAGCGGCAAATCATTGTCCACAGTCTTCGGAATCCCGACACAGACCACCGGATAGCCGAGCTTTTCCGCAATCTGGGACACTTTCCAGGCGGTATCCATGGAATCGTTGCCGCCGTTATAGAAGAAGTAGCCGATGTCGTGGGCCCGGAAAACTTCGATCAGGCGTTCGTACTGCGCCCTGTGCTCTTCGAGGCTTTTGAGCTTGTAGCGGCAGGAACCGAAAGCACCTGCTGGGGTGGACTTCAGCCGGGCGATGTCGGCATCGCTCTCGAGGCTGGTATCGATCAGGTCCTCGGTGAGTGCGCCGATAATGCCGTCGCGCCCGGCGAAGACCTTGCCGATTTTTTCGGGCTGGCTGCGGGCCGCTTGAAGCAGGCCGCACGCAGTTGCATTGATGACGGCGGTGACGCCTCCAGACTGCGCATAGAAGGCGTTCTTCGCCGTCATCTATCGACCCTTACTTCAAGGCCTCGAAGACGCGGGCGGTGATGTCATCCACGCTGCCGACGCCCGCCACCTTGCGGACCTTGGGGGCCTTGCCATCCCCAGCGGCCGACCACTTGCTGTAAAAATCCACCAGCGGTTTGGTCTGAGCGTGGTAGACCTCAAGGCGTTTCCGGACGGTCTCTTCCTTGTCGTCCTCGCGCTGGATGAGGTCCTCTCCGGTGACATCATCCTTGCCCGCGACCTTGGGCGGATTGAAGGTCACGTGATAGGTTCGGCCAGAGGCCAGGTGCACACGACGACCCGCCATGCGAGTGATAATGTCGGCGTCAGGCACATCCACTTCCAGCACGAAATCGAGAGGCACACCCGCTTCCTTCATGGCCTCAGCCTGGGGAATGGTGCGCGGAAAACCGTCAAACAAGTAGCCGTTTTTGCAGTCTGGCTCCTGGAGGCGAGCTTTGACCATGCCGATAATCACGGCATCGGGTACCAGACCGCCTGAATCCATATGCTTTTTCGCTTCAAGGCCCAGCGGGGTGCCAGCCTTGACCTGGGCGCGCAACATGTCGCCGGTAGAAATTTGGGGGATGCCAAATTTTTCGCAAATAAATTTGGCTTGCGTTCCCTTGCCGGCGCCAGGAGCGCCCAACAGGATGAGTTTCATGAAAGTCCCTCTGCTTGTCTGTCGTTGATGGAGTTATCGACTTCTCGCGCCGATCAGCGCCGGCTTTATAAAATGTGAAAAATTACTCGGTATTTCAGGCACGGTCAAACCCTTTGCTCAAAGAATTTGCACATGCGAACTGCGTCTTCCGGGGTATCAACCCCTGGAATTGGAGCCGTTTCGCTCACCACGACCGAAATCCGGAATCCGTACCAGAGAGCCCGAAGTTGTTCCAAGCATTCGAAGCGCTCGGTGGGAGCCGGTTCAAGACCGGCGTAGGCACGCAGAAAACTTGTCCGATAAGCATAGAGGCCAACGTGGCGAAGGGCAGGAAAATCACTGGGCAGGGTCTCGCCACCGCCTTCCCGGGCGAAATGATCACGTGCGTAGGGGATAGGAGCACGAGAAAAATAAACCGCATCGCCATCCCCGCGGCAGACGACCTTGACGACATTGGGGTTGAAGAAATCCGCGGAGTCGACAATGGGGTGGGCAACGGTCGCAATTGCAGCACCGCTGGTCGCGAGCTGTTCCGCGGTACGGGCGATGATTTCGGGTTCGATAAGCGGTTCATCGCCCTGGACATTGACGACCAGTTCGTCGTCACCCCAATCGAGCAGGGCCGCAACCTCCGCCAAGCGATCAGTACCGCTCGGGTGATCGGCCCGGGTCATCACCACTGGAATGCCGTGGGCCTCTGCTGCTTCCCGCACCGCCGGATGGTCGGTGGCAACCCACACTTCCGCTGCTCCGGATTCCCTGGCTCTCTCGGCCACCCGAACCACCATGGGTTTGCCTCCCAGATCGAGTAGCGGCTTTGCCGGTAGTCGTGTCGACGCATAGCGGGCTGGAACGACGACCCGGAAGTTCATGCCTCGTCGGCCCCCAGTTGCCTGGCTTGATCCTCGAGCATCACGGGGATGTCATCCCGAACGGGATAGGCCAGCCGGCAAGGCTTGCAAACAAGTTCCTGGGCCGATTTGCGATATTCGAGATTGCCCTTGCATAGAGGGCAAACCAGGATGTCAAGAAGCCTAGCGTCCACGAATCTTCTCCAAGATGAGTTCGACGAGTTCGAGGGAAATCTCGGCCTCGACAGGCAGCACCCAGGCTTCGGTTGCCAAGGTCGGCGGGCATTTTACTGCATCCTTCTCGGTCAGCAGGAGGATCCCCCCGTGTGGAACCGAGAAATCTGCCGCCGTAAAACGATGGTGATCGGGAAAAGGACGCCGCTCAAAATCGAGCCCCAGCTCCGACAAAGTCTGGAAAAAGCGCGGCGGATGGCCGATCCCGGCCAGGGCAAAGAGCCGCTGTCCCTTGAGATCGGCCGCAGCGCAGGTCTCCTCCCCGGCTGAGCCCAGTTTCCGGAATCGCCCGGGAAGCAAAGCCATGTCGAAGCTCGGGGTCGCTGCGGCCCATGGGGCGACTTCCTGATGACGAATTCCGTTGAAGATGACCGCGTCCAACTGCCGCAGCCTGCCAAGCGGCTCCCGCAGAGGCCCTGCCGGGAGAAGCCAACCATTGCCTGCACCTCGGGCATCGAAGACGGCAATTTCGAAATCCCGAGCGAGGCCGTAATGCTGTAATCCATCGTCGCAGACCAGCATATCCACTTCAGGGTGCGCTTGGAGCAGGGCACTCGCTGCCGCGGCTCGGTCCCGGCCGACCCAGACGGGTACTCTGCTGCGCCGGGCAAGCAACAGCGGTTCGTCGCCCACCAGAGCCGGATCCGCATCAAGAGAAACCGATAGAGGGCGTGTCGCGCGACCACCGTAGCCTCGGCTGACAATTCCAGGTCGTCGGCCGCGCCGGGCGAGTTCATTTACCAGCCACAGGGTCAGTGGAGTTTTGCCCGCACCGCCAACGATGAGATTTCCGACGACGACGACGGGAACGCGCATCCGACGCACCTCGCACCAGCCCCGTCTGAACAACTCGCGGCGAACGCCGGAAAGGGCGCCAAAGAGCCCAGCGAGGGGAACGAGTGGCAGGAGTCCAGCGCTCAGGCGGGGCTCAAACCAGCGTTCCGGCAGGGACATCAGCGCGGAGACTGGGTGGCGAAGGAAATGTGGGGATAACCGGCGGTCTGGGCAGCCTGCATGATATCCACCACACTCTGGTGGGTCGCCTTCGCATCGGCGTTGATTACCACAACCGGATCGCTCCTGTCGCCAGCGGCCCGGCGCAAGGATTCGGCGATCGATTTCACGTCACTCGCAGCGAGCGGCGATTTATTGACCAGGACTTGGCCTGTAGCCGTCACGGCTACGTCGATTTCGTTGGGTTTTTCGGGTTGCTTGCTGGCCTCGGCCGTCGGCAGATTGATTTCCAGGCCAGAGAACTTGGCGTACGTCGTGGTGAGCATGAGGAAGATGATGATGACCAGAAGGACGTCAATCATGGGGATCAAGTTGATCTCCGGCTCTTCCCGAGTGCGGCCGCGCTGGAAATTCATTTGCGGTCGCCATGCATGTATTCGACAAGCTTCACGGCCTGCTGCTCCATCTCGACCACGAAGCTGTCGACCTGAGCCCGGAAGTGGCGCCAGAAAATCATGCTTGGGATGGCGATGATCAAGCCAAACCCAGTGTTGTAGAGGGAAATGGAAATGCCATGCGCCAGTTGCATTGGATTGGCGCCGGTGGGAGATTGGGAGCCGAAAATTTCGATCATCCCGACCACGGTGCCGAACAACCCCATCAGCGGACTGATGGAGGCGATCGTACCCAGGGTGGTCAGGTAACGGCCAAGGTCGTGGGCGACCGCGGCGCCTGCTTCCTCAATCGACTCTTTCATGATTTCCCGGGAAGAGGTGACATTGCGCAAGCCTGCGGCGAGCACGCGTCCCAGGGGAGAATGCTTCTCCATTTCTTCGACAAGCTTGTCATTGTTTCCTCCCCGCTTGTACTCCCCCACCGCCCGCTGAAGCAGTCCCCCCGGAGCGACCTTGCTGCGGCGCAGGGCAACAAGACGCTCGATGATGAGGGCGACGGCGATGATAGAAGCCAGCAGTAGGGGCCAGATTGGCCAGCCGGCAGCCTGTACGATGGCAAACACTTGAAAGTCCCCGCGAAATGACAGCCGGAGATTGTGCCCTCCACAGACCTTCCCGGCAACCCCTGCTCCCAACACCCCTGCTCCCAACACCCCTGCTCCCAACACCCCTGCTCCCATAAGCCAGGACCGTCCTGGCGCATCAGGAAAGACTCATCTCTTGACGCCACGCTATTGGCCAGCATTTCCAATCCAGCGCTTCTCTTCTGCTCTTGCCAAGCTTTCGGCTACACTTCCCCGATTGTTACCTGGTATTGGAGAAACACCCGATGGATGTGCGATCAATCATTGCCCCCACCGTCAATGATCGCGAAGCCCTGGAGGAGTTCGCCGATGCCCTGGGAGACCGCGCGCCCGAGATCGAACGGGATGTCACGCGCCTACGGAAGAATTCGCAGGATCGCGAACTGATTGCCGATCTTTTCCGCGCCATACACAACGTCAAGGGCGATGCTGCGCTGTGCAAGTTTGACCTCGCGGTTGCCATCGCCCACCCGATTGAGACCGTTCTATCACGCTTCAGAGAAGGGGAAATCGGCTTCTCCGATTTGCTCGGTGAAACGCTGCTGCTGGCGATCGATCGCCTGGAATTGGCAACCGACGGGTTATTGACAGGCAAGTCTCTGGACAACCTGCGCCTGCTCGCCTTGGTCAATGGACTGGAAAGTCTCGCCGCGGCACCGGGAAACGAGATCGACGACCACAGCAGGCAATTGATCGAATCGGTCACCGGTTTTCCACCGGTCATCGGTTCTCTCTCGTCGAAAAGCCCCAAGGTCACTCCCCCGCCGGCCGATCACCGCAACGCTCCCGCCGATCTGCAGTTCTTTCGCTCACTGGCCCTTCAGTTCGAGAGTCGCTCGCCGCTGTTCAAGGGAAGAACGATGCGCGTGCTGAGACTTGCCCTCGAAACCAATCGCGCGGCCGGGTCCCCGGTCGATGCGGTTCAGTTGGAGGCCGCCGTCTATCTTCACGATGTCGGCATGATGTTCCTTCCGGAGTCGACCTGGCTCAAGGTCGGCAAGATGACCGACGATGATCGAATCGCGCTACGCAATCATCCGGGATACGGCGCGGGACTCCTGCAGCGCATTCCCGGCTGGGAAGCCGCCGCCGAAATGATTGCCCAACATCACGAAATGCATGACGGCAAGGGATACCCGGGACAGCTCCCGGCATCGAAGATTTGCCCCGGCGCCAAGATTCTCAGCATCGTCGATGCTTTCGAAGCCGTGATGCTCAAACACATTCATCGCGGCAAGAACCGGTCAGTACTGCGCGCAATCGCAGAAGTGAATGCCTGCGACAACCAATTCGCGCCCGAGTGGATCCTCCCGTTTAATACGGTGATCCGCAAGACCATCGAATCGTGATGGCCGTCGACGTGGAGCGTCGCTTTGGCGGCGTCTCTCGCCTTTACGGTACGGCGGGAGCGACGCGGCTGTCCAGCGCCAAGGTAGCGGTGGTCGGTATCGGGGGAGTCGGATCCTGGGCCGCTGAAGCGCTGGCGCGAAGCGGCGTTGGCGCCCTGCTTCTGGTCGATCTCGACATGGTGGCGGAATCGAACACCAACCGCCAGATCCACGCCCTCGATTCCAATTTTGGCAAGGCCAAGGTCCGCGCCATGGCCGAGCGAATTGCCGAGATCAATCCGAATTGTCAGGTGTGCCAGAAGGAAGAATTCGCGACGCCCGAGAATATTGCAGACCTGCTCGAGCCTTCCCTTGATGCGGTGATCGACGCGACCGATCAGGTACGCGCAAAAGTGGCGATCACGGCTTATTGCCGAAGCAATGGAATTCGGCTCGTCACTGTGGGTGCCGCAGGCGGCCAGATCGACCCCACTCGGGTGCGCGTCGACGACTTGAGCCGCACGGTGCAAGACCCCCTGTTGGCGCGGGTGCGATCGGATTTGCGCCGCCATTGTGGATTTCCCAGGGAAGCGGGAAAGCGCTTCGGAATTTCGGCAGTTTTTTCCGAAGAACCTGTACGCCGACCTCGTCTTGACGATGTCTGCACGGCAGATGGACTGAACGGACTGAACTGTGCAGGATACGGCTCGTCAGTGTGTGTCACCGCGGTATTCGGATTGGTCGCGGCGGCTCAAATCATGAACGGCCTTGCAAGCGAGTGAGCCTCAGCGCTTCACGAGACCGTTGCGCCAGTACAGAAGGCCCTGGGCATTGAGCTCAATATCGGTTTCCCAGATTGCGCGTATCGCCGCCGGATCCATAGTGCATCCGTGATCCCTGAGTTCGCTCAAGAGAAAGTGTTCCAGAGCGGCCCTGAGTGCATCGTGCTGACCAGTTCCGTCCCCGTCCTGCGCCATCGTCAAGGCGATCTGAGCATGCATGCGGCGCAAGAGATCGTCCACGTACAGGCCGGGATCAGCCAGTCTGCCGTAATGCGTCAAATAGACCGCCGGGGGCGCGAGGCAGACGATGCGCCTGATCGATCGCTCGAGCGCATCGGGATCGAATTGCGTGGGGGTCGTCGTCGGAAACAGGAATGGTTGCCCCGCCACATCCGTTTCGCGGTAGGAAAGCCCGAAGGTATCGCCAGTGAACACCCCTCCCGTAGCCTCATCGACGATGCACATATGATGCCGCGCATGCCCCGGGGTATCGAGACATCTGAACTTACGACCTGCCAAGAAGAACGACTCCTCGTCTTCCAGCGCCACGATGCGATGTTCCGGGATCGGGAGGATTTCCCCGTAAACACGCTCAACGTATTCAGCCCCGTAGACTGCCGCGACTCCCGCCAATAATTTCTCGGGATCGGCCATATGTCTTGCTCCTCGAGGGTGGACCGCAAGACTGGCCTTGGGGAAGGCGCGCATGAAACTACCCGCGCCACCGGCGTGATCCAGGTGCACATGCGTCAGAGCGACCCAATCGACGGCATCCGACGATAAACCCAGCCTCTTAAGCACCTCCAGGGCGACAAGCAATGACTGATTGCTCCCGGTGTCGATGAAGGCAACTCGACCCCGCTCCACAACCATGTGAATGGCTGCCAGGAGCGGGCGAACGTAACCCGAATCGAAGGCAAATATGCCGTCTCCGTAGTCCCTGAAATCTGTCATGGCCCTCTCACCGTCGCCGATTTGCGCGATGGATCGAACCCATCATCGCCATCATCAAAAGGAAAACCCCCCGTAGCAGCCGCTAGGGGGGGTTTATAGGGAGCCTGGCGATGACCTACTTTCTCACACGGGATGTGCAATATCATCGGC
>DAORDK010000067.1:0-17674 GCA_035345935.1 Rhodocyclaceae bacterium | reverse complement strand
AACTAGAAGTGGACGGCATATTTGAAACAAGCCTCGCCGACGCAAGGTATATGCCGAAGTACGAGGCGGCTGGAAATCCTTCTCCGCCTTGGAAACGGGCGCTCTCGGTTCGATAGCGCCGGGTCTTAGCTGGCGGGGAAACGCGGCGTTGGGGTGGCGTAGAGGGCTTGGCTGCCGTGTAAGCCGCCGGGGCGCCGTGTAAGCCGGCTTGCGCGGCGGCTGAAAAAGCCCTTGTAATCGGGAAATCTTGTGCGATACTGTTCATATACACAGTTATCTGGCAGTCGTCGAACAAGGCATGGAATCCAGTCAACCGGTCACCCTGTTGGAGCGGGTCCGCGAAGCGATCCGGTACAAGCACTACAGCATACGGACGGAGCGCGCCTATGTCGAGTGGGTGCGGCGATTTGTCCTCTTTCATGGCCGGCGCCATCCGCGGGACATGGGGGCGGACGAAGTCCGGGCCTTCCTCGGCCATCTGGCCGGTGAGTTGAAGGTCGCGGCCAGTACGCATCATCAGGCCCTTTCCGCCTTGCTGTTCCTCTATCGCGAGGTACTGGGGGTCGAACTGCCCTGGCTGGACGACCTGTTGCGGCCCAAGAAGCCGCAGCGCAGGCCGGTCGTGCTGTCCCACGGTGAAGTGGAGCGCCTGCTGGCGGTGCTGGAAGGCACCCATGCCCTCATGGCCCGCCTGATTTACGGGTCGGGGATGCGCCTGATGGAGTGCGTGCGGCTGCGGGTCAAGGACATGGATTTCGAGCGGGGGGAGTTGCTCGTCCGCGACGGCAAGGGCGCCAAGGATCGGGAGACGGTTCTCCCGGCGAGTCTGGTGCCGGCCCTGCGGGGGCATCTCCAGCGGGTGCGGGCACTGTGGGAGGGGGACCGGGCTGCGGGTCGGGAGGGGGTCTATCTGCCGGAGGCCCTGGCCCGCAAGTACCCCGCCGCGCCGCGGGAGTGGGGATGGTTCTGGGTGTTTCCGGCGCGGGATCTGTCGGTCGATCCGCGCCGCGGCATCGAACGGCGCCACCACACCCACGAGCAGGCCCTGCAGCGCGCCATCAAGCGGGGTCTGGCGGCGGCCGGCATCGCCAAGCCGGCGTCCACCCATACCCTGCGCCACTCCTTCGCCACCCATTTGCTCCAGGCCGGCTACGACATCCGCACGGTACAGGAACTACTGGGCCATGCCGACGTTTCCACCACCATGATCTACACCCACGTTCTCAACCGGGGCGGGCGTGGAGTGGTCAGTCCGGTCGATGGCCTGACAACTGATTGGCCGGCAGCCAACGCGGCGGCGATTGCCGATTTCAACGCCCGCGTCGAGCGGGAAGGGGTTTTTTCCGATGGCTTGCGGCGGTTTTGAAATCGCCGCAGCCCCGAGTATGATGTTGTGTATATACGGATTTACATTGAGGTGGATTATGCTGGGACGGGCTTTCAAGAGCGGTAATTCTCTGGCGGTTCGCATCCCCCGCGACCTGGGGGTGGTGGAGGAGCCGGGGGATGTGGAAATCGAACGGGTCGGCAATACCCTGGTCATCCGGTCGCTGGCGGCTCGGTCGTTGGTGGGCGCCCTTGACCGCTTTGCCGCCTTTCCCCCCGGCTTCATGGCCGGGGGCCGCGAATTCCACGACGAAAACGAGCGGGACTGGTAGCCATGCGCTACATGCTGGACACCAATATCTGTATCCACCTCATGCAGAGGCGACCGGTCGGCGCGGTGGAAAAATTCTCCGCTCTGCGGGTCGGCGACGTGGTGATGTCGGCGGTGACCTATGCTGAGTTGTGTTTCGGCGTCGAGCGCCATCCCGACCAGTGGGATCGGACGAGGGCTGCCCTGCGGGGGCTGATCGAGGACATTCCGGTCTTGCCCTTCGACGAAGGTGCTGCACTCAGCTACGGGGTTCTCCGGGCGGCGGTGCGGGATCGTCGAAGGGATGCCCTGGACCGGTTGATTGCCGCCCACGCGGTGAGCCGCCATCTGGTTCTGGTCACCAACAATGAAGCGGATTTTAGCGACTATCCCGGCGTCAGCCTGGAAAACTGGCTCGCCGAGTCTCCTTAAGCCGGCGTTCACCGGGCACTGCAATTTCTGTTCCATCTTTTGGCCCTGTGCCATAATTCCCCATCTTTCGAGGTTTCCCATGGACGACAACAAGGCGAAGGCGCTGGCGGCAGCGCTGCAACAGATCGAAAAGCAGTTCGGCAAGGGCTCCATCATGAGGATGGGCGAGGCTGAAATCGACGAAGGTATACAAGTGGTGTCCACCGGTTCGCTGGGTCTGGACATCGCCCTAGGCGTCGGCGGCCTGCCCCGCGGCCGGGTGGTCGAGATCTACGGCCCGGAATCCTCGGGCAAGACCACCCTCTGTCTGCAGGTGGTGGCCGAGATGCAGAAGCTGGGGGGCGTGGCGGCCTTCATCGACGCTGAGCACGCCCTCGACCCGCAGTACGCTCAGAAGCTGGGTGTCCATGTGGGCGACCTGCTGATTTCCCAGCCCGATACCGGCGAACAGGCCCTGGAAATCGCCGACATGCTGGTACGCTCCGGATCGGTGGATATCATCGTGGTGGACTCGGTGGCAGCGCTGACGCCGCGGGCTGAGATCGAAGGCGAGATGGGCGACCAGATGGTCGGCCTGCACGCCCGCCTGATGAGCCAGGCGCTGCGCAAACTCACCGCCAATATCAAGAAGACCAACACCCTGGTCATCTTCATCAACCAGATCCGCATGAAGATCGGGGTCATGTTCGGCAATCCCGAAACCACCACCGGGGGCAATGCGCTCAAGTTCTACGCCTCGGTCCGCCTCGATATCCGCCGCATCGGCTCGATCAAGAAGGGCGACGAGGTCATCGGTAACGAGACCAAGGTCAAGGTGGTCAAGAACAAGGTGTCGCCTCCCTTCCGCGAGGCCATTTTCGACATCCTCTACGGCGAAGGCATTTCCCGCGAGGGCGAGATCATCGAAATGGGGGTCAATCACAAACTGGTGGACAAGTCCGGCGCCTGGTACGCCTATAAGGGCGAAAAGATCGGCCAGGGCAAGGACAACGCCCGGGAATTCCTCCGCGCCCATCGCGAAACCGCCCAGGAGATCGAAGCGCGCATCCGCGAATCCGCCGCCGGGACCGTCATCAAGCCGACCCGTTCGGCAGCAGAGGATGCCTGACCTGCGGACGCACGCCCTTCGACTCCTCGCTCGCCGGGATTACAGTCGGGCCGAGCTGCGCACCCGCCTCGCCCCGCGGGCCGAATCGGCCGAGCAACTGGAGTCCCTGCTCGAAAATCTGGAGGCGAGCCAGCTGCTTTCCGACCACCGCTACGCGCGCCAGCGGGTGGTCAGCCGTTCCCCCCGCCTGGGCAATGCCCGCCTGCGCCAGGAATTGAAAGCCTCCGGCGTGGATGAAGAGGCTATCGCCGCCGCCCTGCCGGAAGCCGGCGACGAAGTGGAGCGCTGCCGCGCGGTGTGGAGCCGCAAGTTTGGCGTCGTCCCCGGCGGCGCCGAAGAGCGGGCTCGGCAGCAGCGCTTCCTCCAGTACCGCGGTTTTTCCGCTGACGCCATCCGGCGCGCTCTTGCCGGCGGCGAGGATTGACCTGATGGACAACCCGACTGCAGCCACTCTCTCGGCCCACAATCTCAACAAGCGCTACAAGGCGCGCACCGTCGTCCACGATGTCTCCTTCGAAGTGAAGAGCGGCGAAGTCGTCGGTCTTCTGGGGCCCAACGGGGCCGGCAAGACCACCTGCTTCTACATGATCGTCGGCCTCGTCCCGGCCGACGGCGGCGACGTCTATATCAACGACGTCAAACTCTCCCATCTGCCCATGCATGCCCGGGCGCGCCAGGGCCTCTCCTACCTGCCCCAGGAGGCATCGGTCTTCCGCAAACTCAATGTCGAGGACAACATCCGCGCCGTACTCGAGCTGCAGGAACTCGAAGCCTCAGCCATCGCCGACCGCCTGGAATTTCTCCTGGCGGAACTGCATATCGGCCACGTGCGCGATGTCAATGCCGCCGCCCTCTCGGGCGGCGAGCGCCGGCGGGTCGAGATCGCCCGCGCTCTGGCCACGCGGCCCCGCTTCATCCTGCTCGACGAGCCCTTCGCCGGGGTGGATCCCATCGCGGTGCTCGAGATCCAGAAGATCATCCGCTTCCTCAAGGAACGGGGAATCGGCGTCCTCATCACCGACCATAACGTACGTGAAACCCTCGGGATCTGCGACCACGCCTACATCATCAATACCGGCGAGGTCCTTGCCGCTGGACGGCCGGCGGAAATCGTGGAGAATGAAAGCGTGCGTAAAGTTTATCTGGGCGAGAACTTCCGTCTCTGACCGAATCGTCTCTCATGAAGCCCGCCCTCCAGCTCAAACTCTCCCAACATCTGGCGCTGACGCCCCAGTTGCAGCAGTCGATCAAACTGCTGCAACTGTCGACCCTGGAGATGAATCAGGAGATCGAGCGCTACCTCCTGGAAAATCCCCTGTTGGAGAGGGAGGATGAAGGAGATTCCTGGAGCCCGGCTAGATCGACGGAGGCGGCCCCTGGAGAGACGCGGGAAGCGCCGGCCGAACGGGAGGAAGGCGAAAGCGATCGGGACACCGCGGTCGAAGCTCCGGAACCGCCTCCCGGAGGTGACGACGACCGCTGGGCAAGCGACGCCGGAACTTTTACCGGTGCCGGCCGGGACGAAGACGACGATTCCGACGGCCACGATGTCCATGCCGGTACCACCAGCCTGCGCGACCATCTCGTTTGGCAGTTGGGCATGACCCAGCTCTCGGAGCGGGACCGCAGTCTGGTCCGTTTCCTCATCGAAGCTCTGGACGACGACGGCTACCTGACCACTCCGCTGGAGGAACTCTGGCAGACCCTCCCGCCGGAATACGAAATCGAACCAGAAGAACTCGAAATCGCGCTCCACCACATCCAGCACTTCGATCCCACCGGTGTCGGCGCCCGCGACCCGCGGGAATGCCTGACCCTCCAATTGAAGGCCCGGGAGTCCGACTACGACCGCGATCTCGCCCTGGCCATCGTCGACAAGCACCTCGACCTCCTGGCCGCCCGCGATTTCGTCAAGCTGCGGCGGCTCCTGAACGTTGACGACGAAGACCTCCGCGCGGCCCATGCCCTCATCGTCGGGTTGGACCCCCGCCCCGGCGCCCGCTTTGCCCCCCTCGACACCCGCTACATCGTCCCCGACGTGATGGTGAAAAAGCTCAAGGGCAAGTGGACGGCGTACATCAATCCGGACGCCTACCCGCGCCTGCGGGTCAATCGCCTCTACGCCGAAATCCTCGCCAAACAGCGGCGCGGCAACGGCAACCTCTCCGGCCAGTTGCAGGAGGCGCGTTGGCTGATCAAGAACGTCCAGCAACGCTTCGAAACCATCCAACGCGTCACCCAGACCATCGTCGACCGCCAGCGCCAGTTCTTCGAACACGGCGAAGTCGCCATGCGTCCCCTGGTGCTGCGCGAAATCGCCGACATCCTCGGCCTGCACGAATCGACCGTCTCCCGGGTCACCAGCCAGAAATACATGGCGACGCCGCGGGGCATTTTCGAGTTGAAGTACTTCTTCGGCAGCCATGTGGCGACCGATACCGGCGGAGCCTGTTCCGCCACCGCCATCCGCGCCCTGATCAAGCAATTGATCGGCAACGAGGATGGCAAGAAACCCTTGTCGGATAGCCAAATATCCGAAATACTAGGCCAGCAGGGAATCGTTGTGGCGCGCCGGACGGTCGCCAAATACCGCGAGGCCCTCAACATCCCGCCGGTCAATTTGAGAAAGACCCTGTAATAAGGAGCAATCATGAATCTGCAGATCAGCGGCCATCACATCGAAGTTACTCCGGCACTCCGCGAATATGTCGAAAACAAGCTGGACCCCGTCGTCCGCCACTTCGACCGGGTGACCGGCGTCAGCGTGATCCTCTCGGTAGAAAAGCTGAAGCAGAGGGCGGAAGTGACCGTGCACGTCCCGGGCAAGGACATCTTCGTCGAAAACGCCGGCGACGATCTCTATGCTTCCATCGATGCGCTATTCGACAAGCTCGACCGTCAAGTCCAGAAATACAAGCAGAAAGTTCAAGACCATCACCGCGGCGACAAGGCCGCCCACCACATGGCCGAATAGGCCGCCATGCCTCCTTGGCCGGTGCCCTGCGGGTGCTGGCCACGGCTAAGTTCCCCCCATGAATCCCTTCGTCAAACTCCTGCCGGTCGCCCATGTCGTCCTCGACCTCGAAGCCGGCAGCAAGAAGCGGGTCTTCGAGCAGGCCGGACTTCTTTTTGAAAACCATGTCGGAATCGCCTGCTCGGCGGTTTTCGACAGCCTCTTCGCCCGCGAGAAACTGGGTTCCACCGGGCTCGGCCAGGGGATTGCCATTCCCCACGGCCGCATCAAGGGCCTCCGACAGGCGACCGGGGCCTTCCTCCGGCTCACGCAGCCGGTCCCCTTCGATTCACCGGACGGCCGTCCGGTGAACCTCCTCTTTGTCTTGCTGGTGCCCGAACAGGCCACCGAAGAACACCTCCAAATCCTGTCGGAACTTGCCCAGCGCTTTGCCGACCGCAGCTTCCGCGAGGCCTTGGTCGAGGCTGCCGACCCGGCGGCGGTGGTCGCTCTGTTCCAGAAATAGGCAGTCGTCGGTGCGGCACATCAGTCTCGACCAACTGTACGAAGACAATCGCGACAAGCTCTTGCTCAACTGGGTGGTCGCGCACGGCGCCGAGCGCCGCATCGAGCTCAAGACCTCGAACAATTACGGCGCCGACGTCGTCGGCCACATCAACGTGATCCACCCCGAACGGCTTCAGGTCATGGGGCTGGCGGAATATGACTGGGTCCAGCGCATCGGCGAGGGCAAATTCCGGCACCAGTTTCAGGAACTGCTCGCCGCCCAGTCTCCCGCGATCATCATCGCCGAGGGCCTGGCCCCGCCGGAAGCCCTCTTCCTCGCCTGCGAGGCGAGCGAGACTCCGCTGCTCACCACGCCGAAACCCTGTTCGGCGGTCATCGACCTCCTGCGCATCTATCTATCCCGGAGGCTGGCCGATACCACCAGCCTGCACGGCGTGTTCATGGACGTGCTGGGCATGGGGGTCCTGATTACCGGCGATTCCGGCGTCGGCAAGTCCGAGCTCGCCCTAGAGCTCATTTCCCGCGGCCATGGCCTGGTGGCCGACGACGTCGTCGAGATGGCACGCATCGCCCCGGCCACCATCGAGGGACGCTGCCCGGGCATGCTGCGGGATTTCCTAGAAGTCCGCGGCCTCGGGCTCCTGAATATCCGCACCATCTTTGGCGAGACGGCCTCTCGCCGCAAGATGAAATTGAAGCTCATCGTCCATTTGCAACGGCCCGCCCAGGGGATGGAATCTCCGCGGCTTCCCCTCGATGCCCAGAACCAGGAAGTGCTCGGAGTCCCCATCCGCAAGGTCGTCATTCCGGTGGCCGCGGGACGCAACCTCGCCGTGCTGCTGGAAGCGGCAGTACGCAATACCATCCTCCAGTTGCGCGGCATCGACAGCATGCAGGACTTCATCGAGAGACAACAACGCATCATGCTTGACGAGGATGCTTGATTCACAGATATTGCACCGGCATTCAACCCTCACCTAGGAGAAACCATGAAACTCGCTATTGCAATGATTTCGCTGGCCTTTGCCTGTGTCGCTGGTACCGCCCAGGCTGCCACTGCGCAGCAGACCAAAATGAAGGAATGCAACGCCACCGCCGGCGAGAAAGCCCTCAAAGGCGACGAACGCAAGGCCTTCATGAAGGAGTGCCTGTCGGCCAAACCCGCCGCCAGCGGCAAGACCGCCCAGCAGGAAAAGATGAAGACCTGCAACAAGGAAGCTGGCGAGAAAGCCCTCAAGGGCGCCGAACGCAAGAAGTTCATGTCCGAGTGTCTCAAGGGCTGATCCTGGCGTCCCGTCATCCACGCCGGCCCGATCGGGCCGGCCTTTTCCCTGAAGATTGGCGCCACGGACCATGAAGATACCGCTCCTCGCCCTGGCCCTCTTGGCCACTCTCACCGGCAATGCCGCCGCCTTCAGTTTTTCCGAAGAGGAGCAGAACGAAAAGGCGGCGTCCGATGCCGCCCGCCAACGTCACGCGTCCCTTCTGGCGACGCCGTGCAAGCAGGCGCTCAAGGACAAGCGCATCATGGTCGTCGTCGGTCAGCGGACCGCCAAGGGCATGCTGTCGGACCAAGGCAGCTTTTCGGCCCATTTCCAGGCCATAGACAAACGCCTGAAGCGCCTGGGACTCAATTCCATTTCCCAGGAAGAGATGAAGGCCAAGGTCGCCCAGGCCGAGATCGACGCCTATCTGAACAACGACATGGAAGCGGCCCTCAACGCCTCCAAGAAGATGACCTCCGATTTCATCCTGCGGGGAGTTATTTCCAGCCGCACCGGCTATAACCAGATGGTGCGCCTGCCCGAGGTCTATGTCAGTATGAGCTTTACCCTGACCGGCGCCGACGGCCGGATGATTTCCGAAGCCAGCGGCGCCGCCGAGTCCTACTCCAACAGCGACGTCGGCGGCATGGCGGTGACCCTCATCAACGAGCAGGCCGAAGGCGTCGTCGCCCGCTTGTACAGCGACTATTGCCGCAAGGCAGGCATCGGCGGCAAGAACAAGAAATAATCCGCCCAGGAGGTTTAGACATGAATTTTCGCTCCCTCGCAATTGTCCTCGGCGCCATGTTGTTGATCGGCATTGCCCGCGCCCAGCCGGTCTTTGACAATCCATCCCCCACGGCGGGAAGCGGAACCTCGAAACAAGCCAATGAAATGGCCGACAAGGGCATGTACAAGCCCATCGAATACCAGAACGCGGGCAAGCCAGGCCCCGCCCTGGTCGTCATCCCCGGCGAGATCAAGAGCAGCAACGCCTCGTTCACCCAGAAATTCGGCCCCAACAACATCGCCGACTACGCTGAACTCGAGCTCAGCAAGGCCAATTTCAAGATTCTCGAAAGGGCAGACCTGGGGCCTTTGCTCAACGAATTCACCCTCGCCTACACCATGGGCGACCCCGACGCGGCGCGTAAGATCCTCCAGAAGGGCAAGTTCAAGACGACCAAGTTTGTCGTCAAGTTCGATATTCTCAAGGCCGAGCCGGTCGCTCAGGCCCAGCAGGGATTCGACGGCCGCGCCGTCGGCTCCCTCATCGGCATCCTGGGCGGCAGCCGGGGATCTTCGGCGGCCGGCGTTGCGGTGGGTTCGGTGAAAACCGAGGAATCCAGTGGAGTTTGGATCATCGGCATGCGTTACAAGATCATCGACGCCAATACCACAGAGCAGGTGGCGACCGGGTATACGGAGGAGAAAATGGAGCTGGGGGCCAAGGGCACTTCGGTGCTGGGCTTCTCGAGCGGCTCGTCCGGAGGATTGACGCTGGATTCGCTGGTGCAGCGCCTGATCCAGAAGAACGTCTGGGAAATCGACTCCAAATACAAATGAGCACCGCCCCGGGAGGGCACGATGGCTGAACTACCGCAAAAACTGGGTAAATACGAAGTCCGGCGCGAACTGGGCCGGGGCGCCATGGGCATCGTCTACGAAGGCTGGGATCCCATGATCGACCGCCGGGTCGCCCTGAAGACGGTCCGCAAGGACCAACTCGACCGCAGCGAAGTGGACGAAATCCTTTCCCGCTTCAAACGCGAGGCCCAGGCCGCCGGACGGCTCAACCACCCCAATGTGGTGGCCGTGTATGAATACGGCGAGGATGCCGACGGGGTCGCCTTCATTGCCATGGAATACGTCGAAGGCCGGGAACTCAAAGACTATTTCGACAAACAGGAACGCTTCTCGCTGACCGAGATCGTCCGTCTCATGGGCGAACTCCTCAACGCCCTGGGGCATGCCCACGAACACGGCATCGTGCATCGGGACGTCAAGCCGGCCAACATTTTTCTCCTGAAGAGTGGACAGGCCAAGGTGGGGGACTTCGGGATCGCCCGCATCGAATCGTCCAACCTGACGCAAGCCGGATCGGTTCTCGGCACCCCCGCCTACATGTCTCCCGAGCAGTTCATGGGCCAGCGGGTCGACGGGCGCTCCGACCTCTTTTCCGCTGGCGTGATCCTCTATCAGTTCCTCACCGGGGAGAAGCCCTTTGCCGGGCAACTCACCACCATCATGCACAAGGTGCTGAAGGAGGATCCCATTGCGCCCTCGGAGCTCAATGTCCAGGTACCCTCGGTCTTCGACGCGGTAATCCGGAAGGCGCTGGCCAAGCGTCCGGAAGAGCGTTACCAGTCGGCCAAGGAATTCGCTGGCGCCCTGCAGGCGGCGCTGTCCGGCAGGGCTGCCGCCAACGAGGACGCTACCGTCGTCAATGGCGGCGCTGGCGAGGACGCCACGGCAGTGTTCGCGGAATCCACCGTCGCCTACCAGCCACCGCCAGCTGCCTCGGCCACACCCGCTCCTGCCCCTGCATACCAGGCTTCCCCGCCGCCGCCACCGCCGTCGGCGGGTATCCCTCACGCCATGCCTGCCGCCTCCGGGAAGCGCGTGCCGGTCTGGGCCATAGCCGCGGGAGTCGGTGCAGTGGTGGTCATCGGCGGGGCCGTGGCCCTTTTCGGCAAGTCCGGCACCCCGGCGCCGTCCGCCGGCACCCCTTCTGCGAGCGTACCGGCTCCCGCTCCGGCGGCGGTCGCCTCGGCTCCGGCAGCGCAGGACGATGCTCCGCGGCTCCTGACCATCTCCGCCGTCGGCTTCGCCGATAGCAGCGACCCCCGTTTTGCTTCCGATCCCAATGCCTTGCGCACTGCGCTGCGGGAGGAGACCCGCCGCGATCTGATCGAGAAGGCCGTGGCCCTCTACGTGCAGTCCGGTTCCCTGGCCCAGAATTATGGGGTTCTGCGCGAGAAGCTGCTCGGGCGCAGCAACGATTTCATCGAGGCCATGGTTCAGGAAGACACGCCTCAGGCCGGCAAGGACGGTCTGGTGTCGATGACGGCCAAGGCGACCGTGCGCGTGCGCGACGTCCAGAAATCCCTCAACCAGATGTCGAAGGAAGAGCGGGTGGACTTCATCCGCAACAATGGCGATCCGCGCATCGCCGTGCAGATTTCCACCATCAGCGCCGCCGATGGTGCGGCTCCGCGGCGCTCCCAGATTGTCGAGAATGCCCTCAAGGAGAAGATCCAGTCCTTCGGTTTCCGCACTTGGAGCGAGGACGGCGGCGACAAGAAGGCTGACTTCCAGGTGGTCGGCGAGACCAAGTTCAAGCGCCTGTCGGTTCGCCTTGAAGCGTCCGGACTGGTCATCGATCGCGCGGCGATTACGTCCTGGACTATCAAATGCGTCGATCGCAAGACCGGCGAAGAGATCTACTACAACACCGCCATTCCGCAGCGGATGACCTGGAATAGCGAGGACGAGGCCCAGGCCGACATCGGCCGCCTCATCGGCGAGGAGTTTTCCAAGGGCTTCTTCCTGCAGCACTTTCACTTCGCCGCCCAGAAGGTCCGGCTCAATTTGTCGGGGCTTCCCGACGAATCCGTTGCCAAACGACTGCAGACTGAAATTGCCGGCCTGCGCAACGTCCTCGGCGTCGCCGCCGGCAAACTCGGCGGCGAGAGCCGCTACGAGCTGGAACTCGCTGGGAGCGGCAGCAATCTGGCCGATCTGGTGTCGGCCAGTGTTGCGCTTCCCCTCAATCAGAAATTCGGGCGCAATTGCTTCTCCGTTTCCGGGAGTAACGGCAACGAGGTGTCGATGGTGTTCGACACCGCGTGCAAGGAAGCGGGGGTCGTCGCCCGCCTCGATTCGACGCCCCCCGCGGCGCTTTTCGAAGCGCCCGCCGCCAAGCGCGAAGCCATCGTCAAGAATCCGGACGTGCTGAAGAAGCTGGCCATCTGACAAGCGCCGGAAACGACGAAGGCCATCCCGCGGGATGGCCTTCGCGCTTTATGGGACGTCAGATGTGTTCGAATTCGGCCAGATCGGCGTTGGGATCGGTGCTCGAAGCGCCAAAGGAAATCTTGCCGGTGCCGCGGAGCAGCATTTCCTCCCGTCGCAGGAGGGTCTCGCGCTCACCGGCAATGGCCACGTAGCTGCCGTTGGTGCTCTGATCGACGTAGAAATACTTGTCTCCGCGCCGCTCGATGCGGGCGTGCTGGCGGGAAGACTTGCGATCCTCAATGATGAGATCGCAGCTCTGGTCCCGCCCCAGCGTCAGGTTCGGATTGCGGTCGTCCAGCAGATACGCGCGGCCCCGGTATCGGACGCAGAGTTTGGTGCTGAGGATGTTGGAAATGCGCAGGGAACTGGCCTTCATGGTCAGCTCCTCGGTTTCGTGCCAGAGCACCTCGAAGACATGCACGCCGTCGGCCTTGCCCTTGACCGAGAGCTGCTCCAGGTCGCGGGTCGACTCCTTGAGCAGTGTGGGGAGTTCATCGATGGTCTGGGCGCTGGTCAGGATTTGCTCGGACTTGGCAAGACCGACGATACGCGCGGCCGTATTGACCGTATCGCCGAAGATGTCCTTGTTGTCCTCGATTGTCGGACCGATGTGGAAGCCGACGCGGATGGCGAGTTTGACGCCGGAGACCGGAGGCAGGTCGCTGACCCGCAGCTGCATTTCGACCGCCGCCTGGAAAGCGGCCTCGGCGGTACTGAAGACGGCCATCACCTCGTCGCCGATGGTCTTGACCAAGCGGCCCTGGAAGCCGTCGATGGCCCGTTCCATGCGCTTGATGCAACGATCCACGGCCCGCAGCGCTTCGCTGTCGCCGAGCCGCTCGTACAGCTTGGTGCTGCCCGAAACGTCGGCGAAAAGCACTGCCTGCCTGCGTTCTACGCCCCCCATGATGGTCCCTGATTCACCCCGCTGTTGATCCAGAGGCAATGATACCAAATCGCCAGTTCCACTGTCATAGCGACGGAACCAGAGGGATTGCTCCTGGCACGGGCAGGGCTTCCTGGTCGAAGGCGATGTCGCCTTCGGGAACCGCATCGCCGATCGCGAGGCCCTTGAAATCGAACAGTTGGTTGTCCGCCAGATGGGACGGAACGATGTTCTGCATGGCCGTGAACACCGCCTCGGTGCGACCCGGGTAGCGCCGATCCCACTCCTGCATCATTTCCCGTACTTTCTGCCGCTGGAGATTGTCCTGGGAACCGCAGAGATTGCAGGGGATGATGGGAAAGGCCATGCCCCGCGCGAATTTGGCGATGTCCGTTTCGGAGCAGTAGGCCAGCGGCCGGATGACGATGTGGGCGCCGTCGTCGGTCACCAGCTTGGGCGGCATGGCCTTGAGCTTGCCGCCGAACAGCATGTTGAGAAAGAGGGTATGGACCATGTCGTCTCGGTGGTGACCGAGGGCGATCTTGTTGGCGCCCAGTTCCTTGGCGGTACGGTAGATGATTCCCCGCCGCAGCCGCGAGCAGAGCGAACAGGTGGTCTTGCCCGCGGGGATCTTTTCCTTGACCACCGAGTAGGTGTCGGCTTCGACAATGCGGTAGTCGACACCGATCGATTCGAAGTAGCGCGGCAGAACTTCGGCAGGAAATCCGGGTTGCTTCTGGTCGAGGTTCATGGCGATCAAGCGGAACTTGATCGGGGCGCGCTTTTGCAGGGTCAGGAGGAGGTGGAGCAGGGTGTAGGAATCCTTGCCGCCGGAGACGCAGACCAGGACCGTGTCGCCGTCGGCGATCATGGCGTAGTCGCCGATCGCTTTGCCGGTGCGGCTTTCGAGGAATTTGCCGAGCTTTTGCAGAGTGTTGGAAGGGAGATTCATGGCGAGGACAGGTGGGCGGTGCGGCCGCCGTCGACATGGATGACTTGACCGGTGACGTAGCCGGCGTCGGCCAGTAGAAAACAGACGGCGGAGGCGATATCTTGCGGCCTTCCCTCGCGCTTCAGAAGGGTGTGCCCGACGATGGCCGCGCGCTCGAGCGAGGGAAATTGGCCATCCTCCGGCCACAGGATGGCGCCCGGGGCGACGGCATTGACCCGTACTGCAGGGGCCAGGTCGATGGCCAGGGCCCGGGTCAGGGTGAGCAGGGCGCCCTTGGCCGCGCAATAGACGGCATAGCCGGCGAGCGGGAGTTCGGCGTGGATGTCGGTAATATTGACGATGGCCCCGCGGGTCGCCGTCAGGTAAGGGGCGGCTGCCTGGGACAGGAAGAGCGGCGCTTTGAAATTGCTTCCGACAAGATCTTCCCAGGCGGATTCGTCGATCTTGCCGACGGGAGTGGAGAAAAAGCTGGAGGCGTTATTCACCAGACCGTCCAGTCGGCCCCAGCGCTTGGCAACGTCGGCAACCAGCAGGGGAAGCCGGACCGTCTCGCGGAGATCGGCGGCAAATGCGGCGGCGGAATCGGGCCGCAACCGATTCAACTCCTCCGCCAGGGCCAGCGCTTCGTCGGCCGCCCGGCGATAGTGCAGGGCGACGCGCGCCCCCTCGGCATGGAGGCGGCGGGCGATGGCGGCACCGACCCTGCGCGCCGCGCCGGTAACCAGAATGACCTTCTCGCTCAGGGTGTCCATGGGGAATGCAGTGTACCCTCAAGCCGGCGACGCAGGGGACTTGGCGCCCGGCGCTGCCGAGCGTCGGAGCCGAAGCCTAGCCGGGGAGGAGGTTTTCCTCGGCAGCACCGCCCCTGGCCGCCAAAACCGCTGCCAGATCGGCGGCGCGTATCGGTTTGGCGAGGTAGTCATCCATGCCGGCCGCGAGGCAGGCCTCGCGGTCCGACTGCATCGCGTTGGCGGTCATCGCGACGATGGGCATCCGTGGCCAGCCGCGTTCGATCTCCATGCAGCGGATGCGTTCGGTGGCTTCGATTCCGCCCATGACCGGCATCTGCATGTCCATCAGAACGATGTCGAACTGGCGGCCGGATTCGATCAGATCGAGGGCATGGGCGCCGTGGCCGGCAATCTCCACCCGGTGGCCCCACTTTTCCAGCAGGCTGCAGGCGAGTTTCTGGTTGATCGGATGATCCTCGACCAGCAGAACGTTGAGGGTGCGCTCGCCTTCCCGCAGCGAGTGGCGAGTCACCAGGCCGGATTCCCGGTGGATAGGCGGGGGGTCGGCTCCGAAAAGCCGACTCAGGGCTCCGGCCAGATCCCGCGCTGCCACCGGCTTGGGAAAATACGCCGCGATCCCGCAATCCCGGCAGCGCCGCGCGTCGCCCCGATGGGCTCCGGAGGTGAGCAGCAACAAGGGGGGCGAGGCCAGACCCATCTGCTCATGGATCGCTATCGCGAGGGCAAAGCCATCGATTTCGGGCATGTGGGCATCGAGGATGGCGGCATCGAAGGGGGGTGCCGTGCGCAATAGAAGCAGGGCATCGTTGCCGTCCGCCGTGGCGGTGCAGATCATGCCCCAGCGCTCGACGGTATTCGCGACGATTTTCCGGTTGGTGGCATTGTCGTCAACCACCAAGATCCGGCGTCCGCTCAGCGCTGCCGGCGGAGCGAGCGGTGGCGGCCCTTCCGGGTTGGCCGGCAACGCAAGAACGACGTGGAAGGTGCTGCCCTTTCCGGGCTCGCTTTCGACCGAGAGGCGGCCGCCCATGAGTTCGGCGAGGCGGGCGGATATCGACAATCCCAGACCGGTCCCCCCGTAGCGTCGGGTGGTCGAGGAATCCTCCTGGGTGAAAGCCTCGAAAATCTGGGCCTGCTTTTCCTCGGGAATCCCGATTCCGGTGTCGCGAACGGCGAAGTGGATGGCCTTCCCTGATGTGAGGCGCACTTCCAATGCGATTTCGCCCAGGTCGGTAAATTTGATTGCATTGCCCACCAGATTGACGAGAATCTGCCGCAAACGGCCCGGATCGCCCAGAACGTGCTCCGGAACGTCCGCAGCGATGTCGCAGACCAGTTCGAGGCGTTTCTCGAGGGCGCGCAGCGCCAGGGGTTTGAGGGTTTCGCCGAGAACATGGTGGAGGTCGAAGGGGATGCACTCGACCAGGAGCTTGCCCGCTTCGATCTTGGAAAAATCGAGGATGTCGTTGATCAGCCCCAGCAGCGCGTCGGCCGAACTCCGGACGATGCCCAGGTATTCCCGCTGCTCGTCGTCGAGCCGGGTATCCAGAGCCAGTTCGGTCATGCCGATGATGCCGTTCATCGGCGTACGGATTTCGTGGCTCATGTTGGCCAGGAATTGACTCTTGGCGCGATTGGCCGCCTCTGCGACTTCCTTGGCTTCCTGGAGGGCCACTTCCGCCGCCTTGCGGTCCGTGATGTCGATGATGGCGCCAAGGAGCCCAAAGACGCTGCCATCAGGCCGGGTCAAGGTCGCCTTGCGATAGATGGTGTCATGCCGGTCGCCGTCCCGGGAGTGGACCGAGGCTTCATAGGTCTGGGTTCCGGCCACCGCAAACAGGGCTGCGTCCCGCTCGGCATGGATACGGGCGTCCTCCGGCGGGAGCAGGTCGTGTAGCGTGCGTCCCAGATAATCCTCCCGACGGATCTGGAAGAATGCTTCGAAGGCCCGATTGAGGCGTAGATAGCGGCCATCGCAGTCCTTGATATAGACCGGCAGCGGAATTGCTTCGAGGATTTCCTCCATCAGATGCAACTGCTCCTCGAGTCGTTCTTCGGCTGCCTTGCGGGCTGTGATGTCGGTGCGGATGGCGATGTACTGTTCCGGGCGGCCGTCGGCCCCCAGCAAGGGGGCGATGGTGGCGCGAACCCAGTAGTGATGCCCGCCCTTCGCCCGGTTGCAGACTTCGCCATGCCAGACCCGGCCGCTACTGATGGTTTCCCATAGATTGCGGAAGAACTCGGGCGGATGGACCGCCGACTTGATCACCCGATGGTTCTGACCGAGCAGTTCTTCCCGCGAATAGCCGCTGATTTCGCAGAACTTGTCGTTGGCGTAGAGGATGGTCCCAAGGGTGTCGGTAACGCTGACGATGGCATGCTGGTCGAGGGCGAACTTCTGATTGTCGAGGGCGCGGCGGTCGGATTCCCGTTCGGCGATCAGCCAGGATAGCCGCGTGGAAAGCTCCTCGAGATCGGTTTCCCCTTCCTGCGCAATGGATGATCCGCTGGGCCGCAGTCCTGCGATCAACTCCCGGAGGGCTGCGAGCGCGCGTTCCCGGCTGGCCAGTTCGTCCCGCAGCCGCGTATTGGCCTCGGTCAATTCCGCGGATGACAATTCCAGGCTGCGCGTCCGCAATTCCAGGTCGCGGTCGAATTGCTCGTAGGTCGCCTCGATCCGCTTGAGAAAATCATCCAGTCCCGCCAACAGGCGGACAAGGTCAGGCTCGCAGCGCTCCGAGGCCGCCTTCGCGGCAGCGATCAGATCCGAGACCTGGGCCGTATCGGAGACCCCGAAGGAGCGCCGCAATTGGCTGAACAGGCCTTTGTGCATTGCCGGTCAACGTTCGCCCAGGTAGGTGACGGTCATCGTCTGATTGTGCAGTTTGCAGGAAGCTCCGGGCGTGTAGGGGCTGATCTCGCCGTAGGAATAGAAACCGCCGAGCACCGCTCTATGGCCGAATACCGCGCTCACCGCTTCGACCTCCTCGTCGACGCGACTGCCCATCACCAGCTTGCGGCCGACGCAGCTGACCAGGATGGCCAGGCCGCCGCCATTCTCGACGAGCATGGCGTGAGCCGCTGCGGCGGCGACTTCGGCCCCGCCTACCAGCTTGTCGGTGGTCGCGTGCATGAGCTTGAGATA
>DAORDK010000066.1:0-17738 GCA_035345935.1 Rhodocyclaceae bacterium | reverse complement strand
CCGGCACCCGGGAATTGGCGGCGAAGCGCTCGATGATCTCCTGCTCGAAGGTGCGAATCATCACGATGTCGCTCATCCGCGAGATGACCTGAGCGGCGTCCTCCACCGGCTCGCCTCGACCCAGTTGGGAATCGCGAGTGTTGAGGTAGATGGCCGACCCCCCGAGTTGCTGCATGCCGGCCTCGAACGAAAGGCGGGTCCGGGTACTGGCCTTCTCGAAGATCATGACCAAGGTACGGTCGGTCAGCGGCCAGTACTGCCGGTAGGCCTTGAACTGATCCTTGATCCAACGTGTGCGGTCGAAGAGGTAAGCGAATTCCTCTCCGCTGAAATCCTTGAACTGCAGGAAATGCTTGATCGCCACGATCAGGCCCCCAGAAATTCCCTGATGAGCGGCGCCAGTCGCTGAACCAGTTCGTCCGCCTCGGCCTCGGTCAGTACCAGGGCGGGAAGCAGTCGCACCACCTTGTCGGCCGTAACGTTGATCAGCAGGCCGGCGGCCAGCGCCCTGGTCACCAGTTCACCGCAGGGTCGATCGAGCTCGATACCGATCATCAGACCCTGGCCGCGAATTTCCACAATACCGGATACCCCTGCCAGAGCGGTGGATAAGCCGGAGCGGATGCGGGCACCGACCCGCTCGGCTGCCGCCATGAGGCCATCCCGCTCGATGGTGTCGATGGTCGTCAGTGCCGCCGTGCAGGCCAGCGGATTGCCCCCGAAGGTGGAACCGTGGTTTCCCGGACCGAAGAGGCCGGCCGCACGCCCTCCGGCCAGGCAAGCTCCGATGGGAACCCCTGAGCCCAGGCCCTTGGCCAGGGTCGCAATATCCGGAAGGATGCCGGCGTGCTGGTAACCGAACCAGGTACCGGTCCGCGCCATGCCACACTGCACTTCGTCGCAGATCAGCAGCCATTGGCGCTCGTCGCAAAGCGCGCGTAGTTCGCGCTGGAATGGCTCCGATGCCAGATTGATGCCGCCCTCCCCCTGCACGATTTCCAGCATCACCGCGACAATGTTGGCTTGATGTTCGGCCACGACGCGAATGGCGTCGAGGTCGTTGTAGGGCACTCGGACAAAACCTGCCACCAGGGGCTCGAACCCGGCCTGGGCCTTGCGGTTTCCGGTCGCCGACAGGGTGGCCATGGTCCGACCGTGGAAAGCCTTCTCCATGACGATGATGGTCGGCGTCTCGATACCCTTCTTGTGACCGTAGTAGCGTGCAAGTTTGATGGCCGCCTCGTTGGCCTCGCAACCGGAATTGCAGAAGAAGACCTCCTGCAGTCCCGAGAGGGCCGCCAGCTTGTCGGCCAGCGTTTCCTGGCCGACCACACGATAGAGATTGGAGGTGTGGAGTAAAGATCCGGCCTGGGTGGCGATCGCATCGACCAACCGTGGATGGGCGTGGCCCAGGGTATTGACGGCAATTCCGGACAGAGCGTCGAGGTACTCCCGCCCGTCGGTATCGGTGATCCGGATTCCCTTGCCGTGACTGAAAGCCACCGGCAAGCGGGCGTATGTGTTCATGACATGCGACATGGGCAAGACCCGCTAACGGCACCCCTCCACCGATATCGTTCCAGCCTCTTGGCGACTCGAATTCGCCGGGCAGGGGGCAATAAACGAAAACGGCGGCCAATGCCGCCGGTACGACCGCAACCCGGAAAAAGTTGCAGAGGCGCGAATCTTAAGGGAAAAATAGCGCCTTGTACATAAGGAGAAGCGTCCGCCGCCAGCCGGCAAGGCGCTGCGGACAAGACCATGCGCATCGCGGTATTCAATCAGAAGGGTGGAGTCGGCAAGACGACGACCGCTCTTAATCTCGGTGCCGCAGCGCGGCGAGTGGAGCAGCCTGCCTTGCTGATCGACCTCGACCCCCAGGGGCACCTGACCAATATTCACGGCCAGGCCCCCGCCGAGGCGGCCCGCAGCATCTTCGCGTTCTACCAGGAGACCCGCAGCCTTCAGGACATTGAGATCGAGTGGCCGGAACTGGGGAGACTGATCCCCGCCCATCAACAACTGATCAAGGTGGACTCGATATTCGGCAAGGGTCCCACCATCCTCAACCGCTTGCGCAGCGGCCTGGATCAGCTCGACATTCTGCGTCCCGGGCGCCTCTCGATTATCGATTGCTGTCCCTATATCGGCGTCCTGGCCCTGAACGCCATATTTGCCTGTGAACTGATCCTGATTCCGGTATCCACCGATTATCTGTCGCTGCAGGCGGCGGACCAGATCACGCGAACCCTGTCCGTTCTGGAACCCGTGCTCAAACGCCGGGTGGAGCGTCGCTACCTGCTGACCCGCTTCGACCGCCGCC
This sequence comes from Rhodocyclaceae bacterium, assembly GCA_035345935.1. Lineage (GTDB taxonomy): Bacteria > Pseudomonadota > Gammaproteobacteria > Burkholderiales > Rhodocyclaceae > SSSZ01. The sequence continues at coordinate 15,415 of DAORDK010000066.1, read as the reverse complement.
GTCGCATGAGCGAGGATATCCGTTCCCGCCTCAGGGATCGCTTCGGATCGGAGGTCCTGACCACCGTCATTTCGGAAAACGTCGCCGTCGCGGAAAGCCCTGCCCGCAATCGGGATATTTTCCGTCATAACGCCGCCAGCACCGGCGCGGCGGATTATTCCGCGCTCTGGCAGGAGTTGAAGACTCTGGGTTTCCTCTGAGCGGCGACCTTGTCCGATCGGCCGACCGTAGGGACCGCGAGCGTCAAGCGCCTCCTTCGGCGGCGCCTGCGGCCCGTGCGAAGCGAACGCGTTCGACCGCCGCTCCCAGCCGCCCCTCAGGTTCTCGAAGCCGTCAGCAGGTCCATCACATCCTCGTAACTGACGGACCCCCGACCGTTCAGCGCGGTCTGGCGGCGATGGGCTTCCAGAATCTCGCAGCCCTGGTAGATCTGGCGCAGCTTGCGCTCGGCCTCAAGCTCGTCGCGCCCGAAGATGGAGAGATTGTCGACAACCGCGCCGTTTCGGGTTCGAATCCGGAAATCGTATTTTACGATCGATACGGGTGGCATCAAACCCCCTAATATCATGCATGTACGTTAAGTATATGCAGCAAATTCTAGAAAATCAAAGCATCTCCTTAAGGCCAAATGACAATTCTCTAGTCGATGTCGCTGCGTCGCCACATATCGCCCGATTCTGATAGAATCCCCGCTCCAAGGCCGCCAGAGCCGACAAATCGACATTGAGTGGACATGACGACGCCAGAGACGACTCCCTTCATCATCGTCGGCCTCACTCGGGAGGGAAGGAAATTTCGCCCCAGCGACTGGGCGGAACGATTGTGCGGAGTGATGTCGGCGTTTGGCGCCGAACGGCGTATGAAATACTCGCCTTACGTCGGGCCTGGGGAGTACAACGGAGAAAAGGCCGTATTCATCGACGGGCGTCTTGGGGAAATCGAGCCCATGGCCTACCGTTTCATGCTCAATTTCGCTCAGGACAACGATTTGCAGATCGTCGACGGCATTTGCCCCATCGACTTGCCGAAAAAATGATTCTGTTCTGAGCAATCAAAAACGGCGCCCGCGGGCGCCGTTTTAGCTTTCCTGAACGGAAATGATCAGGCGGCCAGCGCTTTGATCTGGGCCGACAGGCGGCTCTTCGAACGGGAAGCCTTGTTCTTGTGAATGATCTTCTTGTCGGAGATGCGATCGATCACCGCGACGGATTGCTGAAAGACGCTCTGAGCAGCGGTCTTGTCGCCCGCTTCGATTGCCTGGCGCACGCGCTTGATCGCTGTACGCAGCGTCGAACGCAGGCTGGCATTGTGGGCACGTTGCTTGTCAGCTTGACGGGCGCGCTTACGGGCTTGTGCGCTGTTGGCCATGGTTGTTCCTGGAAATTAAAAGGTGAGGATTCTAATCAATCCCCTTAGAAAAAACAAGGGCGCCGCAGGGGCGCCCTCAGCCGATTGCCGGCGACCGAAATCGCCGGCAATCGTCCTGGCCTACTTGTCGCTGAACAGTTCGCGCCACGAAACCCGCTTCTGGATCGACGAAGTGTGCCCTTGACCCACATCGGTGTCATAGAGCTTGCCATCGCGGCCCACGGTGATTGCCTTGACGCTGGATTGTCCGCCGTCGAGCTGCAGTTCCACCAGTGTAACCCGTGTGGCCAGAGCACTCGCGAGCTTGGTCCCAACAAGGAGAGTTCCCGTAGAGCCGACATTGATCCCGCTCGTCGCGTCCGGACCCCCTGTTCGGTAATCCACCTGGTACTGGTAGCTCACGCCGCCGGCAAAGCACGTTGAAGTCTGGGGCTGGTTGGTGTTAAAGACCAGGATGCCGCGCGCCAGGGCTGGCTGGGTGTTGGCACGCTCACCACTTCGGGGGAGGTCAAAGAACCAGCCGATCTTCTCCTTCCAATCGACCGGAAGGCTAGTACCCGTCATCACGTCTCCATCGACCTTTAGGGTCTGCTGCACCATGTCGTCACGGCCGCGCACCACGTCCCAATCCTCCGTGCCCAAGGTGTCCTTGATGGCATACATGCTTTGCGGCATGGTGTCGCCAAGATCGGAATCTCCAAGCAGCTTTCCGGTGCCGACGAATATCACGGCCTGACCGTCGATTTCGGCCAGTTCGGGCGGAACTGCCACCGGTTGCCGTGCCTTGGGCGGAACTTGATCGGCACCGGTCTGGAACGTCGCAAGGTGTTGTGCATCGTAGCCGGCGACCCCCAGCGTATCGTTGATGTCGAAGCGCCACAGATTGCCGTACAAATCGCCACCATAGACCTGAGTCGTCGTGTTGTCGGTGCGGGCAGAATCGGCCCAGGCTGAAATCATCGCGAGTCCGCTCGGGCAAGGCGGCGTACTGCAAGCGCCAGACACCGGCGATGTATCGCTGCCGACCCCTGTACCTATCCGACCGGCACTAGCGTCCTTGGTGGTCATTTTTTCGCCCTTGGCGGCGTCGAGAACAAACAGGACTCCCTCTCCGGATCCGGGCGAGACATTGTTGTATCCGGAGGTCACCAACACCACCCAAGTTCCATCCACACGCTTGGTGATGATGGGATTCCCGAACGTGAAACCAAGATCCGCATCGGTGGTATAACCGGCTCCCTTGCTCGTATCGTAGGTGAATTCCCACAAAGCCTTGGGTTTGGCCGGGTCGGTGATATCCAGGGCGTAATAACCGCGACCACCGGCATTCAAGCCACCCACCAGGATGGTTTTCCAGACCGCGGAATCGGTTCCGCAATTCGACACGCAGGCATCACCCACCACGGGAGAACCATCGACGAAGAACGTATGCTTGTCGCTGTATTTGGTATCCGCGAGGTTATAAAGCTTGGGCAGCACGTGGGAAGGCACATAGGCCCAGAGTTCCTTGCCCGTATCGACATCGAAGGCATGGAGCATGCCATCGTTGGAGCCAACATAGACCACAGCCTTCCGCGTAGCCTGAGCCGTGGCAAAAGCCGTATAGCCCTGATCACCGTAGCTGTAAGGCGGGGTCGTGACGTAGACCGCTTCCGAAGACACGATGTCGCCGAGGACCGACTTGCGGGTACGGTAATACTTGCCCTCGTAGCCCCGCTGGCCACGCAGGAAGGCCACCAGATTGGCCCCTTCGGCGGCTGCCTTGTCGGCTGCATCGAAATCGGCGAACTGGGTCAGCGAGTCGATCTGCGGCGACACGAAAAGCTTCTTCTCGGCGTCCGTCAGCGATGCCCAGGCAAAGTCCTTCAGCCGGGTCGCGTCATTGGTCGGGTCATAGGTATAGATGCTTCGCGTATCGCTGGCCGTATCGACCAGCGCGTTCAACTGCTTGCGAGCCGACCAGTCGCACACGTCGGCCGGACAGTCGTCCCAGTTGGAAACCTCCGGAACCTCGCCGGTCTTGCTGTCGATCGTCTGCCGGATCAACTCACCATACCAGTCGGAAGACTTGAAGGTCGAGCGGAACATGTAGGTGGTCGTCTTGCTGCTGATCACCTGCTGCGAAGTTGACGCCGCCGCGGCCGCTCCAGTCGTCGCCTCGATTTCCTTGAACGTCTGGGTCAGGCCATCCGAAAGGGTCTTGGCATCCGTGGCGCTGAAATACCTACCGCCACCATTGACCGCCGCATGCCAGAGATCGTCCACCGCTTCCGGGGTATCGGCCTTGGGCACTGGCCAATTGCAGGTCTTGTTCGCTCCCGCCCAGCTACAGGGCACGCTACTGCCATCATTGACCGTCCCTATGCTGACGTTGTAGTAATCACCGGTTGTGACCTTATCGTAGTCCGATCGGTAGATCAAACGACCACGGACGCCGAGACCCACGGTGAAGGTCGTCATATTCTGGCGGTTGGTCCCGTCCTTGATAAACTCGTTGCTGGCGACGTCCAATCCGAGAACACCCTTCTCGTTCCCCAAGTCGGGAGTCCGCAGGTCGGTGTTGTAATAATAGTAGGCAATGTCGGCCATCGTCCCCGGAATGGTGGTTCCAGTCGTGGTCGTGGTCGTGGTGGTGGTCGGACCGGTGACTACTTCGGTACCGGTAGTCGTCGTTCCGTCGGTGGTGGTCGGGTAGCCAGTTTGATGAACGTGGCTGACCAGGGTCGGCCCGGTCGTTCCGGTGGAGCCATCAACCCACGCACCCGTACCGCTCACCACATAACCGTCAGTCGTCCCCGTAGTCACGCAAGTCGTCGATGTGACCGTCCAACTGATCGAGCCCACGGCCGTCACACCCGGGGTATACGGTGCGTAACTGGTGGTGGTAGTCGGCCCGGTCACGGTGCTCCCCAAGCCGGTGGTCACCGTCGTCGGGCCCGAAGTCACCGTCTGGGTGGGCGATCCAGCGACAAAGCCGGTATCGGTATCCGCGGTGGTGACCGTGGTCGTCCCGGCGGTCGTCGTGGTGGTGACGGTATGGGTAATGGTTTCGCTGTAAGGAGTCGTCACCAGGTAATTGGTCGTCGTGTCCAATTGGGACTTGGCATCGGTCGTGGTTTTGGTGACCTGGGTTTCGGTGGTGGTCGCAGTGGAGATGGTTTTGGTATTGACGCCGGGACCGCAACCAGCGGTTACGACTCTGGTTCGCGTCAAGGTCAGCGTGCGGGAATGATTGAGCGTGGTATTGATCGTACGATTGGTATCGACATACCGGTCTACAATGTCTCGCGGCTTGGTGTCCGAGCGGTCTTTCTTGGTCACCGTCTTGTCAACCACCGTCGTGATGAAATTGTTGCCGTCGAAGTAGGGCCGCTTGGCGCCACCGTCTTGATCGCCGATATCGCTGCCGTCCAGCTTGGTCCCTCCCCCGCTGTTGAAACAACCGGCACTTCCGCCATGGCACGCACCGCGGTTCCAGAAGCCATCGGTGGAGAGAATCGCGAAGTTCCTCTGGCAGGAGTACTGCATCGGATCGACGACCTTGACCGAGTTGTAGGAATCAAGCTTGTTGGCGAAGATGCGCCCGGCCAGGGCAAGCGCGGAGCGGGTCGGAGTGCTGTCGCTGACCTTCTGTTTCAAGAGCAGGTCGTACCATTTCTTCTTTTGGTCACTATCGAAGGTGTCGATATTCAGAAAATCGGTACCGCCGTTGTTATTGATGCTCATGTAACCGACCCGGTAACGATCGTCGATGCCCTTGAAGGCATGGGAAGTTCCCGATTTCATGAGATTGACGCGAATCCGGTAATAGCTGTACCAGTTGGCGTAATTGGTCCGCTCATCCGTAGCCCCGGGACCAGAGGTGGAACTGACCGTCACCGCGGTGAAAACGCCGCTCCCGGGAGCGCTCCCTACCAGACTAGAGCACTCCTTGAAGAAGGTGCTCGACGAATTGTAGTAATTGCGCTGGGCTTCCGTGGTCTGAGTGCCCGTGTAGGTGTAATAGACGCTGCCGGTCAGATTCACCGTTCCTGACGCGGTGTTGTAACCGTCCTTCCAGGCGCCGGTGAACGTCGCATTGGGATACGAACTGCCCGTGTAATCCAGCGGCGGAAGATAGGTCTGCGCCGGATTGTAGCCAAGCCCGTTGCACTGACTGCTCCGGAACCCGTAGTAGTACTTGCCGGCTCCGGGATTATCCACGAAAGGCCCGATCTGGTCGGGCATGAAGTCCCAGCCCATACTGCCCGAGTCGTCCATGACGAACATGAGATTGGGCTTGACCTGTATTTCCTTGTCCTGCTCGAAGGGGGCAGTCCACAGGTCGGTGGTTTCTGCCAGGATTGCTGGAGAGCAGAGGGCAAGGATCGAGACGAACCCGATAAACAGGGTCTTGCGCATTGCAGGAAGAGCTTTCATGGCGAACTCCTAAGGCTGCACTACCGCGAAATCACCGTTTGGGTGTAACTGACGGTATTGCGCGGTCCTACGGTACGGACCGTGATGCGATAATAGGTTGCGGTTCCGGTGGTTGTCGGGGCGAAGGCGCCGACACCTTTGCTGTTGCCGGTATTGGCGTCTTCATCATAGGGACTGGTGGCGCAGCCGCTCGCCGCGGAGGTCGGATCCCCCTCCTTGGCACAAAGCCGATGAATCACGTAGGTGACGGTATTTCCCGCGTAGTCTTCCGTGGGCGATTCAGAACAAGAAGGAACCGGGGGTTTGTCCGTACTCCAGGAGACAGCGCATTTCTCGTCGGTGGGGATCAGCTTGAAGAATTCATCCCAAGTCTGCGATGCCGTGGGCGACTTGACCAAGGCTGAATAGCCCTGGCTCTTTGTGCTGGCTGCGAGGGCGCCTGACGATTGGGCGAATATCCAGGCTGCAGCGGCTTCCGACCCGCTGTCCGCCGAGGTGATTGTGGATTGCTTGAACGCCAAGTTGCCCGCAATGAGCGTTGCGCCGTCGGTAGCACGAATCATGGTAAGCGCCCCGAGCATCATGGCGATCAGGACGACCAGCGCGATGATGAGAATGACCCCCCGTTCGTGGCGACGGGACGGCGGACGCCGAAGGGAAGGTTTGCGGCTTGGCACTGTAGTATTCATGGTCAGCATCCCGAATCCGGTCCCTTCCACACCATGTTGCGCAGGGGCAAGATCGTCTCGAACAACCGATAGCGATAGTTCTGCCAGTTTTTCGCTGCCGGATCCTTCTCTGGATCTCCCAGGGCGAAAACTTCATGCTCTGGGTCGGCGGCCGCATCCAGAGGATTCTTCTGCCAACTCGGGATACCTCCCCGCTCCTTAAGCGCGTCCGCCGCGCCGGCGTCGGTTCCGGTGACGATGTCCTTCTCGAACTGGTTACTGCGAGCCACCAAACCGATTCTCACGGCAGAGACTCGCGACGCACGACAGGCCGCTGTCTTGCCGTCGAGCTCGTCCGGAAACGCATTGAAAGACTTGCTCTCGCCATCTTTCTGCCAAGGATTCCAGAAAACGTCGACGGCGCCATCAGGAACAGCCGTGGTGTCGTAACCCATACGAACCTGGAGATTGACAATATTTGGGGCAATCTGAATCCAGGACGCTTCCTTGGTGCAATCCATTGCCATCACATCGCAAGAAGTCAGGGAACCATTGCGGACGGCATAGACATGGATATTGAGACCGCGACCAAGGTTGTACAGCTTGGCCACATTCCCATTGGCACTATAGGTCTGGAGTGCCTTGTCCGAGTTGAAATCCGAAACCTGGCTATCGCAGGAGGTCGCCGCATAGGGATTCTTGAAAGACCCATTCGAAAATCGAACGACACCCGAATTTCCCTCGTCGGTCACGCCACAGTAATCCGCCGCTCCCGGGAGAGAAGTCACCTGGAACAGCGCACAGTTCTTGCCTGACTCGGCGGCGAGGACGATGTCGCCGACAGTGAAGGAGCCACGGCTCTGAACTCCGTAGCCCACCTTGGAGGCATCCGGGTTGGCGGTTTGATCATTGAAGCCCACGGGTTCGGCCATGATGTCGGCGGAGCCGTAGGCCACCATCACCATATCGGTATCTGCATCGGCAGCAGGCAACTTCACCCCGACCGCCAAGAAGGCATCCTGCCCCGCGGGAAAAACCGTCAGGGGAGCAAAATTGTCGATTTCGAAATCCTTGACCGCGCCCGCCTCGTTATGAATTTTCAAGTGGCACCCCAGCGCCTCTTTGCCATTAAGTCCGTAGCCGGCGAAACGCAACTCACGGCCCAGGGTATAGGAGGCGATCCCGCCGTTGGCCTGCGCGTCGCCACCACTGCTCACCGATCGCTTGGCGCTCTCGGAGTCGGAGAACACTTTAGTCATTACGAGAATGCCGATCAACGCGATCAACATCCCCGCCAGGATTTCTACCAGCGAAAAACCACCCTGACGGGCCCTGGAGACAGAAAATGATTGGAGAAAATTCATGATCGTTCAACGAATCTGGGAGACGGAGACGTAACGGTGATACTGCTTCTCAACTGGGTCATCAGCACTCCATTTATCGCCCGGATTGCGCCAGTAAATCTCGATCGTGACCTGGGACTTGCTGGCATCCCCCGCATCCCCAAGAACGCCCACTGCGGGCTTGGGCACCCCATCCACGCCGACCCCGGGCAAAGTCGCCGCCACGGTCTTCTCCCAAGCCTGATATTTGTCACCGTCCGGACTCGCGTAATGATTGGTGAGATCGGCAGTCGCATGGGCATCGATCCACATGGCGCCGACTAACTGGTCAGCGAGATTAGCTGCATCAATGCGGTACTTGGCGTCAGTCACCTGCTGGAGAGACTTGGCCTGGAGGCCGATGATCCCTAGGATGCCCAAGGAAAAGATCAGAATGGCGATCAATCCTTCCAGAAGGAAAACGCCGGACTGCCGATGCAGTACCGAGGCTCTCACCGGGGAACGGAACTGACGGATGTCGTGATTCAGCATTTGCGTGGATCTCCCGCGTCTACCACTTTCGGGTCGCACATTCGGATTTGCCCCATGGTGGATACCACCACGCGCAGGCAGCGGATACTCTCGGCACCGGAACCGCAGGCGCCGGCATCGCTCGATACGTCGATTGCCATGTCGGCTGCCGGAACCGGGCTGAGGCGTGCCAGCCCCGTGAAGGTCACCGAAGTCAGATTGGTGTTCACCTGCATGGAACTGGAAGAACTGCCCTCCGCCCCCGGTCTGCCCTGAACATAGGTGTCGGCATTGCCGGCATCGGCGGGGTCGCAGTTACCAGGAACGCCCCCTGCGATTACCAGCCAAGCCCAGGTCCCGACGGCCGTCCCCGTCGCCACCGGGGCGCAGGCTGCCGTCAAGCCATCGACCAGCGCAAAAGTCACGTTGCCATTGCGCTTGAGCGCCTCGGCCTTGGCGACTTGCAACCCGTTCTGAATCGATTCCGCCGCCGCCCTGACCCGCAAGCTCTGGAGCCAGCCCGCGAAACTCCTGAATCCGAGCATGAGCAGCACACCCATCACGGCAATCACTACCATGAGTTCGACCAAGGAAAATCCGGCTGCTTGCCGCTGGCGCCCCATTCAGCAACCTCCCGATTTGTTCAGAACCCAGCAAGTGCTGGGGTTGGTCCATCCGGCGGGCACCCCCGTGGTTTTTTTCTCGCCCTTCTGGTTGATGGTCAGAATGAGCCCGGTCAGCGAACCGCCGCTAGCGGTCGCCGTCCACACGTATTCGGTCGCCGAAGCCGTCGTACAGGACAGATCAAAGTTTTTCCCCTTGTAATCCGCGAAGGGACAGACCCCGCCGGTCTGATAGGATCGATTGTCCTGGAAGTACTGCTCCATCTTGATGCGCATTTGCGACAATTCGTTGGCCGCCTCGGTGATCTTGCTGCGCGTGACATATTCGTTGTAATTGGGCAGCGCGATAGCCGAGAGAATGCCGATGATCGCCACAACGATCATCAATTCGATGAGTGAAAAGCCACGGACGTATTTTGAGGGCATGGTTGGACTCCTATGTTCGAGAGACTAGTTGAAATATTCCCGTGCCAGAACAAGTGGCGATAAGCGGCTGACGACGCCCGACCGGTGGAAATTCCCACCCGGCCGGGCCGGGGTCTAATATCCACCATCATAATGGACCGAGCCCTTGATCCCTAGTGCCGAAAAACGCCGTCTGGGCGGTGCCCTCGTCCTCTCCGTGGCACTGCATGGATTTTTGCTGCCGCTGGCCGCGGGCGATGGAAGCTTGCTTCCGACAAGTGGGACGGCATCCCAGCCTGGTCCCCTGACCGCCGTTTTGCGCGATGGGCAGGCCGAACCGCAACAGGTCCCGGAAGCGGCAACTCCGGCCCCACCGATGGTCGAGGAGCCGCTTCCGGAAGCCCAGCAGTCTACCGATGCGGCGCAGCCGACCATCAGCAACCGAGCGTCCGAAGCTGCCCCTAAGCCGCCCAGGGGAGGCAAGTCAGGCAAGTTCTGGGCAGCCTGGCCCCGGCTCGATGCCGATGGACAGCCTTACCCCCTGGATGCCATCGCCTTCACCGAGGGGGATCCATCGCGCAGTGCCCGGGTCAAAATGGAAATCTTCGTTTCGTGGGAAGGGGCGGTGGTCGAGGCCGTCGTCGTCGACAGCAGCCTGTCCGCCGAGGAAACCGAAACGCTACGCCGGAGAATTCTGGCGACCCCATTCCATCCCGCCATCGACGGCGGCAAGCGGGTGGATATTCGAACCGATTTCGAGATTACCCGCAGCCCGATTCCGACCGTCATGCGTCAGGGGCGTTGATCCGGAAGAACGACCGGGAAGTCTGCCGGCAAGGTTTGCCAGAGGTTTCGTCAGGCCAACTCACGCGGCAGGGGGAAATTGACGGCCTCGTCGATACCCGGAAGCGACACGGGATCGCCAGCACCCATCTCGATCAAGCGAGCGACGATTTCCTCAACCAGGACGTCCGGAGCGGATGCGCCGGCCGTGACTCCGACGCGACGCGCGCCGACAAACCAATCTGCAGCGAGATCGGCTGCCCGATCGACGAGATAGGCAGGACGCCCGAACTTGATGGCCACTTCCCGCAGACGGTTCGAATTCGAGCTGTTCGGACTGCCCACCACCACCACGACGTCGCAATCCGCAGAGAGGGCCTTTACCGCATCCTGACGATTCTGGGTCGCATAGCAGATGTCATCCTTCTTAGGGCCCTGGATTTCAGGAAATCGCTCCCGCAGCGCCGCAACGATCTGGCTCGCATCGTCCATCGAGAGGGTGGTCTGGGTGACGTAGGCCAAGGAGGCGGCCGACTTGACGGCAAGCCGCTCCACCTCGGCGACCGTTTCCACCAGGTACATCCCCGCTCCGCTCTGCCCCATGGTGCCTTCCACTTCCGGGTGACCCTTGTGGCCGATCATGATGACCTCGCGACCCTGGGATCGCATCTTGGCCACCTCGACATGGACCTTGGTCACCAGAGGGCAGGTGGCATCGAAGACCTTGAGACCGCGGCGCTCGGCTTCTTCGCGAACGGCCTTGGAGACTCCATGGGCACTGAAGACGACAGTCGCGCCCGTCGGAACCTCGTCGAGTTCCTCGATGAACACGGCCCCTTTGCCCCGCAGGTCGTCGCAGACAAACTTGTTGTGCACCACTTCGTGGCGCACATAAATGGGGGCGCCGAATTTTTCCAGGGCGCGCTCCACGATGGCGATGGCACGCTCGACGCCTGCACAAAAGCCACGGGGGTTGGCGAGAATTACCTGCATTACATGATTCCGATGATTTCCACCTCGAAGCGGATGGGCTTGCCCGCCATGGGGTGGTTGAAGTCGAAGAGGGCCGAGTCGGCGGTGAGTTCCCGCAGAAAGCCAGCGAAAGTAGCGCCGTTGGGCGCCCCGAATTCGACGACGGAGTTTTCCTTGAGTTCCATGTCCGCCGGTAGCGCCCCGCGGGCGATGCGTTCGACGAGGCGCGGATTGTGAATGCCGAAGGCTTCTTCCGGCTCTAACTGAAAGACGAAGCGCTCGTGGGCCGGCAGTCCCACCAGGCAGGATTCCAGGTTCTCCGCCAGCTGGCCGCTGCCCATCTGCAGGGTGGCGGGACTCATGTCGAAGGTGGAGAGGAACTCCTCTCCCTCCAGCGTGGTGATGCGGTAATGCAGCGTCAGGTAGCTGTCGGAGCGGACCGTCTTGGCGGCTTCCGTCATGGTGTTATCCCCTTGTCCGCCTTGCCCCGGGCGAGGAACAATTGCTCCCATACCAGCAGGACGGCACCGATGGTGATGGCCGAATCGGCCACGTTGAAGGCCGGCCAATAGAAACCGGCGGCGTGCCACTGGACGAAGTCGACCACCGCCCCGATGCGGATGCGGTCGATGACGTTGCCCAGGGCACCGCCCATGATGAGGGCCAGGGCCGTGGCCAGCATGGTTTCTCCGGCATGGCGTCGCAGCATGAGGGCAATCCAGGCGGAAACGCCAACGGCCAGGATGGAAAAGAACCAGCGCTGCCAGCCCGGCTGGTCGGCGAGGAAGCTGAAGGCGGCTCCTGGGTTGTAGGTCAGCACCCAGTTCCAGAACGGCGCCACGTAAATGGTCTCACCGAACTGCAAGTTGGCTAAGACCACCCACTTGCTAACCTGATCCAGGACGATGACCCCCGCCGCCAACCCGTACCAGCGGGCCGGACTAGGCATGGGCACGGGCCTCACCTTCGCCGTACAGGTTGCTCACACAGCGGCCGCACAGGGTCGGATGCTCGGCGTTGGCACCGACATCCTCCCGTACATGCCAGCAGCGCTCACACTTGGCGTGGGGCGCCGGGTTGACCGCAATGGCCTCGGCATCCGCCTGGAGCACGGTCACCTTGGAGGTGATGAGGACGAACTTCAGGTCGTCGCCCAGGGAGGCCAGCAGATCGTACTTCTCACCGCCACAACGAATTTCCACCTCTGCCTGCAACGAGGAACCGATCTTGCCCGCTTCCCGCTGTTCTTCCAGGGCCTTGGTCACTTCGCCACGGACGTTGCGCAACTGGCCCCACTTGGACAGCAGGTCGCCCTCCCCCGCCGGCTTGGGCAGATCGTGCCAGAGGTGCAGCATGACCGAGTCGTCTGCCTTGCCGCTGACGATGGCCCAGATTTCCTCGGCGGTGAAGGTGAGGATGGGCGCCATCAGGCGCACGAAGGCCTGCAGGATGTGCCACAGGGCCGATTGCGCCGAACGACGGGCAACGGAGGCCGGCGCCGTGGTGTAGAGCCGATCCTTGAGGATATCCAGGTAGAAGCCGCCGAGATCCTCGGAACAGAAGGTCTGCAGGGCCTGGACGACGCGGTGGAACTCGTAGCGCTCGTAGTCGGCGGTGCAATCCGTCTGCAGCTCCCGGGTCAGGGCCAAGGCGTAGCGGTCGATTTCCAGCCACTGCTCGACGGGGAGCATGTCCTTGGCCGCGTCGAAGTCGGCGGTGTTGGCCAGCAGGAAGCGGAGCGTATTGCGGATGCGGCGATACGCCTCCACCACCCGCTTGAGGATTTCGTCGGAAATGGACAACTCGCCGGAATAGTCGGTGGAAGCCGTCCACAGGCGCAGGATCTCGGCCCCCATCTTGTCCGACACCTGCTGCGGCGCGATGACGTTGCCCTTGGACTTGGACATCTTGTGGCCCTTGCCGTCCACCACGAAGCCGTGGGTCAGCAAGGCCTTGTAGGGCGCACGACCGTCGATGGCGCAGCCGGAAAGGAGCGAGGACTGGAACCAACCCCGGTGCTGGTCGGAGCCTTCCAGGTAAAGGTCCGCCGGATAAGTGTGCTGGGCGGCGTGGGAGCCGCGCATGACGTGCCAGTGGGTGGTGCCGGAATCGAACCAGACGTCCAGGGTGTCCTTCATCTTGACGTACTGGCCGGCCTCGGCGCCCAGCAGTTCGGCGGCATCCAGGCTGAACCAGGCTTCGATGCCAGCCTTTTCCACCCGCTGGGCGACCTGCTCGATCAGCTCCGCCGTGCGCGGATGGGGCAGCCCTGTTTCCTTGTGCAGGAAGAAGGGGATAGGCACGCCCCAGTTACGCTGGCGGGAAACGCACCAATCGGGTCGGGTTTTCATCATCGCCTCCAGGCGGGCGCGACCCCAGGCCGGGAAGAACTGGGTCTCGTCCACCGCCCGCTCGGCGATCCAGCGGAGCGTCGGCGCTTCCTCGGAAGACTTGTTCTCCATGCCGATGAACCACTGGGTCGTGGCCCGGAAGATGATCGGGGTCTTGTGGCGCCAGCAGTGAGGGTAGCTATGTTGGATCTTCTCCACCTTGAGTAAGCGCCCCAGGGCTTCCAGTTCCTGCAATACCAGGGGATTGGCTTCCCACACCGACTTGCCGGCCAGTTCACCCACGGACAAGGCCGGCGTATTGCCGAGGAACTTGCCGTCGTTGCCTACCGGGTTGTTCACCGGCAGGCCGTACTTACGACCGATGTTGTAATCGTCCACGCCGTGGGCGGGGGCGGTGTGCACCAAGCCGGTACCGGCATCCACGGTCACATGAGTGCCGCAGATGATGGCCACGTCGCGATTCTGGAAGGGATGGCGCAATGCCACCTGATCCAGCTTGTCGCCGGTGCACGAACCGACGACCGTGCCCTCCAGGCCATAGCGTTTCAAGCAGGCGTCGGCCAGTTCGCGGACGAGGATGAGGGCGCCCTTGGGGGTCTCGACGAGGTCGTAGGTCAGCTCCGGATGGACACTCACCGCCTCGTTGGCGGGCAGGGTCCAGGGCGTCGTGGTCCAGATGACGGCGAAGGCCGGCCCCCGCAGGTGGGTAAGGCCGAAGGCGTGGGCCAGCTTCTCGGCATGGTTGTCGTGGACCGGGAAGGCGACATCGATGGCCGGCGAGGTCTTGTCCTCGTATTCCACCTCGGCCTCGGCCAGCGCCGAGCTGCAGTCCAGGCACCAGTTGACGGGCTTGAGGCCCTGGTAGAGGTAACCGCGCTCGAGGATCTTGCCCAGGGCGCGGATTTCGTCGGCCTCGGCCTTGAAGGCCATGGTCAGGTAGGGGTTGTCCCATTCGCCCAGCACGCCCAGGCGAATGAAGTCCTTCTTCTGGCGCTCGACTTGTTCGCCAGCATAGGCGCGGGAGAGTTCGCGCACCTTGTCGGCCGTGATGGCCTTGCCGTGCTGCTTTTCGATCTGATGCTCGATGGGCAGGCCGTGGCAGTCCCAGCCCGGAACGTAGGGCGCGTCAAAACCCGCCAAGGTACGCGAACGGACGATGATGTCCTTGAGAATCTTGTTCACCGCGTGACCGATGTGGATGTCGCCGTTCGCATAGGGCGGGCCGTCATGGAGTACGAAGCGGGGGCGGCCGGCACACGCTTCGCGGATCTTCTGGTAGAGCTTCTTCTCTTGCCAGTCCTTGACCCACAGGGGTTCGCGCTTGGGCAAGTCACCCCGCATGGGAAACGGCGTATCGGGAAGATTGAGGGTGTCCTTGTAGTCAGCCATTTTGGGTGCTCACAGCTTGAAATAGGCCCGGGCCACCGCTGCATCGGCAGCGATCTGGGCCTTGAGGGCGTCGAAATCGGGAAAACGGCGCTCGTCGCGCAACTTATGAACGAAACGCACCGCCAGGTGGGCTCCGTAGATGTCGCGGTCGAAGTCGAAAAGGTGGATTTCCAGCAGCGGCCGGGTGCCCCCCAGGGTTGGGCGTATGCCCAGGTTGGCGACCCCCGGCAGGGGCCGTTCGCCCAACCCGCTGACCTCGACGCAATACACGCCGGTCATCGGCAGCGGATTGTGCTTGATACGGATGTTGGCCGTGCGAAAACCCAGTTGACGCCCGATCTTGTCGCCCTGGACGACACGACCGTCGATCATGTAGGGCCGTCCGAGCAGTCGCGCCGCTCGCTCCATGTTCCCGGCGCCAAGGGCATCGCGTACGCCAGAGCTGGAAACCCGCTCACCATCGACGACGACACTGGGCATGGCCTCGACGGTGAAGCCCGAATCCGCGCCGGCACGCTCCAGGAGGGCAAAGTCCCCCCGGCGACCGCGACCGAAGCGAGCGCCGCGGCCACCCGCTCCGCGAT
>DAORDK010000065.1:0-18654 GCA_035345935.1 Rhodocyclaceae bacterium | reverse complement strand
TGGGGGCCATTCTGGAATCCCGCGGCATCAAGGTTACCCACCTCAAGCTCGACCCCTACATCAACGTTGACCCCGGCACGATGAGCCCCTTCCAGCACGGGGAGGTATTCGTGACCGAAGACGGCGCCGAGACCGACCTGGACTTGGGCCACTACGAGCGCTTCACCAGCGCCAAGATGTCCAAGCGCAACAATTTCACCACTGGCCAGGTCTATGACTCGGTCTTGCGCAAGGAGCGTCGGGGCGAGTACCTGGGCAAGACGGTTCAGGTTATCCCCCACATCACCGACGAAATCAAGGGCAAGATCAAGGCCGGCGCCGCCGGGGCCGATGTGGCCATCGTCGAGGTGGGCGGCACGGTGGGCGACATCGAGTCGCTACCTTTCCTGGAAGCCATCCGCCAGATGGGCATCGAGGAGGGGCGCACCAATACCTGCTACATGCACCTGACGCTCTTGCCGTACATCCCCACGGCCGGCGAGTTGAAGACCAAGCCCACCCAGCATTCGGTCAAGGAATTGCGGGAAATCGGCATCCAGCCGGACATCCTGCTTTGTCGGGCCGATCGCTCCATGCCCGCCGAGGAACGCCGCAAGATCGCGCTCTTCTGCAACGTCATGCCGGAAGCCGTCATCGAATGTCTGGATGCGGATTCGATCTACAAGATTCCCGGCATGCTCCATCAGCAGATGATCGACGAGATCGTCTGCCACAAGCTCGGCATTCTCGCCCGCGCCGCCGACCTCTCCGTCTGGGAGAAACTGATCTACGCCCAGGAGCACCCGGAGCATCAGGTCGACATTGCCTTCGTGGGCAAATACGTGGACCTCACCGAGTCCTACAAGTCGCTGATCGAGGCCATCAAGCATGCCGGCATCCAGACCCGCAGCGCCATCGCCATCCACTACATCGATTCCGAAAATATCGAAAAGGACGGCATTGCAGCGCTCGAGAAGATGGACGCGATCCTGGTCCCCGGGGGATTCGGTCGGCGGGGCACGGAAGGCAAGATTGCGGCGATCCGTTACGCTCGGGAGAACAAGGTGCCCTATCTCGGCATCTGTCTGGGCATGCAGCTCGCCACCATCGAGTTCGCGCGCAACGTTGCCGGCCTGGAAGGTGCCAACAGTACCGAATTCAACGCGGACACGCCGCACCCGGTGGTCGCCCTCATCACGGAATGGCTGGACCGGGAAGGCCGGGTCGAAAAGCGCGACGCCGGGTCCGATCTGGGCGGCACCATGCGCCTTGGCGCCCAGACCTGCCCGATCAAGCCCGGAACGCTGGCGGAAAGGATTTACGGCAAGATGGTCACCGAGCGCCATCGTCACCGCTACGAAGTCAATAATGTTTACGTTCCCAAGCTGGAAGCGGCCGGTATGGTCATTTCCGCCCGGACCCCGACGGAAGAGCTGCCGGAGATGATGGAGCTTCCCGCGTCCCTCCACCCCTGGTTCGTGGGCGTCCAGTTCCACCCCGAATTCACCTCCAATCCCCGCACCGGCCATCCGCTGTTCACCGCCTATGCGCGAGCGGCCTTGGCCTATCAGCAAGCGAAGGCAAAGCCATGAAGCTCTGCGGTTTCGAAGCGGGGCTGGACCGGCCGCTTTTCCTCATCGCCGGACCGTGCACTGCCGAATCCGAGCAACTCTGTCTCGACGTCGCCGGCCGCATGAAGGAAATCTGTGCCGGCCTCGGCATTCCCTACATTTTCAAGGCTTCCTACGACAAGGCCAACCGCAGCTCCGGGACCTCGGTGCGCGGGCTGGGAATGGACGAAGGCTTGCGCATATTCGCCGAGGTGCAACGGCAGATCGGTGTGCCGGTATTGACCGATATCCACGAAATCGACCAGATCGCCCCCGTGGCAGCCGTCGTCGACGTTCTGCAGACCCCGGCCTTTCTCTGCCGTCAGACCGATTTCATCCACGCCGTCGCGTCCTGCGGCAAACCGGTCAATATCAAGAAGGGCCAGTTCCTCGCGCCGGGAGACATGAAGAACGTCGTCGCCAAGGCCCGGGAAGTCAATGGCGGCGCGGACAACATCATGGTCTGCGAACGGGGCGCCTCGTTCGGCTACAACAATCTGGTGTCGGACATGCGCAGCCTCGCCATCATGCGCGAGACGGGCTGCCCGGTGGTCTTCGATGCGACCCATTCGGTGCAACTGCCGGGTGGCCAGGGGACGACCTCCGGCGGGCAGCGGGAATTCGTCCCGGTCCTGGCGCGCTCGGCGGTGGCGGTCGGGATTGCCGGACTGTTCATGGAAACCCATCCCTGTCCCGAGAAGGCCTGGTCGGACGGACCGAACAGCTGGCCCCTCGATCGCATGGAAAGTCTGCTCACCACCCTGGTGAACCTTGACCGCGCGGTCAAGGCTGCCGGGTTCGAGGAAATGCGCTGATGGCATCAACGATGTTCATCAATTACTTTAATTTTTAAACTCAAGTTATTGAAAAGGAAGAGACATGAGTTCTATCGTCGATGTCGTTGCCCGTGAGATTCTGGATTCCCGCGGCAATCCCACCGTCGAGGCCGACGTGTTGCTCGAATCCGGAGTGATGGGTCGCGCTGCGGTGCCCTCCGGTGCCTCCACCGGGTCCCGCGAGGCCATCGAACTGCGCGACGGCGATGCCGGTCGCTACCTGGGCAAAGGTGTCCTGCAGGCCGTCGAGAATATCAACACCGAAATTTCCGAAGCCATCATCGGTCTTGATGCCCAGGAACAGGCCTTCATCGACCAGACCATGATCGATCTCGACGGAACCGACAACAAGTCCCGCCTGGGTGCCAATGCCATCCTCGCCGTCTCGATGGCGGTCGCCAAAGCCGCTGCCGAAGAGTCCGGCTTGCCCCTCTACCGGTATTTCGGCGGTTCCGGGCCGATGCAGATGCCGGTGCCGATGATGAACATCATCAATGGCGGCGCCCACGCCAACAACAGCCTGGACATCCAGGAATTCATGATCATGCCGGTGAGCCAGACCACCTTCCGTGACGCCCTGCGTTGCGGCGCCGAGATTTTCCATGCGCTCAAGAAGCTGCTGGACAAGCGGGGCTTGCCTACCTCCGTCGGCGATGAAGGCGGTTTCGCGCCCAACCTCGGCAGCCACGCCGAGGCGCTCCAGGTGATCACCCAGGCCATCGAAGTTGCCGGCTACGTGCCCGGCAAGGATATTCTGCTCGCCCTCGATTGCGCCGCCTCTGAGTTTTACAAGGACGGTCGCTATCACCTGGAGGGGGAGGGGCTGCAACTGACCTCAGCCCAGTTCACCGATTACCTGGCCAATCTGGCCGACCAGTTTCCCATCGTCTCGATCGAGGACGGCATGGCCGAAGGCGACTGGGACGGCTGGAAGCTGCTCACCGACCGCCTGGGCGCCAGGGTGCAGATCGTCGGCGACGACCTCTTCGTCACCAATACCAAGATTCTTAAAGAAGGCATCCAAAAGGGCATCGCCAACTCCATCCTGATCAAGATCAACCAGATCGGCACCCTGTCCGAGACTTTCGCCGCCATCGAAATGGCCAAGCGCGCCGGTTACACCGCCGTGATCTCCCATCGTTCCGGCGAAACCGAGGATTCCACCATTGCCGACATCGCCGTGGGGCTCAACGCAGGTCAGATCAAGACCGGTTCTTTGTCCCGCTCCGATCGGATCGCCAAGTACAACCAGCTCATCCGTATCGAAGAAGACCTGGGCGACACCGCGTCCTATCCCGGCCGCGAGACCTTCTACAACCTGCGCTGAGGCGCCGGTTGCGCGAGGGATGAGGAGGGAGGCGATGAATCGGCCACTCTGCTCGAGGAAAACGAGCCGGTGGGCGAGGCATGTCTCCCTAAGCCATCCTCTCATCCCTCACTGACCCATGCGCTGGCTTTCCCTCGGCCTTCTCGCCCTGATCCTGCTCCTTCAGTATCCCCTCTGGCTGGGCAAGGGGGGGTGGCTCAAGGTATGGGAGGCCGAAGAACAGGTGCAGCAGCAGAAGGCGGTCACCCGCAAGCTGGAGATCCGCAACGCCGGCCTCGACGCCGAGGTTCGCGATCTGAAGCAGGGCTACGATGCCATCGAAGAGCGGGCCCGCTTCGAACTCGGCATGATCCGCCAGGACGAAACCTTCGTGTCGGTTCCCGAAAACCCCGCCCAAAAATAAACCTCCTTAACTTCGCTCCAGCCCATAGTCAGCGGCCGGGAGCTTCGCTAGAATCCTCGCAGGTAGGCCGTTTTACAAAGGGTCGCCCCCACAGAGACGAGCGCGCACAAGGAGAACAGCATGCAGCTCAAGGCCGGAGAACACGCGCCGGGATTTACCCTGCCCGATGCGGACATGGAGTCCGTCACTCTGGCGGATTACCGCGGAAAGCGGGTGGTCCTGTTCTTCTACCCCAAGGATGGCACGCCCGGCTGTACCGTCGAAGCGACGGATTTTTCCGATCACGAACCCGATTTCAGCGACTGCAACTGCGTCCTTTTCGGTATCAGCCGGGACGACTGCCTCACGCATGCCGAATTCCGCGACAAGGAAGGCATAGGAGTCGCCCTTCTCGCGGATACCGAAGGCGAGGTCTGTTCGCTTTACAGAGTGCTCCAGGCCAAGGAGGTTGACGGGCAGACCCGCTATTGCGTTGCCCGCTCGACCTTCATCATCGACGGCGAAGGCGTCATCCGCCATGCCCTTTACAACGTCAATTTCAAAGGCCACGCACTGGACGTGCTGCGCCTGGTCAAGGAACTCGATTCATGAATGCACTGGTAGCCCGCAATACCGTCGTCACCCTCGATTACCACGTTACCGATCCCGAGGGAGCGGTAGTGGACGAGGGGAGGGAACCCATCGTCTACCTGCACGGCGGCTACGACGACATCTTCCCCAAGATCGAGGAGGCGCTCCAGGGCAAGGGAATCGGTGAATCGGTCCAGGTCAAGCTGCAGCCCGACGAAGCCTTTGGCGATTACGACGCCGACCTCGTCCAGGTCGAAGCGCGGGAAGATTTTCCCAAGGAACTCACCGTCGGCATGCAGTTCGAAGGCGCGCCGGAAGGCACCGAGGACGAGGATTTCGTCATCTATCGGGTGACCGACATCGCGGATGGCAAGGTCGTTCTCGACGGAAATCACCCCCTGGCCGGAATGGCCCTCGTGTTCACCTGTACCGTGACCGGGGTGCGGGCCGCAAGCGAAGACGAAGTCAACCACGGCCACGTCCACGACCATGGCGAGGATTGCGAGCACGGCTGATCGGCGCAGAACCGGAGGGAAGCTCCCGGTCTTATCCGGGTAGTCCTGGCTAACGCATCCCGAAAAAGCCCCGCAACGCCCATTCCTGGGGTGACGGGGCTTCTTTCCAGGGGAGGGAGTCGAAACGAAACCCGCCCGGTACTGCCGCGTCCGGGGTGACCCGAACCCAACCCAGGGCAGGATAACCGTAGGTTTCCAGGCGGGTGAAGCGGGAGTAGGGACGGCCCTGGTCGTCCCGCAGAGGCTGGTCGATATGGTGGTTATGGCCATCGCCATGAATGAGCAGGACGCTTCCGGGGAATGCCAGGGTCTCGGCGCGCACCGTACGCAACAGCTCGGCGAAACCCCGCCGTGGAATTCCCCGGCCGAAACTGGTGAATCCCGGATCGCCCTGCATTAGGATCACCACGGCAGCGAGTTCCTCGTTTCTTGCCAGGGCGAAGGACTCCCGCAGCCAGCGTGAGATCGCCGCCTCCCGGGCGGTAAATTCTGCGGGCGGCCGGAAAGCGACCCCCCGGTGGTTGTCTCCGCCCGGGACATTGAGGCTCAGAAACAGAACCGCCCCTTCCCGGAAGCGCCCGTGCTCCGGAAAGTCGGCGGATTGTCGCTCGACGGGGCGCTTGCTCGCGCCCAGGGACTGATCGTCAGGCCAGAACACCGTGCGCAGCTTGGCTAGACGCTCTTCGGGTAAGTAGGACCCCGCGGACAAGCGGGCGCAGTCGGTCCATTCGTTGTCGCCGGGCGCGAAGATCAAGGGTATCGGCGCAGCGTCGAAGAGCGCCCGACGATCGGCATAGAGCGCGTCGTCGCAAGGATCCTTGCCGCGCTTGATGTCGCCGGCGTGAAGAATGAAGCGGGCTCCGGATTGCGCCGCCGCGGCCAGGAGCGCCGGCAGTTCGCGCCGCTCGGCGTCGGAATAGGGCGTATCGCCGATGACCGCAAAGGACCACGGCTCGCCGTGGGCGGCCAGGGCGCAGGCCAGCAGCGCCGCCGGCAGCCAGCCTCTCACGGCAGGAGGGCCTTCAAGGCGTAGAGCGCTTCCAGCGCTTCCCGGGGCGACAGCACGTCCGGATCGAGGGCAGCCAGCCGTTCGATGACCGGGTGAGGCGGCGCTTCCTCCGGTTCGGCCGGGAGGGCGCCGGTAAAAAGGTCGGGCTGCAGGGGATCGATCGCCGCCCGCTGCTCGAATTCCCGCAACTGCCTGCGGGCCGCCCGTACCACCGGAGCGGGAATTCCCGCCAGGGCGGCCACCTGGATCCCGTAGCTCTGGTTGGCGGGCCCTTCCTCGACGGCATGGAGAAAGACGATGCGATCCCCGTGCTCGACGGCATCCAGATGCACGTTGGCCAACTCCGGATATTCGTGGGCGAGGCGGGTCAGCTCGAAATAATGGGTGGCGAAGAGGGTCAGGCTGCGGTTCTTTTCCACCAGGTGGCGGAGGATGGCGAAGGCCAGCGCCATGCCGTCGAAGGTCGAAGTGCCGCGCCCGATCTCATCCATGAGTACCAAGCTGCACGAAGTCGCGTGGTGGAGGATGGCGGCCGCCTCGGTCATTTCCACCATGAAGGTCGACCGGCCGGAAGCCAGATCGTCGGACGCGCCGATGCGGGTGAAGATGCGATCCAGGGGCCCGAGGACCGCCCGCCGAGCCGGCACGAAGCTGCCGACATGGGCCAGCAGCGCGATGAGGGCCGCCTGGCGCATGTAGGTACTCTTGCCGCCCATATTGGGGCCGGTGATGAGGAGGAGCCGCCGTCCTTCGGCCAGGGCCAGGTCGTTGGCGATGAAGCTTTCCGGCGCGGCAGCCGAACCGGCGGCCATCTCCGCTTCGACCACCGGGTGGCGGCCGGCCTCGACCCAGAGGCCGGGCTCTTCGGCAAACTCCGGCCGGCACCAGTTGTGGCGCAGTGCGGCGTCGGCAAAGGTGGCCAGCAGGTCCAGGTGGGCCAGTGCCCGGGCAAGGGTCTGAAAGACCGGCACGTCGGGCAGCAGCCGGTCGAGAAGGTCTTCGTAGAGGGTCTTTTCCCGCGTCAGCGCCCTTTCCTGGGCGGAGAGCGCCTTGTCTTCGAAGGCTTTCAGCTCCGGGGTGATGTAGCGCTCGGCATTCTTCAAAGTCTGGCGACGCCGATAGTCGTCGGGAACCTTGGCGGCATTGGCGTGGGTGACTTCGATGTAGAAGCCGTGCACCTTGTTGTATTCGACCTTGAGGTTGGCGATGCCGGTGCGTTCCCGCTCCCGGATTTCCAGGGCCACCAGGAAACTGCCGCAGTTGTCGTTCAGCGCCCGCAATTCGTCCAATTCGGCGTCGTAGCCGGGAGCGATGATCCCGCCGTCGCGGATTTGCGCACCGGGTTCGGCGGCGATGCCGCGAGTCAACAGATCGAGGGGCGTGGGCGGCGTCGCCAGTTCGGTCGCCAACGACTCCAACAAGGGGGCCGGTGTCTCCGCCAGCGGCGCGCGCAGACCGGCCAGCCGGGCGAGGGATTCCCGCAGGCCGGCCAGATCCCTGGGCCGCGCATTCCGCAAGGCGATACGCCCGGCAATGCGCTCCACGTCGGCAAAACCCTTCAGGGCCTGACGCACCTCGCCCGCCAGGCGGGCGTAATCGGCCATCAGGGCATCCACCGCCTGGTGGCGGGCGGCCAGCAGCATGCGGTTGCGCAGGGGGTGGTGGAGGGCGTGGCGCAACAGGCGCGATCCCATTCCGGTGATGCAGCGGTCGAGCAGGGAAAAGAGGGTCGGAGCGGGCTGGCCGCGCAGGGTTTCGGTCAATTCCAGGTTGCGCCGGGTGGCGGCGTCCAGCCCCAGGTAGTCGGCTTCCACTTCAACGGCGATGGATTGGACGTGGGGCAGGGTGCCGGACTGGGTTTCCCGGGCGTAGTGGAGCAGGGCGCCGGCGGCGGCCACCGCCGGTCGCAAGCCGTCGGCGCCGAATCCTCCCAGAGAAGCAACCCGAAAATGCTC
The DNA here is from genome assembly GCA_035345935.1 of Rhodocyclaceae bacterium. Lineage (GTDB taxonomy): Bacteria > Pseudomonadota > Gammaproteobacteria > Burkholderiales > Rhodocyclaceae > SSSZ01. Next base: position 10,450 of record DAORDK010000065.1, on the reverse strand, counting down.
GCAAAGCAGACGGCGCGCGGAATCCCCGTCGAAATGCCAATCCGGCAGCAAGGTGCGGGCGACGCCTTCGAGAGGGAGCGCGAAGGCGAGGGATTCCGGCAGCAGCAGTTCCGCGGGACGGATGCGCTCCAGGCTGGCGGCCAGATGATCCGCCGGCACCTCGGTGAGGAGGAACTCGCCGCTCGCCAGATTCAAGCGCGCCAGTCCCACGGTCTGACGGCTCTGGGCCAGGGCCAGCAACCAGGTGTCCCGCTTATCGTCGAGCAATGCCGCGTCGGTCAGGGTTCCCGGGGTGACGATGCGCGAGACGGCCCGTTCCACGGGTCCCTTGCTGGTGGCCGGATCGCCGATCTGCTCGCAGATGACTGCCGATTCGCCCAACTTGACCAGCTTGGCGAGATAGGGTTCCAGGGCGTGGAAGGGCACCCCGGCCATCTTGATCGGCTGTCCCGCCGACTGGCCCCGGGTGGTCAAGGTGATATCCAGGAGCCGGGCCGCCTTCTCCGCATCGTCGAAGAAAAGTTCGTAGAAATCCCCCATGCGATAGAAGAGCAGGGTGCCCGCATGCTTCGCCTTGAGGGCGAGATATTGCTGCATCATCGGGGTGTGCTGCTTGAGCATGCTCTCGGAGAGGGCAGCGGGATCGCGAAGGGTCATGGCAAGGACGGGGGAGTTTGTGGGCGGTGCGAGCTCGGCGCCCGGTGTGCGGCCGTTATTGTCTTCGATTAGGACGCCGGGCGGAACCATCGCCCGCGGCGCAAAGTCGAACCCCGGCCCGCAAAACAAGGTTCTGCCATGAATTCCCCCGTTCTTCACCCCGGTCCCAGACTCTTCGACTTCGACAACAGCTATTCCCGCGACCTGGAGGGCTTCTACGTCGGCTGGAACCCGACGCCGGTTCCCGCGCCTCGCCTGGTCATCCTCAACCGCGCCCTGGCCGAAGAACTGCGCGTCGACCCGCACATCCTCGAGCAGCCGGCCGGCGTCGATGCCCTGGCCGGAAATCTTGTTCCCGCCGGCGCTTCGCCTCTTGCCCAGGCCTACGCCGGCCATCAGTTCGGCCAATTTTCCCCTCAGTTGGGGGACGGCCGCGCCCTCCTGCTCGGCGAAGTCATCGACCGGAACGGGGAGCGGCGCGACATCGCCTTCAAGGGCTCCGGCCGCACTCCGTTTTCCCGCCGGGGGGACGGCAAGTGCGCCCTGGGTCCCGCCCTGCGGGAATACCTCGTCGGCGAGGCCATGGCCGCCCTCGGCGTCCCCACGACGCGCACCCTTGCGGTGGTCGCCACCGGCGAAACCGTGCGCCGGGACCGGCCCCTGCCCGGAGCGGTGCTCACCCGCGTTGCGGCCAGCCATCTGCGCATCGGGACCTTCGAATTCTTCGCCGCCCACCGGGGGCCGGAAGCGGTCAAACAACTGGCCGACTACGCCATCGCCCGCCACTATCCGGATCTGGCGGGGGGCGAGCGACCCTACGTCGCCTTCCTGGATGCCGTCGCCCGCCGCCAGGCCGCCCTGGTGGCCCGCTGGCTCGGGATCGGTTTCATTCATGGGGTCATGAATACCGACAATATGAGCATTTCCGGGGAAACCATCGACTACGGGCCCTGCGCCTTCATGGAGACCTACCACCCATTGACCGTCTTCAGTTCCATCGATACCGGAGGCCGTTATGCCTACGGCCAGCAAGGCAAGATCGCCCAATGGAATCTCGCCCGCCTTGCCGAGGCCTTGCTACCCCTGCTCGATCCCGACGAAGAACGGGCGGTGACCCTGGCCACCGAGATACTCGAAGCCTTCCCGGCTTGGCTTGATGCCCAGTGGCTGAAAGTCTTCGGCGACAAGCTCGGCCTGCCGCCGACCGCCCTCACCGACGCTGACCACGGATTGGTCGCCGATTTCCTCGCCCTGCTGGCCGCCGGCCGGGTCGATTTCACCCTGGCCTTCCGAGCCCTCCACGACGAAGCCGCGGGGACGGTCGGCGCCCTTGCCAATCTGCTCGGCGATGCTCAGAAAGCGGCGGTCTGGCTCAAGCGCTGGCGGGAAAGGGTCGGCGATCCGGGGCCGCAGACCCTCGCCACGATGAAGCGAGCCAACCCCGCCTACATCCCCCGCAACCACCGGGTCGAGGAAGCCCTGGATGCCGCGGTCGACCGGGAGGATATGGCGCCCTTCGAACGTCTTCTGACGGTCTTGCTCGAACCCTTCGACGCCCGGCCGGAGGACGAGGCCTACAGTCGGCCCGCAGCGCCGGAAGTGACGGCGGCGTATCAGACCTTTTGCGGTACCTGATGGCTCGCGGAGTCGCCCGACGGTCCGCGACCTTGTGCGCGTGACTCGACCGGCCGGAAATGCCGTTCTTCCCTGCGCGGCAAGGCCCTCCAAGCCGGCCGAGCGCAGCCGATCGGTGCGGAAACCCCGATGGGGGCATGCTTTCCCCTCCAGGGCCAAGCACTCGGTAGTCGGTCTCTGCCTGTCGTGCGTTTTTCTGAGTGGGTGCTCGGCGACTCTGGGCATCACCCTGGGCAACAGTCCTGAACTCCCGGATAACGGGCAGCCCGTTGTCCGCACGGAGAGACCATGAAACGCTCAATTCTGTTGATCGGCGCAAGTTTGGCCTGGATGGCCTCAGCCCATGGGCAGCTTTACCGCTGTTCCGAGGGAGGGCAATCCGTTCTCAGGAACCGCCCCTGCGATGCCCAAGCGCCGCAGCTTCCTCCCGGCGCTGCCCTCCTGGGATCTGCGGCGACCGCTGGGCCTGGGCAGATGCCGGCAATTCCAGAACGTTCGCCAAAGATCGTCCAGGGCCGTATCGTCGGCATCATCGACGGCGATACGGTTTCCCTGCTGGATCCTTCCCGGCGGCAGCACCGGATTCGGATTTCCGGGATCGATGCCCCCGAACAGACCCAGCCCTTCGGACAACGGGCCAAATCGAATCTCGCTGCCCTGGCCTTCGACCGGGAGGCGTCGGCGGAATGCAGAACCCACCGCCAATTCCAGGAGACCTGCGTGGTACGGATCAATGGCCTGGATTTGGGTCTCGAGCAGCTGCGCGCCGGGATGGCTTGGTGGTATCGGCCGTCCGAGGTGGAAGAAGCGCCCCGGACAAGGGAAGAATACGAGCGGGCCGCATTCGAGGCCAAGGCCCAGCGGCTCGGGCTGTGGGCGGATAAGAACCCGATCGAACCTTGGAACTGGCGGCGGTCGACGGGATTGGAGGAATAGCCTTGTCGCTGGGCGGTCTTGAAGTCCCCAAGCCGGCAAGCCGGACATGCGCTACCTGGGACTGAACGATTGCGTGGCTTGGCGGGATTTGCTCCGCAGCGATTCAGTCAGCCCTAGGGACAATGCTGAACTCGCAGATGTTCGGCAACTTGGCAAGCTGTTCCGCGAGGATTCGTACCTTTTCCTTGTCGTGAGTCTTGATCTGCATCTGATATTCAAACCAGCGTCCCTCTCCGGTGAGCGAATAGGTGAAGCCTGACGGTTCGCACTCATGGTCGACAAGAATGTTGCGCAATTGGCTTTCCGAGAGCGCGTCAGCCCGGATAAAACGGAGATGAAGGTGTGCGTAGAACTCCAGACTCAAGCGGCGTTCGATGAGGCGAAAGAAGTAATTGATATTGAAAGTGGCAAAGGTCGCCGCCCCGGCCGCCAGGTAGTAGCCCATGCCGATCATGATGCCGATGGCGGAAATCATCCACACGGACGCAGCGGTGGTTAAGCCGCGGATCGACAAGCCATCCTTGATGATGGCTCCAGCCCCAAGGAAACCGATCCCGGTCATGATCCCTTGTGCCATGCGGGTCGGGTCGATGAATACGTCGCGATCGGTAGCCGCTATCAGGTGTTGAGGGTGATAGTCGGCAAGCAGCATCAGCATGCACGAGGAAATGCAGACCAAGGTGTGCTCTCGGAAGCCTGCCGTTCGACCATGATAGCTTCGCTCCAGACCGACCACTCCCCCTGCGGCCAGTGCCAGCGTGAGTCGCAGGAGCGTGCCTAATATTTCTTCGTCCATCTTGTTTTCCCTTTCGACGGATCCTATTCCGATTGGAGCTTGCCGAGATATCTGAATCCGCTACCGACTGCGGCGCACGCACCACTGCAATATTAAAGGCTGGAAACCTGCCCTAGCCAGGTGGGACAGCAGTCAGTTCCCGCGTACAGGACGCATAGTCTCAATTGAACCAGCCTCAGGTTCATCTCCCTTGCCGCCCTTCATCGATTCCTCCACGGATAAGCCGACCTGACGCTTCCCAACATGGTCCATCGCGTTAACCCACCGGTGAACTCACCAGTAGTTCTCGGACGCGAAATGCCCGGGGGCCGAGCTGCGATCCGAGCGCAGGCCACGATCAAGCAGGGCGCTGCGGACGTCGTCGAGCATTTGCGGATTTCCGCAGATCAGGATACGGCTGACTTCAGGAGAGAGAACAAGCCCGGCTTCCCGTTCTAGGCTTCCGTCGGCGATCAGGGCTGGCAGGCGCGCCCGCAAGGCGCCGGGCACTTCTTCCCGCGTGACGATAGGCACGAAACGCAAGGGTGGCCGCCCCGCGCCGAGCGCTTCGTCGGAGTCCAGTGCTGCCAGGGTGTCGCGGTAGGCAATTTCCCGGGCATAGCTGACGCTATAGGCGAGGACGATCTCTTCGTAACGTTGCCAGACGTCCGGGTCGCGCAGAATCGAGATGTAGGGCGCGACGCCGGTGCCGCTGGCGAGCAGCCAGAGGTGGCGGCCGCCTTTGAATCGCCCTGCAGTCAGGAAGCCGTAGGGCTGCTTCTCCACAAACAGGGGATCGCCGATCCGGGTCACTGCGAGCCGGCCGCTGAACGCCCCACCGGGCACCAGGATCGAGAAAAATTCCAGGTCGTTGTCGTCAGCGGTATTGACCATCGAATAAGGGCGCCACACGACCCCGCCCGGGAGACCGCTACCGCTCGCGATGCCAAGGCGCACCCACTGCCCAGGCGTGAAGCGGAATGACGGCGGGCGCGTCACCTTCACCGAGAAGAGCTTTTCGGTCCATCGGCGCAGGTCGAGAATATGCTCGACTGTGGCCTTTTCGAGCGGATCGGGTACTCGGCGCTGAAATTCGTGGGCGGGGCGCATTTGCAGCTTGGACCCGCGCTCAAGCCAATTGTTCTCGGCGATCCCGCAGCGCCCGTCGTCCGACCGAAAGCGTCGTCGGTAGCCGCGAATTTCGGTGCGATGCCGATCTGCCGGACGTAGCGGCACGGGTCCTGACTGCCTGCAATTCGCGGGGCGGGTGCGCCCGTCGGGCAAACTTGCTGCGGCTACGCCCCGCCGCGAACTTCCAGCAGACTATCATCCCAGGCCGGGTGTTTCTCCAGCCCCAGGAGATTGGCCACCGTGGCCGCCAGGTTGGAAAGGCCGGCCTTCTCGATCGATTTCAATCCCAGCCTGCCGCCGGTGACGTTGTCCACCAGCAGCAGGGGCACCGGATTGAGGGTGTGAGCCGTCTTCGCCTTGTAGGAGCCGTCCGGGTTGGTGGCGGGCTGGCCAGTTTTCTTGTCGAGCTCGAACATTTCATCGGCATTGCCGTGGTCGGCGGTGATCAGGGCCACGCCGCCGGCGGCATCCACTGCCTGGAGCAGGCGGCCCAGGGCGAGATCCACGGCTTCTATGGCCATGCGGGCAGCCTCGAAATTGCCGGTGTGGCCCACCATGTCGCCGTTGGCGAAATTGCAGCGCAGGGTCTTGTACTGGCCACTGCGGAGGGCGGCAATCATCGCATCGGCGATTTCGGCGGCCTTCATCCACGGCCGCTGCTCGAAGGGCACCACGTCGCTGGGGACTTCCTGATAGGTCTCGCCCGCGAACTTGCCGGAGCGATTGCCGTTCCAGAAGTAGGTCACGTGGCCGAATTTCTGGGTCTCCGAACAGGCGAACTGGGTAATTCCGCCCTTCGAAAACCACTCGCCCATGGTGTCCTTGATGGCGGGAGGAGCCACCAGGAAGCGCTTGGGCAGCTTGAGGTCGCCGTCGTACTGGAGCATGCCGGCGTAGGTGACCTTGGGCAGGCGCACCCGGTCGAACTTGTCGAAGGCCGTTTCTTCGAAGGCGCGGGTGATCTCAATGGCCCGGTCACCGCGGAAGTTGAAGAAAACCACGGCGTCGCCATCCTCGACGGTCCCCACGGGTTGCCCGTTTTCGGCGACGACGAAGGGGGGAAGATCCTGATCGATGGTGCCCGGATTCTGCTCGCGCAGGCCCTTGACGGCATCGCTGGCGCTGGCGAACTGCGGGCCTTCGCCCAAGACGTGGGTCTTCCAGCCCTTGGCCACCATGGCCCAGTTGGCGTCGTAGCGGTCCATGGTGATGTTCTGACGGCCGCCGCCTGAGGCGATGCGGGCGTCGAAACCATCGCCGGAAATGTCCTTCAAGAAGGCCTCGAAGGGCACCACGTAATCCAGGGCGCTGGTTTCGGGAACGTCGCGGCCATCGAGCAGGGCGTGGATGCGTACCTTCCCGGCGCGTTCAGCCTTGGCCTGGATCACCATGGCCTTGAGGTGGTCGATATGGCTGTGGACATTGCCATCGGAGAAGAGACCGATGAAGTGGATGGCGCCGGCCTTCCCGTGGGCTCCGGCCTTGGCACCGGCGACGATCTGCTGCCACGCTTCGCCCTGCCAGAGGTTGCCGGAGCCGATGGCGTTGGACACGAGGGCGGCGCCCTGGGCGTAGACCTGACCGGCCCCGATGGCGTTGTGGCCGACTTCGGAATTGCCCATGTCGTCGTCCGATGGCATGCCCACCGCCGTGCCGTGGGCCTTGAGGCGGATGTGGGGGTGCTTCGCGAAAAGCGCGTCCAGGTTAGGCTTCCTGGCGGCGGCAATGGCGCTGCCGACGGTGGTTTTTGGAATGCCGTAGCCGTCGAGGACGATGATGACCACAGGGCCGGGAACACCGGCGAAGGAAGAGAGCTTCTGGAGCATGGAAATTCCTGATCGAAGGGTCGGCCGGCAAGAAGGCTGGCCGCGGTTCGGCGGACAAAAGCGCTATTTTACCGCGGCGCGGGGATCGCCGATTACGGATTGCCGAGCCAGCGGTGGGAGAGCGCGTCAAAGAAGAGGCAATACCCGGCGATCGGCAGGGGCAGGCCGATCAAGGTGCCCAAGAGATACGTCCAGAAACCGATGCCGCTCAAGGCTAGGGCGACATTGAGGGCGGGGAGGGTCTGAAAGCAGAGTCGGAGCAGGAAAATGCTGGAGAGGGGATGGGCGTCCAGCCGAGCGAGAAGTCGATGCGCCAGGGGGCTCTTGAGCTGCCGCAGGGCGTCGCCGCCCAGGAAGCGGACGGTGAAATAGGTGACGCAACACGCGAGCGTGGCTGCGACGTAGGTGGTGAGGCCACCGCCGATTCGGCCCAGGGTGAGAACGGCGGCAGCCAGGAAGATCCAGCCGGGGATCTGGATCAGATTGCCCAGAACGAATAGCAGGGCGTAGGTGGCCAGGCCGGTGACGGGATGGGCAGCCAGTTCGCCCCGCAGGAAGGCCAGGCTGAAGTGCTCGCGCAGGCCGGAGATTTCCGCCGCCGCGAAGAGCACGGCCAGAAAGCCCAGGACTCCCAGCAAGCGCCGCTGGCGCCAGAGGCGGGCGAAGAGCGTCTCGGAAGCGGCTGCCACGACCCCCGCTCTCAGTGCTGGAAACGCCCGGCGATCCAGGCGCCGATGTCGGCCAGTTCCACCTCCGATACGGTATGGGGGATGGGATAGGTCCGCCAGGTGAGATCGTAAGCCTGACCCATCAGGGCATCCCGGGCGCGCTGGCCGAGGGCCAGGGGAACCACGTCGTCTTCGGTTCCATGCCCGACGAAGAGCGGGGTGGCGCGATTGGCTTCCATCTCGGCGGGGACGAGCAGGTCCGGTGCAGGAATGTAGGCGGAGAGGGCGACGATCCCTGCCAGCGGGCGGGGATGGGTCAGCCCCACCGTGTAGGCCATGGCGCCGCCCTGGGAAAATCCGGCAAGGACGATGCGTTCTTCGGGAATGCCGCGCTCCACTTCCCGGGCGATTAGCCGTCGGATCGCCGCCCGGGAGGTGTCGATGCCGGCCTGATCCACCTGGCGGTCGATGCCATCGGCGGAGAGGATGTCGTACCAGGCGGGCATGCGGTAACCGCCATTGCAGGTCACTGCCATCGACGGGGCATGGGGAAACACGAAGCGGACCGGCAATCCGGGCGGCAAGCGCAGGTAGGGCACCGCCGGCGCAAAATCGTTGCCGTCTGCGCCCAGGCCGTGGAACCAGAGCACTGCGAATTCAGGGGCGGGTGCCGTCGCGATCTCGATTGCCGGCAGTAGGGAGGACATGGCGGATTGTTCCAGGTGATGCGCAGCCCCGGGGCTGGCGTTGGGTAAGGGCGTGGCGCGTACCTTGGCACAGATTCCGGGCGTTTGCCAATTGCGCCGGAGGAAGGGAGGTCGACCGGGGCTCCAAGGTGTAGCGAGCGGCCGGGATTGCGCGCGTTTGTAAGCGGGAGTTTCGGCCGTCGCTCGGGTCGGATGGCGGGACGTTAAGGGGACAGGTCTTCCTGAAAGGACACGCCATGACCCCCCTGTACCGCCTTCTGCCCCTCGCTGCCATCGCCGTCATCACCGCCGGGTGCGTCGTTGCACCGCCACCGCGGCCCTATTACGATCAGCCGATCGTCGTTGCGCCACCGCCGCCGCAGGTCGAGTACGTCGGCCCGCCGCCGGTCGTCGGGCAGATCTGGATCGGCGGCTACTGGGGCTGGACCGGCCACCGCCATGAGTGGTTCCCCGGTCACTGGGAATCGCGCCGACCCGGCTACCGCTGGGAGCCCCATCGCTGGGATCGGGACGGCGACCGCTGGCGGGAACGCGGGGGACGTTGGGAGCGGGACCACGATCACCGGCGATAGAGGTATCCTTGGCCTCCCCTCCCGACGCAGGAACCCCATGAAAATCCATCAATTGCCCCTGGGCGCCCGATTCGAGTACCAAGGCGAGGAAATGGTCAAGACCGGGCCCATGTTCGCCAGCGGAAAGGGCGGCCAGCGGCTCATCCCGCGGCATGCGGTGCTGCGTCCTCTGGATCCGGTGGCCGCGCCGCCGTCCCCGGCCAGTCCGCTGGACCGGAAGGCGGTCCTCAAGGCCTTCGATGCTTTCTGTGCGACCTGCGCGCCCCTGATCGACGAAGGTGCTTCGGGAGCGTTTGAAGACGCCCGCCGGGCATTCGTCGACTCGCTTGCCTAGCTGAATCTCGCAGCATTCCGGGCGGATCAGGGTCCGCCCCGAAGCGGTCGGCGGACTGGTACACTCCAGCCATGAATTCGCGATCCTCAGCCCCGGCTTCGGCCGACTCCGCCGTCGCCCAACTGCGCGTCCCCCCCCATTCGATCGAGGCCGAACAGTCCATTCTCGGCGGCCTGCTGCTCGACAACCAGGCTTGGGATCGGATGGGCGACCTGGTGGCCGATACCGATTTCTATCGCGACGAGCATCGGCGCATCTACCGTCAGATCCGCCAGTTGCTGGAGAACGGCAAACCCGCCGATGTGGTCACGGTGGCCGAGGCGCTCGACGGCGTGGGGGAGGGGGAGCGCACCGGCGGCCTCGCTTACCTGGGGGAGCTGGCGGCGAATACGCCCTCGGCGGCCAACATCAAGCGCTATGCGGAAATCGTCCGGGAGCGGGCGGTACTGCGCCAACTGGCGGCTACCGCCGATGAAATCGCCGCCAATGCCCTGAATCCTCTCGGTCGCGACGCCGAAAGCATCCTCGACGAGGCCGAAGCCCGGATTTTTGCCATTGCCGAAGCCGGTGCCGGGCACAACGACGGCTTCGTCCACATCAATCCCCTGCTCACCCAGGTGGTCGAGCGCATCCAGGAACTCCACGACCGCGACAACCCGTCCGACGTGACCGGCGTTCCCACCGGATTCACCGATCTGGACCAGAAAACCTCGGGTTTTCAACCCGGCGACCTGATCATCGTCGCCGGACGGCCTTCCATGGGCAAGACGGCCTTCGCCCTCAACATCGCCGAAAACGTCGCCGTGGATGCGGGACTGCCGGTAGGCGTGTTCTCCATGGAAATGGGTGGGACGCAGCTCGCCATGCGGATGTTGGCTTCCATCGGTCGTCTCGATTCCCATCGAGTGCGTACCGGGCGCCTCAACGACGACGAATGGGCGCGGCTCTCGTTTGCCCTGGGCAAGCTCCACGAGGCCCCGATCTACATCGACGAAACCGGCGGCTTGACGCCCGGCAACCTGCGCGCCCGAGCCCGGCGCCTGGCGCGCCAGTACGGCGGCAAGCTGGGGCTGTTGGTGATCGACTATATCCAGCTTATGAGCACCAACCGTCAGGGGGAAAACCGGGCGACCGAAGTCTCGGAAATCTCCCGCTCGATCAAATCCCTGGCCAAGGAGCTCCAGGTCCCCATCGTCGCCCTCTCGCAGC
>DAORDK010000064.1:0-19014 GCA_035345935.1 Rhodocyclaceae bacterium | reverse complement strand
GGTTACCGCCGTGAAAGGGCGGTGTCCTAGGCCTCTAGACGATGGGGACCCGGACGCTACTGCCTTTCTTTCACGGTCGCTTGGTGGAGGTAAGCGGGATCGAACCGCTGACCTCTTGCATGCCATGCAAGCGCTCTCCCAGCTGAGCTATACCCCCGTTGCCGTGAAAGAGCGCGCATTATAGGGACTGGAACCAGGCTTGTAAACACCGAGGGCCGATCCCACCGGGCGTTTTTCGCGCCAGGCGCCGTACTGGGTCGAGTGCCCTGAGCCGGGCTAGAATAAGCCCGAATCATCATCCGTCGGGAGTAGGTATGTGCAAAATGAGAGTGGGGTGGTTGCTGGTGATGCTGTTGGTCCTGAGCGGCCCGGTCCGGTCCGACGAGCCGGTTCTGGTTTTCGGGATTCTGAATCAGCAGAGTCCGCAAATGACCGCCGAACGCTGGAATCCCATCTTTGCCTATCTCTCCCAGGTGACCGGCTATCGTTTCCAACTGCGTATGGGGCCCAACGTTCAAGCCACCAATGCGATGATGGCGCGAGGCGAATTCGACCTGGCCTTCACCAATCATAATTTCCGCCCCGAATACGACGGAACCTACAAAGTCATCGCAACCTGGGGAACTGGGCCGATCTTCGGCGTGGTGGCGGTCACTGCAGCCAGTCCGATCAAGCAGCTTAAGGATCTGCAGGGGATGCGCATTGCCTATCCTTCCCAGAACGCCTTCGTCGCCTACGCGGTTCCCAAGGCTGCCCTGAGAAAGGCGGGCGTGGTCGAAAAAGAAGTGCTGGCCGGCAATCAGGAGGGTGCGCTGGCCCAACTCGCGTCCGGTCAGGTGGAGGCGGCGGCAGTCAATTCCCGCTTTCTCACCCAGTATGCCGCGCGCACCGGCTTGCGCTATCGCGAAATCTACACGTCGCAGCCCTATCCCGATCTCGCGGTCCTGGCCCATCCCCGCTTGCCCGCCGAGCAGGTGGAGCGCGTACGCCAGGCCCTGGTCGGCATGGCCAAGGACCCCAAGGCGGCCGCCATTCTCGAGGCCAACCAGTTTCCCGGATTTTCGGCCAGCGGAGAAAAGGACTATGAGAGCGTTCGCCGGGCTTATCGGGCGATCAACAACTAGTCCCGGCCGCTGACCCGAGGGATCGCATGAATCCTGCCTCCACGTCCGTCAAGACGCCGGGCCTCGTACGGCACATCCTCCTGCTGGTCGGCGGAGGACTGGTCTTGATCGCCCTGGTGGGCGTCGCCGTTCAGACCTGGGCGCTGGCGGAACGGGCACGGTCGGCAGCGAACGATTCGGCCAGTTCGGTGGGCATTGCGTTGCTCCCCATCCTGGAGCAGACCCTGGTCGTCGGGGATCTTGAAACGGCGCGTCAGACCATGGCCAGAGTCGTCGACCACCGGGCTATCGATCGCCTGCTCCTGACCCATCCGGAAACCGGAGCGGTGATCCTCGACATCCGCGATACCAGTGGGGGGACGACGCCCAGTCCGGTCCTGCTTTCCCTGTTCGGGGAGTCTCCGCCCATCGTGGTCGATGTCTCCGTCGGCGGCGTCGCCTATGGACGCCTGTTGATCCACCCTTCGGTCGCGGCGGCCCTCGATGAATTGCTCGGCGCCGCGCGACTCGCCCTCCTGGGAGGCTTACTCTCCCTGCTTTTCTTCCTGCCGCTCCTGACGCTGGTGCTGCGCCGCAATCTGCGGCCTCTCGAGCGCCTCGCTCAGGTAGTGGAGCAATTTGGTCGCGGGGCGATGTCCGACCGGGCAACGATCGACGGGGCCGCCGAAATTGCCGCCACGGCGCAGGCCTTCAACCGCATGGCCGACCGCATCGAGTCCCTGATGGCCGATCTTGCCGCGGCCCGTGCTGCGGCCGAGAGCGCCAACGCCGTCAAGGGCGAGTTCCTGGCCAATATGAGCCATGAGATTCGCACTCCCCTGAACGGCATACTCGGGATGACCGACCTGATGCTGGAAACCCGCCTTCCGGCCGAGCAGCGGGACAACCTGGTGACCATCAAACATTCGTCGCTGCACCTCCTCGACGTCATCAACGAGATTCTCGATTTCTCCAAGATAGAAGCGGGACAGATGACCATACGGCCTGAACCCTTCGAGTTGGAGCCCATGCTGCGGGCCACCTGCCGCATCCTCGACGGCCGTGTGGCCGAGAAAAAACTCAAGCTCGATCTGCTGCTGGGCGCCGACCTGCCGCGCACGGTGAATCTCGACCCGATACGCCTGCGGCAGGTCATCCTCAATCTGGTGGGCAACGCGGTGAAATTCACCGAGCACGGCGTCATCACGGTGGAGGCACAGGTTCGCGGCTCTTTTCCGGGTGAGGAGGGGGAGCTGCTCTTCCGGGTCCGGGATACCGGGATCGGGATTCCGCGGGAAAAGTGGGACGCGATCTTCAACGCCTTCTCCCAGGCCGATGGCAGCATCACCCGGCGTTTCGGCGGGACCGGCCTGGGACTCTCGATCTGCCGTCGGCTGGTCGAACTGTGGGGGGGCGAAATCTGGGTCAGCAGCGAACCGGGGGTGGGTTCGGAATTCTGCTTCACCGCGCGGACCCGGTTCTCCGGCGAGGCCATGGGGGGAGAATCGCACCGGCCGCCGTCGGTGGATCTGCCGCCCGGGCTGCGCATCTTGCTTGCCGAAGACAATCCCATCAATCAAAAACTTGCGATCAAGCTTCTTGAACAGCGAGGCTGCCGGGTCACCGTCGCCGGTAACGGCGACGAGGCTGTCCGGCTCTGGAGCGAAGGGCAGTTCGATCAGATTCTCATGGACATGATGATGCCGGTGATGGACGGCCTCGAAGCGACTCGCCAGATTCGCAGCCGGGAAGGGGGCAAGCATCGCATACCCATCATCGCCATGACGGCCAATGCCATGGACGAAGATCGCCTGCGCTGCCTGGACGCCGGCATGGACGGCTACGTCGCCAAGCCGGTGCGGGTTGCCGAGTTGCTGGCGGAAATGGCACGATTTGCCCGGAACGCCGGGGCAGCCGGCGAAGAAAGCGCCTGATTCTGGTAAAATTCAGGCAATTCAAAGGGAAAGGCCGGCGCCTTTCCCCTTTTCTTTTTGGCAGAGTTTGCGCATGACGGCACATATCATCGATGGCAACGCCTTGGCCCAGGAACTGCGCCAGAGCTTCAAGGCGCGGGTCGAGGCCCTGACGGCGCGGGGCCAGCGTCCGGGGCTGGTGGTGATTCTGGTGGGAGAGGATCCCGCGTCCCAGGTCTATGTCCGCAACAAGGTCAATGCCTGCCACGCCATCGGCATGCATTCCGAGAAGATCAACTACGATGCCGCCGTCGATCCGCAGGTCGTACTCGACAGGATCGCCGCACTGAACGCGGACCCGGCCATCCACGGCATCCTGGTTCAATTGCCCCTGCCGAAGCAGTTCGACGAGTCGGCCGTCCTCGAGGCCATTGCTGCGGAGAAGGACGTGGACGGCTTCCACGCCGAAAACGTCGGGGCGCTCGCCCAGGGCAAGCCCCGGTTCATTCCCTGCACCCCTTACGGCGTCATGAAGATGTTCGAGAAGGGAGGGGTCGACCTGACCGGCAAGGAAGCCGTGGTCATCGGCCGTTCCAACATCGTCGGCAAACCCATGGCCCTGCTGCTCATCAATGCCGGGGCCACGGTCACCGTGTGCAACTCCCGCACCCGCGACCTCGGCTTCCACACGCGCCGCGCCGACATCGTCGTCGCTGCCGTCGGCAGACCGCGCTTCGTCAGCGCCGACATGGTCAAGCCCGGCGCCGTGGTCATCGACGTCGGGATCAACCGGCTCCCGGACGGCAAGCTGTGCGGCGACGTGGATTTCGAGGGCTGCAAGGCCGTCGCCGGCCAGATCACGCCGGTCCCCGGTGGCGTCGGCCCGATGACCATCACCATGCTTCTGGCCAATACCATCGAGGCCGCCGAAAGAAAGGCAGGAATCCGCCCATGAGCACCAAGCACCCCCTCGTCGGCGTCGTCATGGGCTCCGACTCCGACTGGCCCACCATGCAGGCGGCGGCCGTCATCCTCAAGGAATTTGGCGTGCACTTCGAAGCCAAGGTCGTTTCGGCCCATCGCACCCCCGATCTTCTGTTCGACTATGCCGCCATGGCCGGCGAGCGCGGGTTGAAGGCCATCATCGCCGGGGCCGGCGGCGCTGCCCATCTGCCCGGCATGCTGGCCGCCAAGACCACGGTGCCTGTTCTTGGCGTACCGGTGCAATCGAAGGCTCTTTCCGGCCAGGATTCGCTGCTTTCCATCGTGCAGATGCCCAAGGGCGTTCCGGTGGCCACCTTTGCCATCGGCGAGGCGGGTGCGGCCAACGCAGCCCTTTTCGCCGTCGCCATGCTGGCCAACGAAGACGCTGAACTGGCCGCCCGGCTGGCAGCCTTCCGCCAGAACCAGAGCGAAAAGGTCTTGGCCATGAAATTGCCCGAGGTCTGATTCCGGCCCGCCGACGAAGCCAGCGCCTCGTCGGCCGCGTGTCCGATTCTTTGCCCCAAGACCGTCCCGTCGCTTCCTTTTTGCCGCTTCGCGATCCTCTTCCCATGCGCACCGGAATCACTCTTCCTCCCGCAACCCTCGGCATGCTCGGCGGTGGCCAGCTCGGCCGCTTCTTCGTCGCCGCCGCCCACGAGATGGGCTACAAGGTCTGGGTCCTCGATCCGGATGCCAACAGCCCCGCCGGCCAGATCGCCGATCGCCATCTGCAGGCTTCTTACACCGATTTCGGCGCCCTCGACGCCTTGGCCGCGGGCTGCGCCGCCGTCACCACCGAGTTCGAGAACGTGCCGGCGGAGACTCTGGAGTACCTCGCCAAGTTCGTGGTGGTACGCCCCTCGGCGGCGGCCGTGGCCGTATGCCAGAACCGCATCCACGAAAAGACTTTCCTTCAGGCCAGCGGTTTTCCCCACGGCCCCTTCGCCGCCATCGCCGGCGAGGGCGATTTGCGCGAGGCCGGCGCCCATCTGTTTCCCGGCATCCTCAAGGTGGCCCGCTTCGGCTACGACGGCAAGGGGCAGGCGGTGGTGAACTGCCGCGAAGAGGCGCTCGTCGCCTTCGCCAACTTCAAGGGCGAGCATTGCGTCCTGGAGCAGAAACTCAGCCTCGACTACGAAATGTCCGTCGTGCTGGCCCGGGACGACGATGGCGCCGTGCAGTGCTTCCCCACCAGCGAAAACAGCCATGCGCGCGGCATTTTGGACGTCTCCATCGTCCCTGCCCGAACCTCGGGCTGCGTGCGCAGCGACGCCGAGGACGTCGCCGCCCGTATCGCCGAACAGCTCGGCTATGTCGGCACCATGGGCGTCGAGTTCTTCGTCAGCCGTGGCCAGCTCTACGTGAATGAAATGGCGCCGCGGCCCCACAACAGCGGCCACTACACGCTGGACGCCTGCGTGACCGACCAGTTCGAGCAACAGGTGCGGGCTCTGTGCGGGCTTCCCCTGGGTGAATCCCGCGCCCACTCGGTGGCGGTGATGGTCAATCTGCTGGGCGACCTCTGGTATGAAGGCAGTCACTACCGCGAGCCGGACTGGGCAAAGCTCTACGCCGTGCCCAACCTGAAACTCCACCTCTACGGCAAGCACCACGCCCGCCCGGGACGCAAGATGGGCCATTTCACAGTTATCGGCGACGACCCCATCCAAGTCCAGGGAGCCGCCCTGGCCGCCCGAGCCGCCATCGGCATCAAGGACGAATGATGTCGACGGCGGCGGACACCGCCCGCGCCGTTGAACTCCTGCGGGCGGGCGAATTGGTGGCCTTCCCCACCGAGACCGTCTACGGCCTGGGGGCCGATGCCAGCAATCCAGCCGCCGTCGCCCGGATATTCGCCGCCAAGGGGCGCCCTGCCGATCACCCCCTGATCGTCCATGTGGCCGGCCACGATTGGGTCGAACGCTGGGCCGAAGCGGTTCCCGACGCGGCTTGGGAACTGATGGAAGCCTTCTGGCCCGGACCGCTGACCCTGATCCTCAGGAAACAAGCCTGGGTGCCCGACGCCGTGACCGGCGGCCAGGACACCGTTGGCATCCGTGTCCCTGGCCACCCCGTCGCCCTGAACCTTCTGCGCGCATTTGCCGCCGCGGGCGGCTCGGGCGGCATTGCCGCGCCTTCCGCCAACCGCTTCGGCCGCATCAGCCCGACCACGGCAGCCCATGTGGCCGAGGAATTGGGCGATCGCGTGCCCCTGATCCTGGACGGCGGTCCGTGCACCGTGGGTATCGAATCGACCATCATCGATTGTTCCCGCGGTACTCCGGCCATCCTCCGTCCCGGACACATCAACCCCAGCCACATCGAGGCCGTTCTCGGCAGTCTCCCCGCCCTCGATTCGGCGACCGGAGCTCCGCGGGTCTCAGGCTCCCTGGAGGCCCATTACGCACCGGTGACGCCCCTGCGCCTGGTCGCCGGCGACCGCCTGCTCGATTTCCTCAACAGCCACCGGCACCGTGGGGGCCGCTGTGCCGCCCTCTGCCACAGCCAGCCGCCCCAGGCCGGCATGCCCCACGCCTGGCGCATGCTGCCGGCCGACCCGGTGGGCTACGCCCACGATCTCTACGCTGCCCTGCGGGACATGGACCACGCCGGGGTCGACGTCATCGCCGTCGAAGCAATCCCCACCGATCCTGGCTGGACGGCGGTCGCCGACCGCCTGCGGCGCGCTGCCGCCGGAGCCGGCAAGTCCTAGGTTTGCCAAGGGCGGAGGCCTGAGGATAAAATCCGCCCCCTACGGGCCGATAGCTCAGCTGGGAGAGCGCTGCGTTCGCAATGCAGAGGTCGAGGGTTCGATCCCCTTTCGGTCCACCAGTACCTTAAAGCCCGGACATGCTCCGGGCTTTTTCACGCCCGCGAAGGGCCAGCAGTGGCGGGGTTTCGCGGGCGGTGCGAATTTCGGTGATCGCCGGAAGGCCCTGATTTCGCCCATCTGGCCATCGGAATTCGTCTCTTTTCTCTGTTTTTGTCTAGCCCGGTCAAGGGATGGCACCCTGTAACCATGCCGGTTTCCGGGCGGTGGTTTGCACCCCACAACGCATAGCGGTGGGGTTTCGAACGTGACCTCCGAGCAACTACCCGCAGCACGACTTGCCAGAAATCTGGATCGGCGGACACGGTACCGTCCCGTAGGAACAGAACACGCAGCAATCGCCCGGCTTGGGTTTGAGCACCGTGTGGCAACCCTCGCACTCGTAAAACCATTGGCAGGCATCCGTCGGCATCCGCTCGGTCTTCACGTACCCGCACAACGGGCAGGTCAGCGTCGAATCAAGAACAGGCTCCAAGGCGATCTCCAAAGCTGATTGGCCGATTGTAGGCCATCACTTTGCCAGACTGCCAATCACCTCCCGCTGCGCGCTCCAGTCGTCCGGCAACGGGTTCTCGACGAAGAACAACAGCGACAGACCGACCGGCTGCCGGCCACGGGCAATGTCCTCGACAATGTCCGGTGCCAGCCGGGCGAGCTTGAGCATCTTCTGCATCCGCGCCAGGCCGATCTTTTCAGCCTTGGCCAGTTCGGTCATATTCTTCACCCGACCGGAATCGAGCATCTCTTGCCAGAAGAACGCCTTGGCCAGCGCCGCCATCAGATTCTCATCGACGGATGTGGGACGACCAGGATTCAGCGGCGATGCCATTCGTCCCGGCGGCGTCGGCTCGACAACCACCTTGCGCGCCTTGTGCCGCACGAAGCGCACCGGGATGAACGTGGTCAGCTTGATGCCCTCATCGAGTTTGGCCGTGCGCGATTTGGCTTGCCCGATCTGCTCCAGTCCTCTCATGCCATTTCCTCCATTTCCAGTTCACGTAGTTCAGCCCCGATACTGTTCGGTGCCAGTTCCGCCATCAGCGCCGACCACCCGGCTGGATGCCATTCAATGTCGATGCCTTCGTCCTTGAGCTGGACGCGGGCAATCAACAACTTCACCAGCCGACAACGTTCCTCCGGGAACATCTCGTTCCAGACTACCGACAGATTGCGCATCGCCAGCACCACGGTAGGCTCTGATACGGTGGCGTCCAGTTTCTGGACCTCATCCCACACTGCCTGGATCATCTCCGGCGCTTGCAATGCCGACTTGATCTGCTCCAGTACCAGCGCCTCGATCTGCTCGGCCGGCACGATGCCGAACGGGTGGGTGCCGCGCCCGAACTTCTTGTCCGAGTAAGGCAGGTAGTAGCGATAGCGCTTGCCCGATTTCTTACTGGTGGCCGTCGGTAGCATCCGGTCGCCGTCGGGGGCGAACAGCAGGCCGCGCAGGATGGGTTCATGGTCGTGGCGAGTCATGGTCTGCGAGGCGCGCAAATGCGCATCCTCGGCCAGAATGGCTTGCGCCTGATCCCACAAGGCTTGATCCAGGATTGGTTGGTGCTCGCCAGGGTGGTCTTTGTCCTTGTGTCGGATGACGCCGATGTACAGCGGATTCCTCAGCATCTTGTAGAGGTTCTGCTTGGTGATCGGCCGCCCGGGACGAAAGACACCATCCTGTGTCGTCCATGCCTTGGTCGTCACGCCGCGCTGATTCAGTTCTCTGGCCAGTTCGGTGGTCGACCGCAACTCCACGAACCGCTGCCAAATGCCGCGCACGATCTTCGCCTCGGCGTCGTTGATAACGAGTTGTCGGTTGCAGACGTCGTAACCCAATGGCGGCGTGCCGCCCATCCACATGCCCTTGGCCTTACTGGCGGCGATCTTGTCGCGGATGCGCTCGCCAGTCACTTCGCGCTCAAACTGGGCAAACGACAGCAGGATGTTCAGCATCAGCCGTCCCATCGACGTGGCTGAATTGATCTGCTGCGTGACGGCACTGAAACTCACACCGCGCTGATCGAACAGCTCCACCATCTTGGCGAAGTCAGCTAGGTTGCGCGTGAGGCGGTCAATCTTGTACACCACCACGATGTCGACTTTCCCGGCATCGATGTCGGCGAGCAGACGCTTGAGAGCTGGCCGATCCATATTCCCGCCGGAGAATCCACCATCGTCGTAGTCATCAACCACCGGAATCCAACCCTCAGTGCGCTGGCTGGCGATGAAGGCCTGTCCCGCTTCCCGCTGGGCGTCGATGGAATTGAAGGATTGGTCGAGGCGTTCATCTGTCGAGACGCGGCAATACACCGCGCAGCGTTTGCGAACCATCGGCGCCTTCATTTCTTGCCTCCCTTTTTCCCACCGCTCGGTTCGACGCCGAAGAATCTTGGCCCCGACCAATTGACGCCGGTGATGTGCCGCGCCGCCGCCGACAGACTCTTGAACACCTTGCCGTTTAGGTCATAGAACCCCTCCGGCGTGACCGTGACCCGGTACTCGTTGGATTCGTACTCGCGCAGCAGCACCGTGCCCGGCATCAGATGCACCTCTGACCGCCGTTTACCGAACGCCGATTGTGATTCACCGAGGCGCACCAGCCGCCGCCGGATGTCGGGATCGACGCCGCCGTGGGCAGCCTCCTGAATCTTGTAGGCGACACGGGAGGCCACGTAATCGCGGTTCCACGTACCGGGCCGGCGCGGGAAATGGGCGTCCCACAATGCCCACAAATCCTTCATCGGCATCGTGGGGAGCGCCGCCAGTTGCGCGGCAACAGATGTTGATCGGGTCATCGCAAACTCCATGTCATAAGGGGTTTGTATGAACGCTTCTTCCCGGGCAGAAGCCAAGTCAAACCGCGCTCTGTTCGGGGTCATCGGCTTGACCTGTCGCAACATCGAAGCGCTCGCCCAGCAAGGTCTGCTTCCTACCGGTACGCTTGTCCTTTACGCCCAGGATGTAGACCTCCCCGTTCCATACCCCGCAGGCCACGTCGGTGTCTTCGGCATTGGCAGGTAGCAACCAGCCGGTTATGCCATCGGGCAGCGTCAGCAAGTCCTCCGGGCGGTGGATCGGCCAGCGCATGGCCTCCTGATACTGATCGGCAAACTGCAAGACCTGCGGCGGGCCGTCCGGGAAGTTCTCCTGACTGAGGATGGGAACCCAGGCCAGCAACTGCCCGCTGGCGAGCCATTGCTGGACGCGCTGCTCGACTGCCGGGTCGTAGTGGCCCAGCCGCTCGATGGGCATGGGATTGGCGGTAGTGCTGTTGATCGTCGTGGTGTTCATTTCATTTCCTTGAATGGGTGATCTCGGTGGGGTGGTAACCAGGGTGGTAACCGGTAACCCTGGTAACCTCTTTTCGTCATCTGTCGGTAGCGGATCAGCGGGCTCGCGCCCCCCGCATGGCTTGATGGCGAGGAAGGACCCGTCGAATCATCTGGCGCTGCAGCTTGTTGAATTGCTTCATCTGCTGCTTGGCCGACTTGCGCATGATTCGAGTCAGGCGGATGCCGGCGACGATCCACCGCCACTGCCAGGGGATGTACCCCACGATGCGTCGTGGCCGACGGAACATCATCGGTGTAGTTGCCCTGGCCGCCGGCCCGCCATCCCATTCCTCGACCTTGACGGTCACCATCGTCACGGCAGGCTCGACGGCCGGCGAAGGTCGGTGCATTGGCATCGGTGGCAGCATCTCGGCCAGTAGTTGTTGTCGTTGCGCAGACGGCATTTTCTGCAGGATGGTTTCCGCCTGCTTCATCTGCAGCTTGGCCTGCGCAAACGGATCAGTGGCGTCGAATCGGGTGGAAGGAATTTCCATTACTGTCTCCTGGTTGTTGGGGATGCCGGCTTTCCGCGATGCCTTTCGCGGTTAGCGCCGGCGGGCGTTACCCGGCATGGCGGATGGACCTGACGCATCCCGAAGTCACTGCGTCAGAACGGATGGCAGCTATGCCGGGACTCGCCGCCATCCGCCATGAATCAGGTGGTCGGTACCTCATCGGCCAGTGCTGTCTGGGCGGCTTCCACCAAGTCACGCGGAATCTCGATCTCGAAGCGATCTTCGTCGTGGTGGTAATCGCACTCGCGTCGGGCAGCCGATGCACGGGCAAACAGGTTCATGACCGGCATCAACTGCTCGTAGAGTTCGATCTCGGTCACGTCTGCCCGGCAGCCGATGAACACACGCTCGGCATCACGAATCGCGCCGGGGAACTCCTGCAGCTTGGCGACCAGGGTGTCGCGCTTCTCGTCGAGTTCGGCCAGCGATGACTTGGCCAGGCGCAATTCCGCCTCGAGCTTGGTCAGGGACTCCGGCACGACGAATTCGCCATCGGCATCGAGCATCTGTTGCCGGGCAGACTGGGTTTCGGTGGCAATACGTGCTTCGGCATCGGTGACGCGCTTGCCGACCTTAGCGATCAGTGCCTTGACCTTCTCAAGTTCACCATTGATCGCCACCTGCCCGGCAATCAGGTCATCGATGTTCTTCTTGGCTTTGGCGAATTGCTCCGGGGCCAACGCAATCCGGCGCAAGGGACGAATACGGCTTTCGAGCTGGCCGATCTCACCCTTGATGTCGCCAACCCGGTGACTGGCAGCGCTGGCTGCAATGGATGCTTGAGCCTCCTCCGGTGCCGACGAGTACATCGATCCGCGCTGGGTGAGTTCGTAATGGCGCCGGCGTTTTCTTTCGTGATCGTCTTCCGCCTTCTGGAGTTCCTCTCGGGCAGCAGCCATCTCGCGGTCGAGTTTGTTGTACTCGGCCCTGACCTTGTCGTAGTAGGCGGTGGACTTCTTGTTGAACGGATTCAGTTTCATCGGGTGTTCTCCTATCGGGTTTTGGGGTGGGCGGCGGCCAGCTTCTGCACCGCCTGGATCAATGCCTCGCCGGCATTGCGTGGCTTGGCCATCGGCTTCGTGGGCTCGATGGCCTGGATGCCGAAGTGGCGTTGCCATATCGGGGTCAGGTTTCTGGAAATGGACGGAGGCTTATTCACGGTGTGCTCCATAACGAATGCCACCCTCGACGCCGGGCGGCGTGGCGGTTGAATGGGTACGGATCGGGGCGATGCGCCACAGGGCGCCGTCCCTGCTGTGGCCGAGATGGCTGATCTCGATACCCTTGGCGCGATAGGCCGGAGCGATGCGGCGCAACTGATCGGCTAGGCCCTTCGGCGACTTCGGCCAGGTACTGCGATCCGGGATGATCTGGTTGTTGAGCAGGTCGTAGAGCTGGCCGGCGGTGCCCTGCCAGTTCCACGGCGAGATGCGTTCCTCGAAATACTTGTCGAGCACCTGGGCGACGGCGTTGCTCTCCAGGGCACGGTCAATGCCGGCACGCACCAGTTCGGCGTACAGGCGCTGAAAGTCGCCGGGCTCGAAACCGAGGGCGCGGGCCACGGCCTCGCCGAAGCGTTCGAAGTCGGCCATGCGCTGTTTGTGGGCCAGCTTCACCGACGGCAGGATGCGCAAGGCATTGGCGAAAAGATCGAGCAGCGCGCCGAAGACCCGAGGCCGATCCCGTTCCCAAGCCGCCGAGGTGTCGGCCTCATCACGCCGGGCCTCCGGTGGGATCGTCGGCATATCGACGTGGATCACCCGGTCGATCAGGTCGGGACGGGTAGCGACCACGGCGATGCCATTCAGCACCACGGGCCGCTTAGTTTCCATAATGTGCTCTTCGCCGTTGGTGTAAAGCTGGCGCGAAGCGAAGCCGCCGCCGGTGGCCAAGGTGCAGAAGGCATCCTGCTGTTCGGCGGTGAGGCCCGACAGGTTCTCGTAGCTGACCAGCCAGTTGTTGGCGGCGGCGACGAAGATGTCCTCGACGGTCTTGGGGCGGCCGCGCAGCATCACTTTGTTTGGATCGACCAGACTGCGCAGCACGGCCTGCGTGGTGGACTTGGCCGAGCCCTGCTCGCCGACCAGTTCCAGCACGGGGAACGGGGTGTCGGGGCGGAAGCTGTCGAGCAACCAGGTCAGTACCATCACGCGACGGTTGGCCGGGATGTTGGTGTGCTGCCAGAGCTGGCCGATGTCGCCGCCGCGCTCCGGCTCGGGCAGCGGTCGCATCGACTGGGTGCGGGTGAAGTAAGCCGGCGAGTGGTTGAGAACCTGCCAGCCGGTCGGGGTGACCAGTACCGCGCGCCATTGCTCGTCGCAGAGGTCGATCAGGTAGCCCGCGTCGTCCTTGGCAGCGCGGACGTGAAGGTCGATCTGCTCGCCATCGTTGATGCCGGCGGCGGCAATGGTCGCCAGGGCCGACTTCATCGTGGTTTCTGGAACGCCGGCTTCCTTGGCACGCCAGTAGGCGCTGCGCAGCCATTCCTCGTAGCCGGTGGAATAGACACGCCAGATTTCCTGCCGGCCCGGCATCGGGATGATGGCGACAGCGTTGCGGTCGGCATCGTGCTTGAGTTGGCATTGGTTGCGGGCCAGCGCCACCAGTTCGTCGAGGGCCGAGGGTTCATCGCCACCGCCGGGAAGCGATTGCTGCACGGCCTTGTCGAGCTCGGTGACCAGGCAACCCTTGTTGGCTTCCTTGGCCTTGTGCCGCAGGCGCAGGTAGTTGGGAAGATCGGTGGCGCGCAGGATGGAAAAGGCGGCGACCACGGCGGGTTCGACAATGGCACCGACGTCATCGCGCAGGCGCTCGATGGCTGCTTCAATGATGGCGATTGGGTCGTCGGTGACGCTTGATTCGCCACCTGACATCCCCTCTGCCGGCGATGTCAACAATAGAGATGCATCGTCACCACCATCACGAACGTCACCGATGTGACGGTGGTGATGATCGTGACGGTCGGCGTCTACTGAGCAGGCCGGAGAAAGGGTAGTGTCCGACATCATCACGCCACATCACCCAGTTCGGCGGTGCTGTGAATACGCCGGCTATTGGCGCTCAGCCAGGCGAGGACATCGGATTTCCGATAGCGGACACTGCGGCCAATTTTGGTGAGCACCGGGCCGCCGCCGTTGGTGGCGACGAATTCCAGCCAACCCACGGTGTAGCCCATGCCGGCGGCCGTGGTCTTGCGGTCAAGCAGGGATTCGTCGGGGGCGCGCCAGAAATCAGCGCGCAGATCGGCAATGCTTGCGCGTGGCGGTCTTTGGACCCGTTTGGGCATTTCGGCATTCCTTCCGGTTCATTTGGAATGCCGACATGGTCGTTCGCCTTGTATTGGGCGAACAGGAAGTTCAGGAATGTTTCCTGAACTTCAGGATTTTGTTCAGCGACTGCGGTGGATGCTGATCTCTGGGCCGTAGAGCTTCAGGGCTTCGCCGACCTTCTTGTTGAAGGCTTGCAAGCCACGCGTGTCGCCGGGCATGAGCATCTGCGCGGCCTCGTTGACCGCCCGCCCGATGGCTTCGGCGTTCGGACGTTCGCCAGCACGAAACTTGGTAGAAGCGTTCGCCAGCAGGTTGGCCATCAGCGCGATGGCCTTGAGGCTGTTCATCTCGGCAACGTCGCTGCCGTCGGGCATGACCGCTTGCCGCGCTTCGTCAAATAGAAACGGTGGCCGGTCGTCGAAGGGCATCTGCTCGAACCACCGGCGCAGACTGGCCTTGTTGATGACGAGACGATCCTTCTCGATCAGTTCGTCGACGGGGGCACCCTTGAACACCTTGCCCTGGTGGGTGACGATGCCCAGGTCTTCGTATTCCAGCCGCCCGTCGCGCAAGGCGGTGATCAGCGCGGCGCGCTTGGCGCTCATGCATTGGGTTTCGAAGTTCAGCCTGGCCAGTTCGGCAGGCTCCACGCCGCACCAGAGGGCGATGGCATCAGGAAGCTGGATGTGGTCTGCCAGGTCCCAGTAACGCAGGCAGTTGGTAGAGGTTGGAGCAGGCATGGGTCGTCTCGCTGTTGTTCTTGGAATGCGATCAGTCTACCGGGGGATGGTTATCTCCTCCAAGCCGACGTAAACAATAGGAACCCATCGTCACGACTGTCACGATCATCACGCCGGTGATGATCGTGATGATGGTGACGGTCGGCCTCTATTGTTGTGGTCGGCGGGAAAGAGGATGCCCCGGCAAGAGGGGTCCTTCCTGTCGATATTCCAATGCGGGGGGCGCGAGCGCGGCGCTTCGATAGCGTCAGGGTGCAAACCGAGGTTTGCAGGGTTTGCGGTTTGCACCCTGGCCAAGGGTGAGAATTGAATTCACCCCCCTGAAACCGAAAAACGGTCACCCCTATTCCAACCAGCACTGGCGCGGGTTTCCGGCGATTTCAGGGTCGAAAAATGGCAAAACGGCCGCCGTGAGATTTGGCCGAAGAATAGGGCCTGCGGTACGCGCAGACCCTCTGTTGGTTTGCAGTCAGGCGATGCGATAGGCCCGCTGTCCGTCTGCCCCCTTCTCGGTGACCACCTCGTAACCGAGGCGTTTCCTGACCATGCCGGAGATCGCGCCGCGAACGGTGTGGGCCTGCCAGCCGGAGCTGGCCATCATCTGGGCAATGGTCGCGCCGCCAGGGTGACGCATCGCGTCGATGATCGCGGCCAGCTTGGTGCCGGGGCGGATGGTGCGCGACGTGGCCTCCAATTTCTGGAGTGCATCGATGGGCTCGCGTTTCGTGAGGGCATCGGGGACGTCCATTTTCTGGACACCCTTGGGGACGGGGCGAGGTTTGCCGACGGCGGCGTAGCCGACATCGGTGAGCAGGATGTGGCCGCCGGCATCGACGACGAGCCCTCGGGCAAGCAATCCCTCGATGACTTTGGCGCGGGCACCGCCGCGAAGGGTGGCAGGCAGGGGTTCGATGCTACCGTCGGCACGGCCAGCGGCGGCCTTGAGGATGGCGGTTTGGGTGTCGGTGAGTTTGGCTTGAGTGGTCATGTTGATCTCCGGTGGTTGATGGGCGTCGTCACTCAGCATCGCCGCCGAAGATTGCCAGCAACTCGTCCAGCCCGGCCTCCACCCGCCCGAGGTCGCCGACATGACCCCAATGGATGGCATCGGGGTCGTGACCGAAGTGGTCGTCGGCGAGTTGCTGCAGCCGCTCCAACTTGGCGTGGATGGCGGCGGTGCGAGCGAGGTAGGCGTCGAGGGCAGTTGGCTTGGCGTTCATCGTGGGCTCCAGGTGGTGATTGACGACGCCACCATGAACGCGCTGTTCGATCAGGAAGCCAAGCGGAATCTGATCGTGATGTCATTGAAAAATTGTTGGCGCCATTTTGGCGACAGTGATACACTGGACAATCAGATCAACGTAGGAGGTGATGATGGGAACCGCCATTGCCAAACAGGATCGCATCGGCGCTCGAGTGCCTCACGAGGTTTATGAAACTCTCTGCCGTGCCGCCGAATTGACGGGTGCTACGGTCAATCAGTTTCTGGTGCAGGCTGCGCTGAAAGAGGCCCAGGAAGTGATCGAGCGTGAAGAGGTTATTCGCTTAAGTCCGCGCGACTGGAATTGGTTGCTCGACTTGATGGAGAACCCGCCCAAGCCGAACGCCAAGTTGAAGGCTGCCATGAAGCGTTATCAGAAAGCCAAGCGAGACGATGCAGGTACTACCTTTAGCTGGGAGCCATGACCGGGAAGCGTTCGACTGCGGTCGCCAAGAACTGAATGATTGGCTCCAGCAGGTCGCGCGCCAGCATCAGGACAAGGGGCTTTCGAAAACCTTCGTCGCCGTCCGTGAGGACGAACCAGCCCGCATTTGCGCCTACTACGCGCTGACCTTGGCCGAACTCGAAAACCGGCATCTGCCGGATGCCTGGCGCAAGAAACTGCCGCGCCGCATTCCCGGCGTGCGACTGGGCCGGCTGGCAGTCGACCGGCAATACCAGGGCAAGGGGCTGGGCGAACTGCTTTTGGTCGACGCCCTGACCCGGGCGCGGCGCATTTATGCCGAGGCGGGCGGGATTGGCCTGTTCGTCGATGCGCTTGATGAGCAGGCAGCCGGGTACTATCGCCGTTTCGGTTTCGAAGCCGCGCCGGATAATCCGCTGCTGCTGTTCCTGTCGGCAAAGGTCCCAGAACAAGAATGATTGAAGGGTGAGATGGCGAACAACAATAAAGAAACCGAACGGGCGGAACTGCACAAGACCATCTGGCGTATCGCCAACGACCTGCGCGGCAGCGTGGACGGTTGGGACTTCAAGACCTACGTTCTTGGGATGCTGTTCTACCGATTCATCTCGGAAAACCTGACCAGCTATCTCAACGAACAGGAGCGCAAGGCCGGCAGCCCGGATTTCGACTACGCACGCTTGAGCGATGCCGATGCTGAATTCGGCCGTGCCGAGACGGTGAAGGAAAAGGGCTTCTACATCCTGCCTTCCGAGCTGTTTGCCAGCGTGCGGGCCCGTGCCCGGCATGACGCCAACCTCAACGAAACACTGAGCAACATCTTTGCCGACATCGAAGGCTCGGCCACCGGCAGCGATTCGGAGAACGACATCAAGGGGCTGTTCGACGACCTCGACGTGAACAGTTCCAAATTAGGCCCCACCGTGGCCAAGCGCAACGAAAAGCTGGTCAAGCTGCTCGACGCCATCGGCGACCTGCCACTAGCCAGCAGCGAAGGCGGGTTTACGGAAAACACCATCGACCTGTTCGGCGACGCCTACGAATACCTGATGCAGATGTACGCCTCCACCGCCGGCAAGTCCGGCGGCGAGTTCTACACGCCGCAGGAAGTCTCCGAACTGCTCGCCCGCATCACCGTGGTCGGCAAGACCGAAGTCAACAAGGTGTATGACCCGGCCTGCGGCTCGGGTTCGCTGCTGCTCAAGTTCGTCAAGGTGCTAGGCAACGACAAGGTGCGCCAAGGGTTCTTCGGTCAGGAAATCAACCTGACCACCTACAACCTGTGCCGGATCAACATGTTCCTGCACGACGTCAATTTCGAGAAGTTCGACATCGCCCACGGCGACACCCTCACCGATCCGGCCCACTGGGATGACGAGCCCTTCGAAGCCATCGTCTCCAATCCGCCGTACTCGATCAAATGGGATGGTGATGCCAATCCGCTGCTGATCAACGATCCTCGTTTCGCCCCGGCCGGCGTGCTCGCCCCCAAGAGCAAGGCCGACCTGGCCTTCACACTGCACATCCTTTCCTGGCTGGCGGTCAACGGCACGGCCGCGATTGTCGAATTCCCTGGCGTGCTTTATCGCGGCGGTGCAGAGCAGAAGATCCGCCAGTACCTGATCGACAACAACTATGTCGATGCCGTGATCCAGTTGCCGCCCGACCTGTTCTTCGGCACCACCATCGCCACCTGCATCATCGTGCTGAAGAAATCCAAGCACGATAACGCCACCCTGTTCATCGACGGCACCAATGAATTCGTGCGCAGCGGCAACAAGAACAAGCTGCTGCCCGAGCACCATCAAAAAATCCTCGATGCCTACACCGGGCGCAAGAACATCGAGCACTTCGCGCGGCTGGTGGACAACGGCGACATTGCTGCCAACGGCTACAACATTGCAGTGTCCAGCTACGTCGAACAGATCGACACCAGCGAAGCCGTTGATATCACCATGCTCAACGCCGAAATCGCCCGCATCGTGATGCGGCAGGCGGAATTGCGGACGCAGATCGATGCCATCGTGGCTGATCTGGAGGGGAAGCAGGCGTGAGCAAGATTGACCGATTAATCGCCGAGTTGTGTCCAAAGGGAGTTGAGTTCAAGCCGCTAGAGGAGTTGGGGGCAACCTATGGTGGGCTCACAGGAAAGAGCAAGGTTGATTTCAGCGCCGGAAATGCGCGCTTTGTGTCCTACAAAAACATCTTCAACAATCTCGCCGTCGATCTTGAAGCCAATGACTTTGTCCGTGTTGGGGTCGGGGAAAGTCAGAATTTCTTGGCGCTTGGCGATGTGATCTTCACGGGATCATCGGAAACACCGGATGAAGTCGGAATGTCGTCGGTTGTCGCTGCGAAGCCGTCGGAAGCGATTTATCTCAACAGTTTCTGCTTTGGATACCGATTCAATGATGATGCTCTGCTGCTGCCGGGGTTCTCGAAATACATTTTTCGAAGCGATGTCGTTCGGCAGCAAATCGTGCTGAGTGCAAGCGGAGTAACGCGATTCAATATCTCAAAGAAGCGCTTCTTGAAGACCCGCATCCCCGTTCCACCGCTCGAAGTGCAACGTGAAATCGTGAAAGTGCTGGACACTTTCACGGAGCTGGAGGCGGAGCTGGAGGCGGAGCTGGAGGCGCGTCG
>DAORDK010000063.1:0-20105 GCA_035345935.1 Rhodocyclaceae bacterium | reverse complement strand
GTCCCGCGGCCTTCGGCGCTTAGGGCGCGCAGCCCGGCGAGGCTGCCGGTGGCGCCCCAGAAGTGCTCCAGTGCGCCATGAACCAATACGCCTCGCGCCATCGGGTCGAGTCCTTCGACCGGCTCGCGCAGGGCCTGGGCGCCGAGGCGATACTGGTAGAAGCCCCAGGCCGGGCAGATCGCCTGGGCCTTGAGCAGGCCGGTGCCGCCGGAAACCTTTTCGCCGGGTGGAACCGCGGGGCCGCGGGTATCGATGAGCGCTTCAAGCGGGGGCGGCAAGGGAGCGGGCGGCAGCGGCGCTGCTTCCGGCGCGACGGGCAGGTCGGCGATCAGAGGGCTGGGCCGCAGGAAGCGGGCGCCGTCCTGGCGGCGCCAGGAAAAGGTGATGGCAGGCGCGGCGGTCAGGAGCCGGCGGTGGACGGTCTGGGCGAAGGCGAGTTCGACTTCCGCGCTCGCATGGGGCGTTCCCGCCCGGCGCTGGATCTCGGCGGGTAGGAGCGGATTGGGGCGGGGCGGCGGCGGCCAGGCGTCGTCGTTCATGCCCATGACCCAGAGAGCGTCGAAGGCGAGTCCGGTGCTTTCCAGGACCCCCAGAATCTCGATGGCGGGATTGCCCCGGGTTTCCGGCTGGAAGACCCGCTCGGCGCAGATCTCGGCGAGGCGCCGGCGGGCCTCGCCGGCGGTGACGGCGGGGAGGAGTTCGTCGTAGCGGCCCAATCCATCGAGGGCGGCAAGAAAGGCCTGGCGGGCCTGGAATTCGGCACTCGACAGGGAGCGGTCGCCGGGCCAGTCGAGGGCGGCGAGCCAGCGGCGGAAGGCCTCGCCCCAGGCCGAGGGGGCGCGGCGGCGGGGACCGCCGGCGGCAACGGCGTCGGCAAAGGCGCCGAGGTGGGCGGCCAGGCGCGGCGCCGCGACCCGCTTGCAGCCGTAGAGGCGCTTGACCGCCGCGATCACCGCCGGCAGGTCGGTGAAGAATTCCAACTCGTCGCGCAGGGCTGCGTCGATGCGAGCCCGGGCGTCAGCCTCGCTCTGCCCGGCCGACCAGAAGGGCGAGCGCAACAGGGCGGAGAACGCGGCCCATTCGTGGCGATGCGCGACACCCAGGGCGAGCAGATCGAAGGCGGCGGCGACCAGGGGTTCCCCGGCCAGGGGGCGGCCGAGGGAAAAGTTGTAGATCCGGGGGGTGGCCTCGGCACCCGGATAGACGGCTTCCGGGTGCAGGAGGTCGTCGAGGGCGAAGGCCAGAGCATCCCGGCGGGTTGCCAGATCGGGGACGACGACGCCCAGCCGGGCGCCGGGATGGGCGGCGAGGCGATCCCGGGCCCAGGCCGCGACGGCGCGCACTTCGGCGTCGGCGTCGTTGCAGGCCAGCGTCTGGGCGACGGCGGGTGCCGATTCGGCGGTCGTTTCGGTCACGGCCACGCCCCGGGCGGCGAGGGCGCGACGCAGGCGGGTTTCCTGAGGGGTGTAGCGGTCGAAGCCGGTAAAGGCGATGGCTTCGGGCAGGGCGATGGCGCCGGATTCGATCAGCCCGCAGACGATACCCGGCAGACGGGCGGTCTCGGTCCAGCCCCGGGCCTTCGTGCGCCGGGCGAATTCCCGCCGCCAGGCGAGGAAGAGGCGGGCTTCGTCGCCCAGGGCCGCGGCGGCCGGGTCCAGATCCCAGGCAAGGCAGAGGGCGTGGGCCTCCTGGGCGGCGGCTGCGAGGCCGGCCAGGTCGAAGAGGGGGAGCGCGTCGGCGGGCAGGGCGTCGGCAATGACCTGCTCCCACAAGAGCCGCTCGCAGGCGGCGTCGAGGAGCTTGACCGGGGCGCAGGCGCCCTGCAGGAGCGCATCTTCCAGCAGGCGACCCAGCCAGGCGCCCAGGGTGAGGGCGGCCGGGGTCGGCCAGGTGGCGCCCGCGTCGGGCGGAATCCGCTTGCGCAGGGCCTCGGCGAGGCGGGCGGTGGCGCAGAGGGCAAGCACCACGGCGGGTTCAGCGGCGTTCGAGGAGGGGCGCCAGGAAGCGCCCGGTGTGGCTGGTCGCTGCCTGGGCGACGGTTTCCGGCGTGCCGGTGACCAGGATGCGCCCGCCGCCGTCGCCGCCTTCGGGACCGAGGTCCACCAGCCAGTCCGCCGTCTTGATCACGTCCAGATTGTGCTCGATCACCACCACCGTATTGCCATGGTCGGCGAGGCGATGGAGGACGGTGAGCAGCAGTTCGATATCGGCGAAGTGCAGTCCGGTGGTGGGCTCGTCCAGGATGTACAGGGTGCGGCCGGTGTCGCGCTTGGAGAGTTCCAGGGCCAGTTTGACCCGTTGCGCCTCGCCGCCGGAAAGGGTGGTCGCGCTCTGGCCCAGGGTGATGTAGGAGAGTCCCACGTCCACCAGGGTTTGCAGCTTGCGCGCGACGACCGGGACGGCGTCGAAGAATTCCCGGGCCTGCTCGACGGTCATTTCCAGGATTTCGTGAATGTTCTTGCCCTTGTACTGGATTTCCAGGGTTTCCCGGTTGTAGCGCTTGCCGTGGCAGACGTCGCAGGGGACGTAGATATCCGGCAGGAAGTGCATTTCCACCTTGATCATGCCGTCGCCCTGGCAGGCTTCGCAGCGCCCGCCCTTGACGTTGAACGAGAAGCGTCCTGGTCCGTAACCGCGGGCGCGGGCTTCCGGCACGCCGGAAAAGAGGTCGCGGATGGGGGTGAGGAGTCCGGTGTAGGTGGCCGGGTTGGAGCGCGGGGTGCGCCCGATGGGCGACTGGTCCACGTTGATCACCTTGTCGAACAGGTCCAGGCCTTCGATTTCCTCATGGGCTGCGGGTTCGGCGGTAGAGCCGTAGAGGTGCTTGGCGGCGGCCGCATAGAGCGTGTCGTTGATGAGGGTGGATTTGCCCGAACCGGAAACCCCGGTGATGCAGGTGAATAGTCCCACCGGCAGTTCCAGGGTGACATCCTGCAGATTGTTGCCCCGGGCGCCGACGACCTTGAGCTGTTTGAGCGGATTGGGGCTGCGGCGCTCCCTGGGCACGGCGATGGCCTTCTTGCCCGAGAGGTAGGCGCCGGTCAGCGACTGCGGATGGGCGGCCACCTCGTCCGGTTCCCCTTCGGCGACGATCGCTCCGCCGTGGACGCCGGCGCCGGGGCCGATGTCCACCACGTAATCGGCGATCCGGATGGCCTCCTCGTCGTGTTCGACGACGATCACGGTATTGCCGATGTCGCGCAATTGCTGGAGGGTTTGCAGGAGGCGGGCGTTGTCCCGCTGGTGCAGGCCGATGGAGGGTTCGTCCAGGACGTACATGACGCCGGTGAGGCCCGAACCGATCTGGCTGGCCAGGCGGATGCGCTGCGCCTCGCCGCCGGAGAGGGTTTCGGCGGAACGCTCCAGACACAGGTAATCCAGCCCCACGTTGATGAGGAAGGACAGGCGGGAGGTGATCTCCTTGAGGATCTTCTCCGCCACCTGCGCCTTCTGGCCGGTCAGTTGCAGCAGATTGAAGTAATTGCGGGCCTCCCCCAGGGGCAGGCGGCTGATTTCATGCAGGGTCTTGGCCCCCACCCGCACGTGGCGGGCCTCCGTGCGCAGCCGGGTGCCGGCGCAATGGGGACAGGTGGTATTGCTGATGAATTTCGCCAGTTCTTCCCGCACCGCTACCGAATCGGTTTCCTTGTAGCGCCGCTCCAGGTTGTGGACGATGCCCTCGAAGCTGTGTTCGCGGGTGACCAGGCGACCCCGCTCGTTCAGGTACTGGAAGGGCAGCACCTCGCGGCCGGAGCCATAGAGCACCACCTTCTGGACCGTCTCCGGCAAACGCTCGAAGGGCGTTTCGATGTCGAAATCGAAATGGGCTGCCAGCGAGGACAGCATCTGGAAATAGAACTGGTTGCGCTTGTCCCAGCCGCGGATGGCGCCGGCCGCCAGCGACAGTTCCGCGTGGGCGACGACCCGCTTGGGGTCGAAGAACTGGATCACCCCCAGGCCGTCGCAGCGGGGACAGGCGCCCATGGGATTGTTGAAGGAAAAAAGCCGCGGTTCCAGCTCCTGCAAGGAATAGGAACAGACCGGGCAGGCGAACTTGGCGGAGAAGAGATGTTCGTTCCCGCTTTCCATCTCCAGGGCGATGGCCCGGCCGTCGGCGTGGCGCAGCGCCGTCTCGAAAGATTCGGCCAGGCGCTGGCGCATGTCTTCGCGCACTTTCAGTCGATCGACCACCACATCGACGTCGTGCTTCTGCATCTTGTGGAGCTTGGGCACGGCGTCGATTTCATAGACCGCGCCGTCCACCCGCACCCGGGCGAAGCCCTGCGCCCGCAGCTCGGCGAAGAGGTCCAGCTGTTCGCCCTTGCGCGCGGCCACCACGGGGGCGAGGATCATCAGCCGGGTGTCTTCCGGGAGCGCCAGGACGTGATCGACCATCTGGGAGACCGTCTGCGCCTCCAGCGCCTGGCCGTGCTCCGGGCAGTAGGGCGTGCCGGCCCGGGCGAAGAGGAGCCGCAGGTAATCGTGGATTTCGGTGACCGTGCCCACGGTGGAGCGCGGGTTGTGGCTGGTGGCCTTCTGCTCGATGGAAATGGCCGGCGACAGGCCCTCGATGAGGTCCACGTCCGGCTTTTCCATCAATTGCAGGAACTGGCGGGCGTAGGCCGAGAGGGATTCCACATAGCGACGCTGCCCCTCGGCGTAGAGGGTGTCGAAGGCCAGCGACGACTTGCCGGAACCCGAAAGCCCGGTGATGACGATGAGCTTGTCCCGGGGCAGGTCGAGGTTGATGTTCTTGAGATTGTGGGTGCGGGCACCGCGGATGCGGATTTCTTCCATGGCGAAGCGGGGGACGGCGGGGAAACCGACAACTATACGCGGTGCGGCGATGAAAAGAGAGCGGCTCCCATCGCCAAGAAGGCATTGCGCGGCGCCGCATCCAGCGTCGCCAGGGGCAGACCCGCGCGCAGCGCAAGTTCAGGATAGGCCGCGTCTACGTGGGCCACGCGTGCCTTGCCCCGTTCCCGAAAAAAATTCGGTTGAAAAATTTCCAGTCTCACCTCCTGAGACTCACGGCCGGCAGACTCTCCCCATTGACCCACCAGGAGAAACCCATGACCCCCGCCGACCAGCTCGACCGCCTCGTCTTCTATACCCTGCTGCTCTCCGGCGCAGTCGCCCTCTACCCTTGGTGAGTAAGCCCGGTGCTATGATCCCGGCAATACAACGCTGGCATGCGGGGGAGGGCATGGAACGTAGCGAGCGCTTCGTCAAGATACAGCGGCTGCTCAAGCGGCGCGGCGGCGTCAGCCTGTCGGAATTGATGGACGATCTCCAGGTTAAGCGGGCCACGGTGTTTCGCGACTTGGCCTACCTGCGCGACCGCATGGGGGTGCCCTACGTCCATGACCGCGACGCCGGCCGCTATCGCATCGACCCCGCCGCCCCCCGCGAAGAACTGCCCGGGCTGTGGTTTTCCGCCCGGGAGATCCACGCCCTGCTCAGCATGCAGGCTCTCGTCGACGGCCTCGATCCCAGCGGTTTTCTCGCGGAGCACATCGAACCCCTGCGGCAGCGTCTGCTGCTGCTCCTCGAAAGTCGCGCCGATTCCGCCGCCGACATCACCCGCCGTTTGCGCATCATCGCCGCCACCGCCCGGGATTACGCCCCGCAGCACTTCCAGGCCGTCGCCTCGGCGCTCCTGGAGCGGCGGCGCCTCCGCATCCGCTATACGGCCCGCAGCCGAGGCGAGACCGAAGAGCGGGAAGTCTCTCCCCAGCGCCTCGTCCACTATCGCGACAACTGGTATCTGGATGCCTGGTGCCACCGGCGAGAGGCCCTGCGCAGCTTCTCCCTGGACGCCATCAAAGCCCTTGAACCGAGCGAAACTCCAGCCGTAGAGCTGACGGACGCCGAACTCGATGCCAGCCTCGGCGCCGGCTACGGCATCTTTGCCGGTGCACAAGTGCGCTGGGCGACCCTGATCTTCAGCCCCCAGCGCGCCCGCTGGGTTGCCGCCGAACTCTGGCATCCGCTACAGGAGGGCAGCTTCCTCGACGACGGCCGCTACCGCCTGCGCCTGCCCTACAGCAACGATCCGGAGTTGATCATGGACATCCTGAAGTACGGGCCGGATTGCGAGGTGGCGGAGCCCGAGGAGTTGCGGGGTAAGGTGGCGCGATTGCTGAAGGAGGCGACCGGAATCTATGAGCGGTAGTCGCAAGGCGTCTTCAGGCAGCTTCGTGACCACCCCGCAAATGAAATATGCAGTTAAGTGCAATTAATAATTTTTAAACATGCATCACGATGCAATAATATGACCATCTTTATTGCGTTATGAGGCTATCAATGAAGTCAAATTTCTCCGAACTCAAGCTACGACAGCTCGACGCCGCCTTGGACTGCTGGCGCAGCGCCGACCTGGGCCCCCGGCCACCGACCGGCTGGATCAAAGCCATCCGCGAAAGCCTGGGCATGGCTGCCGCCCATCTGGCCACGCGCTTGGGGGTCACGCCCTCCACCGTGGCCAGGCTGGAAGCCTCGGAGGCCAGTGACGCCATCAGCCTGGGCACCCTGCGCCGCGCCGCGGACGCCCTGGGCTGCGAATTGCGCTACGCCCTGGTGCCCAAGCGGCGCCTCGTCGACGCCCTGGAAAATCGCGCCATGATCCTGGCTCGCCGGCAGATGGCGGCAGTGAGCCACACCATGGCGCTGGAGGCGCAAGCGACCTCAGCGGAAGCCGTCGAGATTCAGACGCGCGCTCTGGCCGACGAACTTCTCAGGGGATCGCGCCGCGCCCTTTGGCGGGATACGGATGTGGAGAAGACGACCGAATGACCTTTCCGCCCGCCACTCCCGCCGGAGCCACGTCGCTTGATGCGGACGAACTGGCCAGTCTCATTCCCAGCCACGTTGCCACGCAAGGCGAACTGAACGAATGGGAGCAACTCAACATCGTCCAAGGTGAGCTTTGGGCGCGGAAACAGCGCAAAGACGTTCTCAACGAAGGTTTCGTGCGGCTGCTCCACAAGCGCATGTTCGGCCAGACCTGGAAGTGGGCGGGCGAGTTTCGCAGATCAGACAAGAACATCGGCGTTGATTGGCGCAACATCGGCATGAATCGCAAGAATCTGCTCGACGACGTGCGCTATCAGGTGGAGCACGGCTCGCTGCCTGCTGACGAGATCGCCATTCGCTTCCACCACCGCCTCGTCGCCATACACCCGTTTCCCAATGGCAACGGACGCCATGCGCGAACCATGGCCGATCTCGTGGTCGAGCGACTCGGTCAGCCTCGTTTCAGTTGGGGCAGCCATAGTTTGACCGACGCCGGTGAAGCGCGGCAGCGCTACATCGCCGCCTTGCAATCCGCCGACGCGCACGACATTGCGCCACTGCTTACCTTTGCTCGGAGTTGAGATGAACAAGGCCTCTGTCCCGGAATTCAGCCTCGGCGTCGGCTACGGCATCTTTGCTGGTGCAGACGTGCGCTGGGCCACACTGATCTTCAGCCCCGAGCGCGCCCGCTGGGTTGCCGCCGAGCTTTGGCATCCGGAGCAGGAGGGAAGCTTCCTCGACGGTCGCTACCGCCTGCGCCTGCCCTACAGCAACGATTCGGAGCTGGTGATGGACATCCTCAAGTACGGGCCGGACTGCGAGGTGGTGGAGCCGGAGGAGCTCAGGATACCTGTTTCGACGAGGTTGGAAATGACCATTGAGAACTACCGTAAACCTGT
The DNA here is from genome assembly GCA_035345935.1 of Rhodocyclaceae bacterium. Classification (GTDB taxonomy): domain Bacteria; phylum Pseudomonadota; class Gammaproteobacteria; order Burkholderiales; family Rhodocyclaceae; genus SSSZ01. The sequence continues at coordinate 12,411 of DAORDK010000063.1, read as the reverse complement.
GGAGTGTCTGCCTTTGGGCGCGACTGGTGAGCCTGGCGTCTTGGAGCGGGAGCGTTGAGCTACTTCGGCTATTGGGGAAAAGCTCGGCCGCCGAGCGGCGAGGGAGAGCCATACCACCTGCTCCCCTATCATTGCCTGGATGTTGCGGCGGTTGCCTACATCTTCGTTGGTCGTCATCCGTCTTTTCGGAAGCACATGATGGCAGTAACCAGGATCGATACCGAGGAACGACTATTGGTCTGGCTGGCGTTCTGGGTGGCATTGCATGATCTGGGCAAGTTTTCCGAGGCCTTTCAGGGCCAGCGCTCTGACCTGTTTGCCAGCCTGCGCGGGCGTAAACCTCGTGCCGCCAAGCCTTACCGGCTGCGCCACGACAGCTTGGGTATGCTGTTCTGGCGAGAAGTGCTCAGCGACGTAGCGGCGGTTCAACACTGGTTCGGGCCGGAAACCGAGTTGCAGCTTGAAGGGCTTGATTGGTGGGCCAGGGCGGTGACGGGGCATCACGGGCAGCCGCCAGAGGCGTCGACGGGTTGGGGGCAGCATTTCGACAAGCATGACGACCGCGAAGCCATCATCGAATTTGTGACCGAGTTGCGCGGCTTGCTTTTCACGGATGGTGTTGCGTCCATTCCGCCGAGCCTCGACCCGGCCGAGTTCTGGCAAACCAGCCGTGACTTGTCCTGGTGGGTTGCCGGTTTGACGGTGCTCGCCGACTGGTTGGGTTCAAACACCGACTATTTTCCCTATCGGACAGAAGCCATGCCGCTGGCCGAGTATTGGGCGCAGGCAAAAAGCCAGGCACAAAAGGCGCTGGAGGCTGCCGGTGTTCTGCCCGGTGAGCGTCGGGCGGAAATGAGCTTCGATGAATTGTTTCCGGCAATTCCGTCGCCCTCACCCCTGCAAGCGTGGGCTTCCTCGGTGGCTCTGGCGGGTGGGCCGCAAATCCATATGCTCGAGGATGTGACCGGTGCCGGCAAAACCGAAGCTGCCGTCATTCTGGCGCATCGGCTGATGGCCGCAGGTTGCGCCGACGGGTTCTTCATCGGCCTGCCGACCATGGCTACCGCCAATGCCATGTACGGGCGAATAGCGCATGTCTATGCAAGCTTGTTTGCCGGGAACGCCAGCCTTGTTCTGGCCCATGGTCAGCGCAACCTGGTCGAGGCTTTTGCTGAGTCCGTCATCCCCGACGGGCCGCCCGATGCTGACCGGCAGCAGCTCGATGACAGTGCCACCGCCCGCTGTGCCGCCTGGCTTGCCGACCACAACAAGCGCGCTCTGCTTGCCCCGGCTGGCGTCGGCACGATCGATCAGGCCTTGCTCGGGGTGCTCCACAGCAAACACCAGTGCCTGCGCCTGCTCGGGCTGTTTCGGAAGGTGCTGGTAGTCGACGAGGTGCACGCCTGCGATGCCTACATGCAAGGGGTGCTCGAAAGCCTGCTCGAATTTCACGCCCGGGCCGGTGGCAGCGCGATTCTGCTCTCCGCGACCTTGCCCAGCCGCATGAAACAAGCCTTGCTGGACGCCTTTGCCCGCGGCTGCCATGTTGAGGCGCCAGCCTTGCAAGTTGATTCGCTGACTCAATATCCGCTGGTGACGGGATGGTCTGCCGCTGCACCCAAGGTGCCGCTTGAAACACCGCTCGCCACCCGCCCGGATGTCCGGCGTGGGTTCACAGTGCGCTACGTCAGCGAACAGTCGGAAGTGATCGCCGGGATTATGGCTGCACTGGAACGCGGCAAGTGCGTCTGCTGGATGCGCAACACGGTAGCCGATGCCCTTGACGCTTACTCCCTCTTCAAAGGTCTCGTGCCCGACGAGAAATTGATCCTGTTTCATGCGCGATTCACGCTTCGCGACCGGCTGGCCACTGAAGGCAAGGTGCTGGAGTATTTCGGCAAGGACAGCACACCGGCGTTGCGCACCGGTTGCCTGGTCATCGCCACCCAGGTTGCTGAACAAAGCCTCGATGCAGACTGGGATCTGGTGGTCAGCGATCTGGCGCCGATTGACCGACTCATTCAGCGTGCCGGCCGCTTGCAACGTCATCCCCGCGATGTCGAGGGACGAAGGCTGCCCAACCCGGAAGATACAGATCAACGCGGCCAGCCTTGTTTGTGGGTGTTCGGACCGCCCTGGGCGGACGAGCCCGCCGCCAACTGGTTCAAGCGGGTATTTCCCAAGGCGGCGGCAGTCTATCCGCATCACGGTCAGCTCTGGATCACTGCCAAGGCTTTGCAGGCGGGGCACATTGCCATGCCGGGTGATGCCCGCCGGTTGATCGAAGGGGTGTTCGGCGACGAGCCGGAGATTCCATCTGGCCTGCAGGCCAATGCCAATTTGGCGGAGGGGGAGGGCTACGCCGATGCCAGTACGGCTCAGCAAAATACGGTCAAGCTCGCCATCGGCTACGAGCGCGGCAGCATCGATTGGTGGAGCGAGGCCAAGACCCCGTCGCGCCTCGGTGAACCAAGCATGAATGTTCTGCTGGCACGTTGGGAAGGCGGGCAACTACGCCCCTGGGTTTCCTGCAAGCACGGCTGGGCCTACAGCAGCCTGCGAGTGGCTGAGCGCCTCATTGCCCGTAGCGTTGAACCCAGTGACGCCGCGCGCAAAGCCGCATTTGCGGCGCTATTGGAAAACTTGCCCAACAAGGGGCAATGGTCGGTGTTGTTGGCGCTTGAGGAGGCGGCTGAGGGTTGGGTCGGTGAGGCATGGAGTGGCGAAACTGACCGCAAGCCAGCAACTCGGCTCCGTTGGCGCTATAGCACGGCAACGGGTCTGCACGCCATGGAAGCAAGTAAAACCGAGGAGGAGAGTGAATGAATCTGCTGAACGAACCCTGGCTACCCGTCCGCCATCGGAACGGACGCCGTTCGTGGATAGCACCGAACCAACTGGCCGACCCCGATATCGTGGCTTTCGATGCCGACCGCGCCGATTTCAATGGTGCCCTTGCCCAGTTCGCCGTCGGCTTGTTGCAAACATCCACACCGGTGGATGATCCGATCACTTGGCGGCGACTGTTTGACACCCCTCTCGATGCGGGAATGCTGATGCAGTGGTTCGCCCCCATCGCGGCCGCGTTCGAATTCGATGGCGCTGGGGGGCGTTTCATGCAGGATTTCAGTCTGAGACCGGGAGATGGCGCGACCTGCGATATCGGCGCCTTGCTTATCGAGTCGCCGGGCGAAAATGCGCTCAAGAACAATAGCGACCACTTCATCAAGCGCGGGCGAATCGAAGCGATGTGTCCGCACTGCGCGGCAATGGCTTTGCTGACGCTGCAGATCAATGCGCCCTCCGGCGGCGCCGGGCACCGCACCGGCTTGCGTGGCGGTGGGCCGCTGACCACCCTGGCGCTTTGCCAGCCGCCGCGCAGTCTTTGGCATGACCTGTGGCTCAACGTGCGCGGGCGTTCGGAGTTTCTTGCGCTGCAAGGCGATGCCACAAAAACGGCACTGCATTTCACTTTCCCCTGGTTGGCGGACATTGGCGCCATCCAGAACAGTGGTGGCGAAACGGCGCCGGTGCAGGTGCATCCAGCGCATGTTTTCTGGGCCACGCCACGCCGAATCCGTCTGGAGATGGATGCCGACGCCGTTGCCGCCGGTAGTTGCGACCTCTGCGGGCGACCCGCCGAAAAGTTGATCCGGCAATACGAAACCAAGAACTACGGCTTCAATTACAAGGGGGCCTGGGATCACGTCCTGTCGCCCTACTACGAGACCAAGGAAGGCTGGTTGCCCCTTCATCCCCAGCCAGGCGGTTTTGGCTACCGCCATTGGCTGCCCTGGGTCATGGGCTTGAGTGCCGACAAGAAGCGGCAACGACCGGCGCGGGTGGTGGACTACCTGAGAGAGCATCGGGTTCGCTCGGTTAAAGGGCAATTGCGCCTTTGGGCTTTCGGCTTCGATATGGACAACATGAAGGCCCGCTGCTGGTACGAATCGACCTTGCCGCTTTACGGGTTGACTGATTGCGGGCCGGAAGCACAGAAGCAAGTGGAGTCCGAAGTCAGCGCCTGGCTCGCCGGGGCGGAAATGGCCGCGTATTTCCTGCGCGGTGCGGTGAAGGATGCCTGGTTCGGTGCCGATGCCCGAGGCGATTTCAGCGCCATCGACGCCAGTTTCTGGGGCGCGACGGAGGCGGTCTTCTATCGCCAGCTCAAGGACCTTATCGAAGCTGTTCGTGAGGATGGCAGTGACGAATCCGATCCGCTGCCCGTGCGCGAAGCGTGGCACCAGCATCTTGTCCAGGCCTGTCTGCACCTGTTCGATGGCGAGTTCGTCGGGGCTGGGGCAGTGGAGCGCCAGAATCCCCGCAGGCTTGCCGCTGCCTATCAACAACTCAAACGTAATCTGGATGGCCCGAAAATTCGGCAGGCTTTGGCGCTGCCGGCCCGTGAGCCGGCCAAGGCGCCCAAAAAGGCGAAGAGTCTCTCTGCTGGCCCCCAATAGTTTATCGAGGAGAAAATATGTCTATTCAATTCAGAACGCGAAATGGCGAGCCGACGGCCATAGGCGGTGAGTTGTTGGCGTGGTGGAAGGGACTTGACGATGATCGGGCCGGCCGGGCGATCCTGCGGCGGGCGTCTTCGCCCACGCTGGTAGCGTTTACGGCGCCTTACCAGCGTTTGTATCGCCGGCTTCAGGCCGCCGGCTGGCCAACGGATGCGCGGCCGCAGGACAACGACCGGCTGGCGGCCATCGTCGGCTTGCTGGCCCACGTCAAGGAAAACGTGTCCGGCCCTGTCCCTGTAGCCATGAGCGAATGTAACAAAGGCGATGATCGGCCGCAGGTGAGTGAGTTACGTTTTCTGCGCCTCCTCGATGCGCCCGATATCGATGCGCTCTATACCGGGTTGCGCCGCGTCTTGCCTCTGATGAAACACCAACTCGATGTCTTGGCCCTGGCCAATGACTTTCTGCACTGGGACGATGACGTCAAGAAGCGCTGGGCTTACGGCTATCACTGGCCAGACAAGACATCTTCGTGATTTTCCGGAACCTCCCTCCAAAACCCATTCCGATTTTTAATTCAAGGAGTTCAATAATGTCCCGCTTTATTCAGTTGCACCTGCTCACCAACTACCCTCCCTCCAATCTGAATCGCGACGATACGGGCCGCCCAAAAAGCGCTTTGGTCGGGGACGCCGCCCGCTTGCGGGTTTCGTCGCAGAGCCAGAAACGCGCATGGCGGACTTCGGAGGCTTTCGAGATCGCTCTGGCGGGCCATCTCGGCACGCGAACCAAGAGAATTGGCAAAGAAGCTTTTGATGCCCTTAAACAAGCCGGCGTTGCCGAAAAGGCCGCTCGCGAGTGGGCCAAAGCAATTGCCGCCTGTTTCGGCAAAGCAAAGTCGGACAAGAAAAGCGAATACGACGAAGACCTGGAGATCGAGCAGCTGGCGCACATCAGCCCGGAAGAACGGGGCGCTGTCGATGCGCTTGTCAAACTCTGCGCCGAGCGCGGCAGCGAGCCGGCCAAGGAGGAATTGTCCTTGCTGCGCAAGCCGCGGCAAGCGGTTGATATCGCCATGTTCGGCCGCATGCTGGCCGATTCTCCGGAGTTCAACATGGAGGCGGCAGTTCAGGTCTCGCATGCCATCACGGTTCACAAGAGCGCCGTTGAAGACGATTACTTCAGTGCGATTGACGACCTCAATCGCGGGGAAAGTGGCGCCAGCCACATCGGCGAGCGCGGCTACGGCGCCGGCCTGTTCTATCTTTACCTGTGCATCAATCGCGAACTGCTCCGGGAGAACCTTGGCGGCGACGACGCACTCACCGGCAAAGCGCTGGAGGCGCTGATCCACGCGGTAACCAAGGTTTCGCCGACCGGGATGCAGAACAGCTTTGCGTCGCGCGCTTACGCCAGTTACGTGCTGGCCGAAAAGGGCGACCAGCAGCCGCGCTCGCTGGTGCAGGCCTTCCTCAAGCCGGTGAAGCCTTTTGAAGACGAGGACATGCTGGAGAAGGCAGTCAAGGCCATCGAAAAGCGCCGCGACAACTTCGATAGGGTCTACGGCGCTTGTGCCGATGCCCGCTACACCCTGAACGTCGATGCCGGCGAAGGTCGCCTTTCCGATCTCGTGACTTTCGTGCAGGAGTGAGCTCCATGGCCTTTCTCGTCTTTCAGCTCCAGGCGCCGCTGGCGTCCTGGGGGGAGCCGGCGGTGGGAGAATATCGGGGCAGCTGCGGCTATCCTGGCGAATCGGCCCTGATTGGTCTGTTGGGCGCGGCCTTGGGGCTGCGGCGCGAGGATGAGGCTGCGCATGTCGCGCTGCAGCAAGGTTATGGTTTCGCCGTCGGCGTGCAGTCCACCGGCAAGCTCTTGCGCGACTACCACACCGCCCAGGTGCCTGGCCGGACCTCGCTCAAGGGGCGGCCGCATGCCACTCGAAGGGACGAGCTGCGGATTCCGAAGGATGAGTTGAACACCATCCTTTCCACCCGTGACTACCGGCAGGACTCCGCCTGCCTGGTGGCCGTGCAGCCCGGTGAAGAAGCTCCCTATGCGCTCGAAGCGCTAGCTGAAGCGTTGAAGAAACCGCGTTTTGTCCTCTACCTCGGACGAAAATCCTGCCCACCGGCCGTACCACTTTATCCCTTGGTTATCGAAGCGCAGTCTGCGTTTGAAGCCATCAATGCCTATCGAGAGCAACTTGGGCGATTGTGCAATGAAGAGATCGGGCGTGTCGTCCAACTGGCGTGGTCCAAGAGCGTGGATGCGGGACTGCAGGCCGATTTGAGTACTCCCCGTAAGGATCGGCTGATTCGTCGGGCCGCCTGGCAGTTCGGCGACCGTACCGAGCACGTCGCACTTCTGGAAAGCGAGTGAGTATGTATTTCAGCTTGATCACCCCTTGTGCGGGGCAGGAGCGCGCCGCTGCCCATGAATGGATGCAGGGCGCCTATGGCGAACATCAGTGGCTGTGGCGGTTTTTCCCGGCTACCAAGGGAAGCCCCAGAGATTTTCTGTTTCGGCGTTCTGATCTTGGCGACATGCCGCGCTTTTATGTGCTTTCCAAACGGGCGCCTGAACGTGCCGGGCCTGCCTGGAATGTCCAGTCTCGGGAATACGCACCGCGGCTAAAAAAGGGTGACCAACTTCAGTTCGAACTGCGAGCCAATCCCGTGGTGACTGTTGCCCGCGATGGCAAGTCAAAGCGCCACGACGTAGTGATGCAGGAAAAGAAGCGCTTGCTTCAGGCGCGTGGCCTTGCGCGATGGGATGAGTGGCAGGACGAAGATAGGCCAGAGATGTATGAAATAGTTCATGAAACCTGCGGCAAATGGTTGGGGGAGCGCGGAAGGCGGCTTGGGTTTGAGGCAGACCAAAAAAGCCTTTCGATCGAGGCATATCAGCAGCACCGTGGCAAAAAAGAGGCGCTACGTTTCAGTACTGTCGATTTTTCCGGCACGCTTACGGTAGTCGCCCCTGATACCTTTGCCAGTGCGCTTTTCGACGGTATCGGTCACGCCAAAGCCTTCGGCTGCGGCCTGTTGCTGGTGCGGCGAGCGGACGGTGTTCCGGGGTGAATTGTGCTATCGTTTGATAGCACAAACCAAGGCTTGGAGTCCCACCATGCACACCTTCACCGTCCGCGATCTACGTGAACATACCGGCGAACTGATCCGGAGCGCCGAGAACGGCGAGTTGTCGGTCATCACCAAGCACGGCACGCCAGTCTTTGTCGCCGTGCCCTTTGACGAAACCTTGCTCCGCGAAGGCGTCGGGATGGCACTGGCAATCAAGCTGTTCGACGAAGAGCGTATTTCCCTGGGCCGCGCGGCCAAGCTGGCGAGTCTTTCCGTCAGCGAAATGATCGACATGCTGGGCCGGCACGGCATCGCCGTGATTCGCACCACCGACGAAGATCTGGAGCGAGAGCTTGGTGACTTCGGTTAGGATCGTTGTCGCCGATGCCGGGCCGTTAATCGCTTTGGGGCGGCTGGATGCCTTGCACCTGCTGCCCGCCCTGTTCGCTGAAGTCCAGGTGACCGCCATGGTGCTAGCCGAATGCGCGGCGCGCCCGGGCTTTATCGATGCGCAGCGCATCGAGCAGGCGGTACGCGATGGATGGCTCAAGCCCTGTGCCGATCAGTTTGAAAAGCCGAGCGGGCGCCTTGATCCAGGTGAAGCGAGCGCCATTGCCCGCGCCTTGGAAATCGATGCCGGCTTGCTCCTAGATGATCGCGCAGCGGTGGTCTATGCGCGTGCCTTGGGTCTGAAGGTGATCGGCACTATGGGTTTGCTGGTGCTGGCTAAGCGGCGAGGCCTGATCGAGCAGGTAGCGCCCCTGATCGGCCAGTTGCAGGTAGGCGGTCATTATCTTGGCCCCAGCGCGGTACGGGCGGCTTTACATGCAGCGGGCGAGGCCGCCAACTGACACCATGCTGCCGCCGCTCAAACCCATCCCCATCAAGGAGCGCATGTCGGTCATTTTCGTCGAGAAGGGCGAGATCGACGTGGTGGATGGCGCTTTCGTGGTGGTGGATTGCCTCGGGGAGCGGGTGCGGCCGGTGCTTACCCACATCCCTGTCGGCGGTGTTGCCTGCATCATGTTGGAGCCCGGAACCCGGGTCTCCCACCGCGCGGCTGCCCTGGCCGCGCGGGTCGGCACGCTGCTGGTGTGGGTGGGGGAGGCCGGCGTGCGGCTCTATTCCTCGGGTCAGCCGGGCGGGGCGCGGGCCGACCGGTTGCTTTACCAGGCGAGGTTGGCCCTGGATGAAAGCCTACGCCTAAAAATTGTACGCAAGATGTATGCATTGCGCTTTGGCGAAGCGCCGCCGGAGCGGCGCAGCGTGGAGCAGTTGCGCGGGATCGAGGGGGCTCGGGTTCGTCGCACCTATCAGTTACTGGCGCAGAAGTACGGTATCAAGTGGAATGGCCGCGACTACGATCCGGATTCCTGGGATGCTTCGGACCTGCCAAACCGCTGCCTTTCTTCCGCTACCGCTGCCTTGTACGGCGTGGCCGAGGCGGCGGTGCTGGCAGCGGGCTACGCCCCGGCCGTGGGGTTCATCCATACCGGCAAGCCCCTGTCCTTCGTTTATGACGTGGCCGACATCTACAAATTCGAGACGGTGGTGCCCGCCGCCTTCAAGGTTGCCGCAGCCACGCCGAACAATCCGGAACGGGCAGTTCGCCTGGCTTGCCGTGACATCTTTCGGCAGACCCGGCTGCTTGAGCGCATCATTCCTGACATAGAGGAAATCCTGGCCGCGGGCGAGATTTCTCGCCCTGACCCGCCGGAAGAAGCTGTCGGCCCCGCCATCCCCAACACGGAAAATATCGGCGATGCTGGTCATCGTGCTTGAAAATGCGCCGCCCCGCCTGCGGGGCCGGCTGGCAGTGTGGTTGCTGGAAGTCCGCGCCGGGGTCTATGTAGGCAACTACTCCCGCAAGGTGCGCGAACATATCTGGGGCCAGGTGGAAGAGGGCATCGAGGAAGGCAATGCGGTGATGGCCTGGCACACCAATAACGAAGCGGGGTTCGAGTTCCTGACCTTGGGCGCCAATCGGCGCCTGCCGGCAGAATGGGATGGGGTGCGCTTGGTAAGTTTCCATCCGGAGCCCGGGAGCATTGATCTTTAACAACTTGGTATGACCAAGGGATGTTGTCCGGCCGGTAGAATTCTGAGGTGCTGCTTTTCCATGAAAAATCATGGAGAAAGAAGAAGTGCGTTCCCCACGCCCGTGGGGATGAACCGGCCGACCCGGCCGTCGCAACGTTGAAATAGGCGCGTTCCCCACGCCCGTGGGGATGAACCGCATCCGCGAAGAGACGACGATCAAGGTCACGGGCGTTCCCCACGCCCGTGGGGATGAACCGCCGTACCCGAAAAATTCGGCGCATTATTGATAGCGTTCCCCACGCCCGTGGGGATGAACCGACGCAACACACTATGTACTTAGCCATTGTGCGGCGTTCCCCACGCCCGTGGGGATGAACCGTCGAGATGTCGCTGATCGAGCCGGAGGCCGACGCGTTCCCCACGCCCGTGGGGATGAACCGCAGTCCGTCAGCAGGACCTTCACGCCTCAGGCGCGTTCCCCACGCCCGTGGGGATGAACCGGCCCGGCTTGCTGCCCGAGGCTGCGCCCAGGAGCGTTCCCCACGCCCGTGGGGATGAACCGATCATCGGCGTGCCGTGGGTCGATGCCCTGAAGCGTTCCCCACGCCCGTGGGGATGAACCGTGTCATTTGTCGTCTCCCGTGTAGTGCCGGCCGCGTTCCCCACGCCCGTGGGGATGAACCGCTTTTCTCAAACCGTTCGAGCATGGTTTTGACGGCGTTCCCCACGCCCGTGGGGATGAACCGGCATCAATGTTCTGTTTCCTTTGTTCAAATATGCGTTCCCCACGCCCGTGGGGATGAACCGAAAAAGCGTCAACACCTTGAGATGCTGGCCGCGCGTTCCCCACGCCCGTGGGGATGAACCGAAAACCATCCGCCAGTCGTTCGAGCTAATAGGGCGTTCCCCACGCCCGTGGGGATGAACCGACGGTGGCGGCAATGAGGTCGGGCTCAATGACGCGTTCCCCACGCCCGTGGGGATGAACCGGCCTTGCCTACACGATTCGTTGATTGGCCCTAGCGTTCCCCACGCCCGTGGGGATGAACCGCGACTTCCCGGGCTGTGGCCAGGTGTGACAGGGCGTTCCCCACGCCCGTGGGGATGAACCGAAAGGACAGAAAATGGAAAAATCAATATTGATGCGTTCCCCACGCCCGTGGGGATGAACCGTTCGCCGTCAACCCCGAGACCGGTGCGTTTGCGCGTTCCCCACGCCCGTGGGGATGAACCGCGTCACCGGACAGATCGACCTCCGCGATATTTGCGTTCCCCACGCCCGTGGGGATGAACCGGTCACCATGTCGACGGTCACCGCTGCCGGCCAGCGTTCCCCACGCCCGTGGGGATGAACCGCCATGGCTCGTCAAAAAAGGGATGACGAGCGTGCGTTCCCCACGCCCGTGGGGATGAACCGGGTTGGGCGGCGACGCTCGGAAAGGAATGAAGGCGTTCCCCACGCCCGTGGGGATGAACCGGCCGAGGGCTTTGGGCTTGGCTATCACTACGTGCGTTCCCCACGCCCGTGGGGATGAACCGTTCCGGTGTCCTCGAGCATCCAATATTACGGGGCGTTCCCCACGCCCGTGGGGATGAACCGATTACAAAACGGGTAGCAGTGCTGATGGGCGGGCGTTCCCCACGCCCGTGGGGATGAACCGCCAACGCGGGCACGCTGGGCAAGCTGGCGGGGGCGTTCCCCACGCCCGTGGGGATGAACCGTGCTCGGTCAGCGCCTCGCTCAGTTCGAAATTGCGTTCCCCACGCCCGTGGGGATGAACCGCCTTCGCCTTCGGCTACGAACCCCCGCCCCGACGCGTTCCCCACGCCCGTGGGGATGAACCGCGACCGCAGGACTGGGCGAAGCGTGCCGAGAAGCGTTCCCCACGCCCGTGGGGATGAACCGACATCGCCCTAGTCGAGACGCTGGGGCCAAATGCGTTCCCCACGCCCGTGGGGATGAACCGCACTGAAGGCGGCACCTGCAATCATCAAAACCGGCGTTCCCCACGCCCGTGGGGATGAACCGGGACCAGCGTCGGCGGGTCGGATACCTGGACAGCGTTCCCCACGCCCGTGGGGATGAACCGCGCTTCCTCACCGGGACCGCCAAGCAGGGTTCGCGTTCCCCACGCCCGTGGGGATGAACCGACTTCTTGGGGCGGCGGCCAGCGCTCGCCGGTGCGTTCCCCACGCCCGTGGGGATGAACCGAATCTGCCGTTCACGAACGTCGTCGCTAGTGGGCGTTCCCCACGCCCGTGGGGATGAACCGGAGAATGCGATGCGCATGAGCGCGAACAACGACGCGTTCCCCACGCCCGTGGGGATGAACCGAGGCAGGATCGTCGCCGTACTGCTCGCGATAGGCGTTCCCCACGCCCGTGGGGATGAACCGCCCACATTTTATTGAGCGCACAGCCCCCCGAGGCGTTCCCCACGCCCGTGGGGATGAACCGAACGTCAGAGGTCGCCATGCCAGCGGCGGCATGCGTTCCCCACGCCCGTGGGGATGAACCGGCATCGTATTCAACGGCTTCCGCTGCAGATTCGCGTTCCCCACGCCCGTGGGGATGAACCGCGTGACATTCGTCTCCGCGCCGGCATCCGGGAGCGTTCCCCACGCCCGTGGGGATGAACCGTACTAACCATCAATTTCCACCGGGAAATAGGCAGCGTTCCCCACGCCCGTGGGGATGAACCGTGCGCAAACTCGGTGCAGAACGGGACATTTTCGCGTTCCCCACGCCCGTGGGGATGAACCGGTTGAGCGACTTGTTAGCGAAGTAATCGGCCTTTCGGCCGCAAGGCGTTTTCAAGAAACACGTAG
>DAORDK010000062.1:0-20156 GCA_035345935.1 Rhodocyclaceae bacterium | reverse complement strand
CGCAGGTTACCTGCCGCTCAGCGAGGACTGGTCTTGAACAGCAGGTTTCTGTACCCAAGCCGGCGATCAGTCAGCACATTTCTCCAACCACTCCAGCATAGTCTCGTACAGTTTGTGCGGATCGAAGGGCTTGCTGATATGGTCGTTCATGCCGGCATCAAGGCAGGCTAGGCGGTCCTCGTTGAAAGCGTTCGCCGTCATTGCAAGAATGGGTGTGGTGATGTTCAGCGAGTCGGTACGAATCGCTTGCGTCGCTTCGACACCGTTCATCACCGGCATCTGCATGTCCATCAGGATCAGGGCATAACGGTTTCGCTGGGCCAGTGCCAGCGCCTTCTGTCCGTCTTCAGCTAAATCCACGACCAGCCCCGCATCTTCCAACAGGCCGCGCGAAACTTCCTGCGTGATCGGCTCATCTTCCGCCAGCAGGATACGTGTGCCGGTATATTTGGCTTGCAGCCTTTGTTCGGCGGGCGAAGGCGAAAAAGTCGGTGCTGGTGAGGCGGCACTGTGTTCGTGTTTCTTGAAAGGTATGACGAACCAGAAGGTGCTACCTTGCCCAAGTGCGCTCTCGACGCCGATTGTCCCTCCCATGAGTTCCACTAGCCGCTTGCTGATTGCCAGCCCGAGTCCGGTACCGCCGTACTTGCGGGTCATGCTGTTGTCGGCTTGCTCGAAGGAGCGAAACAGCCGCGACTGTGCTTCATCATCGATACCGATGCCGGTATCAATCACATCGAAGCGCACTTGCAATACGCTGGGGGTTTGGCCGACCGGGCAGGTGCGCACGGTAACCGCGCCTCTGGCGGTAAATTTGATGGCGTTGCCGACGAGGTTGAAGAGAATTTGGCTCAGTCGCAGCGGGTCGCCTTTGATAGGCTGGCGGAGGAGTTCGGCATGCAAGTCGGTGACGAGTTGCAGACCTTTCTCGGTGGCTTGGTGGCCGAGGTTGACGACGACGTTCTCGACGCTCTGGTTTAGTTGCAGAGGCATGTCTTCGAGCACCATACGCTGGGCTTCGATCTTGGAGAGGTCGAGGATACCGTTGATAACACCGAGCAAGCGCTCGGCAGAGAGTTTTGCTTTGTCGAGTTGATCGAGTCCTCTGGCATCAACCATGCGCCGCTTGGCCAGATCGATCATGCCCAACACGCCATTCATCGGCGTGCGCAGTTCGTGGCTCATGTTGGCCAGGAAGGCGCTCTTGGCAATATTGGCGGTTTCGGCGGCGACTTTGGCTTCGACAAGGTCGGTAGTGCGCGAATTTACAAGCTCCTCGAGATGGTGGCGGTGTTGCTCCAGTTCGAATTCGATCTGTTTGCGTTTGGTGATGTCAGTGTGGGTTCCCACCATGCGCAGCGCTTTGCCTGAGGCATCGCGTTCAATCACCAAACCGCGGTCGAGAATCCATTTCCAACTGCCGTCTTTGCAAAGGACTCGGTGCTCATTGGTATACACCGGTGTCTTTCCGTCGAGATGAACCGTAACATCGGCCATGACCCGGGCCATATCTTCGGGATGAATGCGTTTGCTCCATTCGTCCAGTCCATCTCCAATTTCAGCATCCGAATAGCCAATCATCTCCTTCCAGCGCAGGCTGAAGAACACCTTGCTCTGTAGTACGTCCCAGTCCCACACCCCGTCGCCTGCGCCTTCAAGGGCGAACCTCCAACGCAACTCGCTCTCCCGCAACAAATCCCCGCTGTGCCTGAGCTCTTCAGTCAGGTTATCGGCAATTTCCCTGGCGCGGACCTGCGTGCGTGCCAATGCAAACATCAACCCGCTAAGCAGACTGCTGAGCAGGATGCCACCGGCCAGTGTTGCCCAGGCGCTCGCATAGCTGACAGGAGCCATGTCTTTACCGGCATGAAATGCCAGTAACCAATGCTGGCCATTGAAATCAATGCTGCGCTGCTGGTAGAAGAGCGGATCAACTTTCCGGCTGCGATCCGGGCGGCTATCGTACAGAAGGCTGTCAGCCTTCGCTTCTGCGCCAGCATAAATGTGCAGATGCACCTGCCTCGTTTTGTGCTCATCCCAATGGGAAAGAATCCCTTCCAACAGGTCTTTCATCCGATAGGGGCTGTAAGACCAACCGATCAACGCGGTGCGACGTTGCTCGACGGTGTCGATCGGTGCGCCACTGCGATAGACCGGGACGTACATCAGCGTTCCCGCTTGCACTTCCTTGCCGGTCTCCTGAACCAGTTCAACCTTGCCAGACAATGCGGGGGCCCCGCTGTCGCGCGCTTGTTCCATGGCGGCACGGCGCACCGGTTCAGAGAACATGTCGTACCCGAACGCGCGCAGATTACGGTCGCGGAACGGTTCCAGATAGATGATGGAGGTGTAGAGGGGGCGCTCGCCCGCCGGGCGCACCGTTTAGTCGGGAAAGCCTTCGGCGCGAACTTTGGCGACATGGGCAGCCAGTTGTTGCGCTGGAATCAATTGCGAAAAACCGACACCCTGTACCCCGGGAATACTGTCCTGGGCACGAAGTTTCTCAACGTAGGCTTGCCACTCGCGGCGATCAACTGTGTTGGATGCGGCAAAGAAACCCGCGCCGCCCTTGAGAATCAGAGCACAGGTGTCGAGTCGCTCGCGTATTTTGAGTGTGATCTGGTCGCTGGTGAACGCGAATCCTTCCTTCGCATCATGTTCAATGGCCTGCTTGACCTCAAGGCTTGCAAGTAACGTGCATACAAGCCCGACAACAAAAGCCAGCCAAGGGGCGACCTGACGACTCATGGCAGCGGGCGAGTTATGCGGGGGGGGCATTACCAACGTTCCTCGGAGAATAGGTTCTAATTTCGGTTTTACGCCATGCAATGTTATTTTGCTTGACAACTCATTTCTTGCCAATCAACAACTAACGTTAAGCCTGCCAATGGCAGGCTCGACGGCAATGGGTCGAAAACACGTATTCGCTGAACAGAAAGCTGCAGTTTAAGATCTGACCTCGCTGAGTGGCAGGTAACCGCCACATTGCCGCCCGATTGCAGCCGAAAGGCGAAGGTCAGCACTGGCCGATCTTCGGACACCCAAAATCATTGCTGTACTCAGAACGGCCGGGATATGCTGCGGGCGCAAGGGGCCTCGATCGAAGGAGCCCGAACAGTGGAGAACTCAGTTGCAAGCCCAACTCGCGCCGGCCCCGATTCGTCTCGCTCATCCCCGCGCTTTCCGCTGCCGCTTAACCTCGCCAAGATCGAGCCGGTGAAGCCGTGGCGACGTATGCGGTAGGCGACATCCAGGGCTGTTTCGATTCCTTCCGAAGGCTCCTGGACCTCTGTGCCTTCGATCCGCTGGCGGATCGCCTCTGGCTGGTGGGGGATCTCGTCAATCGCGGCCCCCGTTCCCTGGAGACCCTGCGCTTCGTCAAAGGGCTCGGCGATGCGGCAGTCACCGTTTTGGGCAACCACGACCTTTACCTCCTGATGGTGGCGGAAGGGGGGGCGAAGTACCGGGCCAAGGACGATACCCTGGACGAGGTGCTCGCCGCTGCGGACTGCGGCGAACTCCTGGATTGGCTCCGCGGCCAGCGCCTCTGTCATACCGAAGGGGACTACTGCCTGGTCCATGCCGGACTGCTTCCCCAGTGGACGGCCGCTCGCGCGCGTCAATTGGCGGAAGAGGTGGAAGCGGCCTTGCAGGGGCCTCGCTTCAGGGAATTTGTCCTCAACCTGTGGGGCAGCGAACCGGCGGCCTGGTCTGACGACCTCGCGGGTTGGCCGCGGCTGCGGGTGATTGTGAATGCCATGACCCGCATGCGCTTCTGTACGCCGGAAGGGGTGATGGAATTCCATACCAAGGGCGAGACGGCCAACGCCCCCGCAGGTCATCTCCCCTGGTTCGAGGCGCCGGGCCGCCGAAGCGCCGGCACCGTGCTGGTGACCGGCCATTGGTCGGCCCTCGGGCTCAAGCTCCTGCCCAATCTCCTGGCCCTGGACTCAGGTTGCCTGTGGGGCGGCCATCTGACGGCGCTGCGACTGGAAGACCGGCGGGTCTTTCAGGTGGATTGTTCGGCGGGGGAAGCGCAGCCGCTGTGCAGATAGCGGCGCGGGCGGCGGCGGCGACGGCACGGCGGTCGGACCCGTCCTGACCGAGGGCGGGAGTCGTGGCGAGGCGGGCCACCAGTCGCCGGCGGGCCAGGATGTTCTTCAGACAATCGCCCAGGGAAATGTCCCCATCGTAACGCGGTGCCAAGCTGCGCTCGCCGTCCGGTTCCCAGTAGGAGATCGCCGCGGGGACCACCGGCCGCCCGGCGAGGAGCGCCGGTTGAAGCAGGGCAGCGTGGAAGTGCAGCACATGGGTGCCGTCGGTGGTGGTCCCTTCGGGAAAGACCGCCACATGCTTGCCCTGGGCGAGGACTGCGGCGATTTCCGCGTTGATCAGGCGGGCGTGGCCACGGCTGCCCCGCTTCAAGAAGATGGTGTCGTTGATTCCGGCCAGCCAGCCCATCACGGGCCAATGGCGCACTTCTTCCTTGGAGACGAAGGCAGAAGGCAATGCCGCATTGACGACGAAGATGTCCAGCCAGGAGACGTGGTTGGCGACCACCATGCTGCCCGGTACGGCGTGGGCGAGATCGGCGTCGAGCCGGATGCCCAGGATGTCGAGCATGGCCTTCGACCACCAGCGCTTGAGGCGCAGGCGATGGGGGTCGCTGCTGAAGGGGAAGACGCAGGCGGCGGTGACGACGCCCTGAAACAGGAGTCCCGCCACCCGGAGGAGGCGGAACCAGCGGAGGAAGGCAGGCGTCGAGTTCAGTCTTGCGGTCCCAAGAAATGTTTGGCGTAGCGGCCTTCCACCCGGGCCATGGGCATCAGGATGGGCAGGTCGGCGGTGTTGAAATCCGGGTCCCAGGCCGGTTCACCGCAAATCCAGGCGCCGGCGCGCAAGTAGCCCTTGATGAGGGGCGGCGTTTCGGTCGGCTGGTCATGCTTCAAGGCGGCCAGGGGGAGCGGGCAGCGCGGGAAGACGCGGTATTCCGCCGGCCCCAGGTGATCGCCCAGGCGATTATACAGGCTGGCCGCCCCGTGGCCGCCGTCGGCCATACTGATCGAGGCGCAACCCATCAGGTAGTCGTAGCGGTTCTCGGTCATGAAGCGGGCAAGGCCGGACCACAGCAGGGCGATGGTGGCTCCGCTGCGATAGTCGGGATGGACGCAGGAGCGCCCGATTTCCACCAGGCGGGGACGCAGATGCTGGAGTCGGGTGAGATCGAATTCGTTTTCCGAGTAGTAGCCGATCCGGCGGGCATTTTCCGGGGTCAGGATGCGATAGGTGCCGACCACCTCGCCGGCATCGTCGTCGCGCACCACCAGATGGGCGCAGTAGGGATCGTAGAGGTCGTGATCGACCCCGGGAGTGCGCGTCGGCAGAGTGGCGCCCATTTCTCCGGCGAAGACGCGATAGCGCAGGCGCTGGGCGTCGAGAACCTCGCCCTCGTGGTGGGCGAGTCCGACGGAGAGTTTGGGCCGGGCGGCACGCGCCCGGGCGACCGATGCTTCCTTGTGCTGTTCCATGGTTTTCCCCTAGGTTGTCTGGGGGAGCACTTTAGGGACAGCCGGTTACACCTCTGTTGACGCAATGTTGCGGATTGATTGCGCTCCGGTCACCAGGGCCGGGAGCCGAAGGCCCTGGCGTGGCGCGATGCGATTTCTTCGCGACTGGGCACATGGTTCTGGCCGCCGCGATGGGCGATCTTGATGGCGCCCATGACGGCCGCCAGCCGGCCGGTACTGGACCAGTCGAGACCGTTGGCGATGCCGTAGAGCAGGCCGGCCCGGTAGGCGTCGCCGCAGCCGGTGGGGTCCACCACGGCATCCGCCTCGACGCAGGGAATGTCGAGGCGTTGACCGTCGGCATGGATCTCCGATCCCGCACCGCCCTTGGTGACGATCAGGGCGCGGACTTCGCCCGCAAGTTGTTCGAGTTTGCGGCCGGTGCGCTCGCAAAGGAGCCTGGCCTCGTAATCGTTGAAGCAGGCGTAGTCGGCCAGCCGCAGGAAATCGATGAGTTCATCGCCGCTGAACATGGGCATGCCCTGGCCCGGGTCGAAGATGAAGGGGATGCCGGCGGCGGCAAAGTCCCGCGCGTGCTGGAGCATGCCTTCCCGGCCATCGGGCGCGACGATGCCGAGGGTGGCGTCGCCGGCGGCGGTCACCTTGTTGAGGTGGGAGAAGCTCATGGCGCCGGGGTGGAAGGCGGTGATCTGATTGTCGTCCAGGTCGGTGGTGATGAAGGCCTGGGCGGTGTAGCTGCCGGGGACGTGGCGGATCATGCGGCGGGAGAGGCCTAACTTGTCCAGGCGCTCGAAGTACGGCGGCGCGTCGTCGCCAACGGTGGCCATGATCAGCGGGTCGCCTCCCAGAAGCTGCAGGTTGTAGGCGATGTTTCCGGCGCAGCCGCCGAACTCCCGGCGCATTTCCGGAACCAGGAAGGCGACGTTCAGGATGTGGATCTGTTCCGGCAGGATGTGGTTCTTGAAGCGGTCCGGAAAGACCATGATGTTGTCGAAGGCGAGGGAGCCGCAGATGAGCGTGGACATGGCGTGAGGTCAGGGATAGAAGACGTAGAGGCGATAACCGGCCGCTCCCGCTTCCCGGGCGTCGATCCAGAGCTTGACGGCGGTATCGGAACCGGGCGCGAAAGCAGCGGGGTCGGCCTGGGGCGGGAGATAGTCGGCCGCAGCGAGCACCCGGCGGGCGACAACGGCATCCTGGGCATCGGTGAGCGTCAGTTCGAGGGCGGGCCAGGATTGCGGGAAGGGGGCGCGGTTGCGCAGATTGGCGGAGAGGATTAGTAGCCCGCGGGCGGCGTCGGCCTGGAGGTCCGAGGCCTCGATGCTGACCAGATCGGCGACCCGAGGCAGGGGGACGGGAATGCCCAGGGCGTCGTAGGCGCCGAGGGCAGCCGGAAGTCGCTGGGCGATTTCGGTTCGCCAGTGGTAGGCGAACTGGGCGGCGAGCACGACGAGCAGAATCAGGGCGGCCAGGAGGAAGGGCCAGACGAGCCGCCGGGGGGCCTCGGCCACCAGACCGCCCAAGGAATCGGCAGCCAGCGCGCCAGCAGACCAGCGGCTGAATCCCGGGGTCTCGGCCAGCTCCCGCGCTGCAGCGAGACCGGCCTCGCGGGCGGCCTGGGCCGATTCTTCCGGGGTTTCGTCGGTGGATTCCGGCGGGTGGGCAGGATCGGCTTTGGATTCCGGCTCCTCCCCGGGGGATTCCGCCTCGGTCAGGACTACGGCTTCAGCATGGGCCGCGGGGGATTCGTCGGCGTGCGCGGCGGGGATGTCTACGGCGATCGCGGCGGAGGCAGCGTCCGGTTTCGCCACGGGCGGGGCAGCCTGACGAAGGTCTTCTGCAGTCGATCCGGCGGGTTCAGGACTCTCCAACGAGGCTAGGGTCGGCGGGGGGAAACCGCCGGGAGCGGGCGGTTGAACCTCGGGGAGTGGCGCGTCCACCAGACTCTCGAGAGCGTTGAACACGCCCTGGCATTGTCCGCAACGGACCTTGCCGGCGCGGACCCGCAATTGCTCGGGAGTCACCCGAAAGACGGTCGAGCAGAGGGGGCAGGCCGTGCGCATCATGGCTTTACCCCGGCCAGGCAGACCCAGCCATCCCGGCTATCGGCGACGGCGAGAGGGATCCAGCTCTTGTAGAGGTCAACGATCTCGGCAGCCTGCTCGGCGAGGATGCCGGAAAGTACCAGGGAGCCGCCCCGTTTAACACGGGCACAGAGGGCGGGAGCGAGGACGCGCAGGGGGTTGGAGAGGATGTTGGCCACGACGAAATCATACTCGCCGTCCAGCGGTGAGTTCGAGTCGGTGAAAACGGCGGTGACGCCGTTGCGCTCGGCGTTGGCGCGGGCGGCGGCGACCGCCTGGGGGTCGATGTCGACTCCGACCACCCGCGAGGCGCCGAGGCGGGCCGCTGCGATGGCCAGGATGCCCGAGCCGCATCCATAGTCGAGGAGGGCGGCGCCGGGGCGAAGCGCCTTGTCCAGCCATTCCAGGCACAGCCTTGTGGTGGGGTGGGAGCCGGTGCCGAAGGCCATTCCGGGGTCGAGGATCAGGCTGATGGCGTCGGGGTCCGGGGCGTCATGCCAGGACGGTACGATCCACAGGCGATGGGAAATGCGTATGGGGTCGAACTGGGCTTGCGTCAGTTGGACCCAGTTCTGCTCGGCGATTTGTTCCACCGCGTAGTGCGGCGGGCCGGCGAGGCCGGCTCGCTCGGCCGCGGCAGCCAGAATGCCGGCCACGTCGGCGTCCGTTTCGAACAGGGCGGTAATCCGCGAATGCTGCCAGAGGGGCGCTGCTGGCGATCCGGGCTCGCCGAACTGGGGTTTTTCGTCGGGCGTACCGGCATCGGCGTCCTCGATTCCGGCGGACAGGGCGCCCCCGTCGAGGAGCGCGTCGCACAATGCCTCCGCGTGATCCGCATCGGCAGCGAAGGTGATATTCAGCCAGGGCATCCGGACCGCCCCCTCCCCCGACCCGGGATCAGCCCTTGACCTCGGCCTTCTGGGCCAATTTCTGCTCCAGATAATGGATGCTGGTTCCACCCTCGATGAAGTGGGCGTCGTGAAGCAGTTCCATGTGCAGAGGGATGTTGGTCTTGATGCCCTCGATGCCCATTTCCGACAAAGCGATTCGCATGCGGCGGATGGCCTGGTCCCGGGTGTCGCCGTAGGCGATGACTTTGGCCACCATGGAATCGTAATGGGGGGGGACGGTGTAGCCTTGGTAGATGTGGGTGTCCACCCGGATGCCGGGCCCGCCGGGCGGGTGATAGGAATTGATCTTTCCCGGGGAAGGCATGAACGTGAAGGGATCTTCGGCGTTGATGCGGCATTCGATGGCATGGCCGCGGCAGGCGATGTCCTTCTGGCGGTAGCTCAGCTTCTCCCCGGCGGCGATGCGGATCTGCTCCTGGACGATATCCACGCCGGTGATCGCCTCGGTTACCGGGTGCTCCACCTGGACGCGGGTGTTCATTTCGATGAAGAAGAACTCGCCGTTCTCGTAGAGGAACTCGAAGGTTCCGGCACCGCGGTAGCCAATCTTGCGGCAGGCGTCCGCGCAGCGGTCGCCGATGCGAGTGATGAGCCGGGAGGGAATCAACGGTGCAGGCGCTTCCTCGATCACCTTCTGGTGGCGGCGCTGCATGGAGCAGTCCCGCTCGCCCAGGTAGATCGCGTTCTTGTGGGTATCGGAAAGGACCTGGATTTCCACGTGGCGGGGGTTCTCCAGGTACTTTTCCATGTAGACCACGGGATTGCCGAACGCCGTCTGGGCTTCCTGCCGAGTCATCTGGACCGCATTGACCAGCGCCGCCTCGGTATGGACGACGCGCATCCCGCGCCCACCGCCGCCGCCGGCCGCCTTGATGATCACCGGATACCCGATGGCGCGGGCGATGAGGACGATCTCCTTGGGGTCTTCGGGCAGGGCGCCTTCGGAGCCGGGTACGCACGGGACCCCGGCGGCCTTCATGGCATCCTTGGCGGAAACCTTGTCGCCCATCAGGCGTATGGTTTCCGCCGTGGGGCCGATGAAGACGAAGCCGGAGGATTCGACCCGCTCGGCGAAATCGGCGTTTTCCGAAAGGAAGCCGTAGCCGGGGTGGATCGCCTGGGAATCGGTCACTTCCGCCGCGGAGATGATGGCGGGAATGTTGAGGTAGCTCTGCGCCGAGGGGGCCGGGCCGATGCACACCGATTCGTCGGCCAGTTTGACGTATTTCGCTTCGCGGTCGGCCTCGGAATGGACCACCACGGTCTTGATGCCCAGTTCGCGGCAGGCGCGCTGGACGCGCAGGGCGATCTCGCCCCGGTTGGCAATGAGGATTTTCTCAAACATATCGGGTCTCCGGGGCGAGATCGCCCTGGTGGCCTGGGGCCACGGGGCCGTGTGGCTGCGCCGCTGCGCCGCCCGGAGTCGGCTGGTCGCCCCGGTTGGCGATGGGGATTTGCTCAAACATTCTGTGGGTGTCCTTTTTGGGCTATGACATAGCGCGCTGCGCGCATGAGCCTGCGCCGCAACAGGCCGCAGAATGGCGCATTGTCGAACATGGCGGGGTCTTAGCCGATGACGAACAGCGGTTCGCCGTATTCCACCGGTTGGCCGTTCTCCACCAGAATGGCCTTGATGGTCCCGGAGACGTCGGCTTCGATTTCGTTCAGCAGCTTCATGGCTTCGATGATGCACAGGGTATCGCCCTGTTTGACGCTTTGCCCGACCTCGGCCAGGGGTTCGGCTCCGGGCGACGGAGCCCGGTAGAAGGTCCCGACCATGGGCGACTTGACCACGTGGCCGTCCTCGATCTCGTCCTCGTCGTCCAGGTTGACCGCACTGGGCGCTGCCGCAGCACTGGCGGGGGCGGGAGCGCCCGCCGGCAGGGCGTAGTGTTGCATTGCGGCAGGTGCGGCGCCGTAATGCTTGGCGATGCGGACCTTTTCTTCGCCTTCGGTCACCTCCAGTTCCGAAATTCCGGATTCCTGGACGAGGTCGATGAGTTTCTTCAGCTTGCGCAAATCCATAGGGTTCCCCTGATGCGTGAATGGGCTGCAGCGGACCGCCCTGGGCGGTCAGTCGTTGTCGAGCGTATTGAGCAGATACTCCAGGGCCAGTAGATAGCCCTGATGACCGAGGCCGCAGATGACGCCAATGGCCAGGTCGGAAAAATACGAGTGGTGGCGGAACGGTTCCCGGGCATGCACGTTAGACAGGTGCACTTCGACGAAGGGAATCGCCACGGCCGCCAGGGCGTCCCGCAGGGCGACGCTGGTGTGGGTAAAGGCGGCGGGATTGATGATGATGGCCCGAATGCCTTGCTCGCGGGCCGCGTGGATACATTCGATGAGGGCGCCTTCGTGATTGCTCTGGAAAGCTTCCAGGGCAATGCCGGCAGCTTCCGCCCGGCGGGCCAGCGACCGATTGATGTCGCTCAGGGTGGCGGCTCCGTAGATCTGGGGCTCCCGGGTGCCGAGCAGGTTCAGATTCGGCCCGTGGAGAACCAGGATCCGCTTGCCGTCGGGTTTCTTGGAATTGCTTTTTTCCCTCTTCATGGCTGCAAGTTTGCCGCAAATCGCAGCAATTTGTCCAGAGGACGGCGCCTTGTTCAGCCCCCGGGGCCGGCCTTTGGCGGACCGGCGAGGTCGAGCAGATCGGCGTCCGAGAGGGCGCCGAAATGCTTCCGGCCGAGGGTGCCCTCCGGTGTGACGGCAACCGTGAAGGGAAGGATTTTCGCACGATTTCCCAACTCGTCGAGGAGGGCGGCCACTTCGCCACCGGCGACCGCGATGGGGTAATTGATCCCGGATTTCGCCCTGTATTCGCGGACATTCGTTTCCTGATCGAGGGCGATTCCCACGATGCGGATATCGGGCCGGCGGGCCTGAAGCCGAATCAGGGCGGGAATTTCCTCAAGACAGGGGGGGCACCAGGTCGCCCAGAAATTGACCAGAATCGGTTTGCCGCGCCAGGAATCCAGTTGCACTCGTTGGCCGTCAAGGTCGGTGAAGGGGGTCGTCAGCAGCAGGGTGGGGGACTGTTGCCCGTGCGTGCCGGGCTGGTTCAGCCAGTGGGCCGCCCACAGACCTGCGACAAACGCGACGACCACTGCGATTCCGGCCGCCAGGGCTCGGGGAGCACTCACGTTGCCGTATCTTGGAGGAGCGCGGCGACGGATTCGGACCGTGCCTTGGCCCGCGGGCGTCCATCCCGGGTCTTGAAGGTCGTCCGTTCGAAAGCGGGCGGAAAGACGATCAGATTGGCCGGTGCGGTATCGGTTTCCACCACCAGCACGGCCTCCGCCTTGTCGTTGCGGGGTTCGACGTGGGTGTAGTCGATGCTGTGGTTGAGCAGGAAGATTTCCACATCCTTGGCGCTGTCTGCGAATAGCAGGATGTCGATACGGGAATGGGGGCCGGCGGTCCCATCGAGGACCGAGCCCGTCAGATAAGGGCGGTAGGGGGCGAGCAGTTCCATCAGCTCAAGGGCCGTTTCCCGCATGCCGTGCAGCATTTCGGCGTGTTCTTCGTCCTGGTAGAGGCTGCGGTAGGCGCGCAGTTCTTGCTCGACCTCGGCGTTGTCAGGGAAGGCGGTATGGGCTGGCAGCCCCAGCTGGCGGGCGGCCTTCTTCTTGGCAAGGCGATAGTCGGTGATGCCGTCCTCGGCGATCAAACGTGCTGCCGTGGCGGCAATGCTGGCGCGGGCGTTGGCGGCCAGGCGCGGCGAATCGGGGCGGGGCATGGCGACGCTCCGTCGAGTAGAATCCGACCCATTCTAACGGGTCTTTGCGACATGCACATTCATATTCTCGGCATTTGCGGCACCTTCATGGGGGGTATCGCCCAACTCGCCCGGGCCACCGGGCATCGCGTCACCGGCTGCGACGCCAACGTCTATCCGCCCATGAGCGATCAATTGCGGGATTCCGGGGTCGATCTCATCGAGGGCTACGGCGTCGATCAGTTGGCTCTCAAGCCCGACGTCTTTGTCGTCGGCAACGCCATCTCGCGGGGAAATGCCTTGCTGGAGGCGGTCCTCGATCAGGGGCTGCCCTATGTCTCCGGCCCCCAGTGGCTGGCGGAAAATGTCCTCCGGGGGCGTTGGGTGCTGGGCGTGGCGGGGACCCACGGCAAGACCACGACCAGCTCGATGCTCGCCTGGATTCTGCAGGATGCCGGGATGGACCCGGGATTTCTCATTGGCGGCGTGCCGATGAATTTCGGCGTCTCGGCACGGCTGGGGGGGACACCCTTCTTCGTCATCGAGGCTGACGAGTACGATACCGCCTTCTGCGACAAGCGGTCCAAGTTCATCCATTACCGCCCGCGGACCATGGTCTTGAACAACCTGGAGTTCGATCACGCAGATATCTTCGCTGATCTCGCTGCCATCGAAACGCAATTTCACCATCTTGTGCGGACTCTGCCGGCAACGGGGCTCGTCGTCGCCAACGGCGCCGAGGAAAGCCTGAAGCGGGTGCTGGCCAGGGGGTGCTGGACGCCCGTGGAGTGGTTCAACGACCCGGCCGGTTACCGGACCGGCGGGGACGACGCCAGCGGCTCGCTGATCCTGTCCGGTAGCGGCGGCGAGATCGGAAGCACCGCCTGGGAACTCACGGGCGATCACAACCGGGCCAATGCCTGCGCCGCCCTGTTGGCCGCCCGCCACGTCGGCGTTCCCTTGGACAAGGGGCTGGCAGCCCTGTCCAGATTCGAGAACGTCAAGCGGCGCATGGAAGTGCGCGGCGCGGTGCGGGGCGTGACCGTCTACGACGATTTCGCCCACCACCCGACGGCCATCGCCACCACGGTGGCCGGCTTGCGGCGCAAGGTGGGGACGGAACGCATCCTGGCGGTGCTGGAGCCGCGCTCCAACACCATGAAACTGGGAGTGATGAAATCCGCCCTGCCCGGCAGCCTGATCGAGGCCGACGCCGTCTTCTGTTACGGCGCCAATCTGGGTTGGGATGCCGCCGAGGCCCTGGCTCCCTTGGGTGCCAAGGCGGTGGTGGAGGACGATCTGGACAAACTGGTGGGACGGATCGTCGCCGAAGCCCGTTCAGGCGACCACGTTCTGGTTATGAGCAACGGCGGGTTTGGCGGTATCCACGGGAAGATCCTGGAACGCCTGGCGCCGTGACGGGGCACCGGCAAGCCGGAGATTGAGGGCCAGGGCTGCGGTGAGCAGTGCAGCCGCCCCCAGGTTGTGGGCCACCGCCAGGGGCAGAGGCAAGGAGAGCAGGACATTGCCGATGCCCAGGCCGAGTTGTAGGACCAGAAGTCCGAGGAGAAGCTTTCCCCAAGCGGACCATCCCGCGGTGGCCAGCAGTCTTAGCGCCAAACCGCCGGCGAGCAGGGCGACTGCGAGGGCGCCGAGGCGGTGGGTGAAGTGGATGGCGGTGAGGGCTTCCTGGGATAACAGGGCTCCGGCGGCAGTCTGTCCCAGCTCCCGGTGCAGGGTGAAGGCGTTGGCGAAGTCGCCTTCAGGCCACCAGACTCCGTGGCAGGTCGGGAAATCGGGGCAGGCCAGGGCCGCGTAATTGCTGCTCACCCAACCGCCTAGGGCGATCTGGCCAATGACCGCGAGCAGGGTCAGGAGGGCCAGCGGTTTGATTCCGGCGGGGACTGTCGGGGAAGCCCTGCGCTGCTCGCCCAGGACCAGCGCGACCAGCAGCGCCAGGGTCGTCATGCCGCCCAGGAGGTGGGCGGTGACCACGACGGGTTTGAGGAGCAAGGTGACGGTCCACATGCCCAGAAGGGCCTGGAAGCTGACGATGGCCAGCAGACCGGTGGGAAGGGCAGGCGAGCGGTAGGCGCGCAGCGATCTTCGCCACGAGAGGGCGCAGATGGCCAGGATCAGCAGCCCCAGGCTGCCGGCGAAATAGCGGTGGACCATTTCCTTCCACGCCTTGGCGGGCTCGACGGGCTTGCCGGGGAAGGCTTGGGCGGCAGCGGCCTGTTCGTGGACCGCGTCCGGAACGCCCACCAGGTGGCCATAGCAGCCCGGCCAGTCCGGGCAGCCGAGTCCGGCGTCGGAAAGGCGAACGTAGGCGCCCAGCGCAACGACGCCGAAGGCCAGGCAGGCAGCGAGGAGGATCAGGCGACGGCGTAGATCCATCAGGCGATCAGTCGGTCGGCGAAAAGCGCCGCGAAAAGCAGGGTCAGGTACAGGATGGAGTAGCGGAAGGCCTTTTTCGCCAGTTCGTCACTGTAGCGGCGGCACAGGGCGACCGCGTAGGCCAGGAAACCCAGGTCGAGGAGGGCGATGGCAGCAAGGTAGAACCAGCCGCTCATGCCCAGGGAGACCGGGATCAGGCTTGCCGCCGCCAGCATCACCGTGTAAAGCAGCACGTGCTGACAGGTGAATTCGATGCCGTGGGTCACGGGCAGCATCGGGAGGCCCGACTTGGCGTAGTCGTCGCGGCGGTAGCAGGCCAGAGCCCAGAAATGGGGCGGAGTCCACAGGAAGATGATGAGAAAGAGGACGAGCGGTTCGGGAGAAATCTGCCCGGTCATCGCGGTCCAACCGAGGAGCGGCGGCATGGCGCCCGACGCGCCGCCGATGACGATGTTCATGGGCGTGGCGGGCTTGAGCAGCAGGGTGTAGATCACCGCATAGCCCAGGAAGGTCGCCAGCGTGAGCCACATGGTCAGGTCGTTGATGAAGGCATGGAGCAGCCAGAGTCCGGCAGAGCCAAGCAGCGTCGCGAGGGTGACCGTTTCCAGAGGGGAAATGTCGCCCCGCGCCGTGGCGCGCCAGCTCGTGCGGGCCATGCGCGCATCCACCGTGCGTTCCACCAGGCAATTGAGGGCTGCCGCCGAGAAAGCGACCAGGGCGATACCCAGGGAGGCGACCAGAAAGCGCAACAAGGGGGGGAAGCCCGGCGTCGCCAGGAACATGCCTATCATCGCGGTAAAGACGATGAGGCTATTCACGCGAGGCTTGCACAGATGGGTGAAAGCCCTGAGTCGCTGGCTCAGGGTCAGGGAGCTTACGGTGGTGGCATGCATGGTCTTATCCTGTCCAGGAATACTTGAGGAGCCGATCGAGGTCGGACCGGATGTCCTTGGGTTCGGTGTCGAGGCCATAGCGCAGCACCAGATGGCCGTCGGGATCGGCGACATAAACGCCGGGGGAGGCGGTCCAGGTGGCATCGCGGCGGGCGACGAGGAGGTCGGGTTGGGCGGCCTGGGCCTGGGTGATCCCGGGTTCGCCAGGATCGGCAGCCATCACGACGCGGCGCAGGCGAGCCATGTCCTTGTTGAGGGAGACCTGGATCCGGCGCAGGGCGTCGAGGCGGGAAGCGCATAGGGCGTCGCAATTCGCCTCGGGAACCAGGATCAACACCCATTTGCCGGCGGCGGCTTCCGGGAGTTGGGCCTTCACGACGGGAGGTGGCTGCAGGAGCTCGCCCCGATTGCCGGTGCTGGCGGGTTTCCAGCCGGAGAGGTAGAGGGCGCCGCCGAGGATGAAAGGCAACATGAGGAGCCCGGTCGCCAGCAGCAATGTGCGGCGACCGGCAGCGACCTGGGCGGGGGTGGGCGAGGTCATGGCGGTGCTCATGGGCGACGGAGGAGGAACCAGACCCAGATGCCTACGGTGGTGGCCGCGAAGCCAAACCACTGCAGGGCGTAGCTGAGGTGCTTGTCGGCCCGCTCGTCGGGACGCGGCCAGTCCCTGACGAAGCCGCCGGGAGCGGCAGGGTCAAGCTGGAGAATGATCGGCTGCAGCGGATAGGGCACTCCTCGGCGGAAACGGTCGAGATCCGGGTTTTGCCAAACGGCTTCCCAGGTTGTGTCCGCTTGAGGGGCCAGGGTGAAGAAACGGTTGCCGGGAACGACGGCGATCCCCGTGATCTCCACCGGGCCGACCGGAATGTCGGCCAGCGGAACTTGGCGGTGGTCGGCGCCGGCCGGTACCCAGCCCCGATTCACAAGGACGCGCATTTCGCTACCGGCAAGGCGCAGGGGAGTGAGGACGTGGTAACCCGCGCGCTCCTGGTGGACCCGATTGTCGATGAGGACCTGATGGGCGCTGTCGTATTCGCCCTGAAGAGTGAAGTGGCGAAAGCGCAGGCTTTCGGCTTCGGCCGGCATGGTCGGCATCGAAACCAGGGCGTTTTGGCTGCGGGTGTCCAGTTCCGCCTGAAGATGGGTCTTCAGGTCGTACTTCTTCCATTGCCAGGAGCCGAGGCTGAGGAACAAGGAAACCAGTGCGAGCGTCAGCAGTCCACCCCATAGCAGGATGCCTCGCCGGCCGGCCGTTGCCCCGCGACCGTTCGGGGGGGCATACTCGGGCCTCGAATCGCCTTCCGGAGTAGTCCCCATGTTGAAGCTGTTGGTGGTATTGATGCTGTTGGCCATCGTCGGCAGCCTGTTTTCCGGACTCTTCTTCCTCTACCGCGACCGCGGCGCCGGTGCCCGCACGGTGCGGGCGCTGACGCTGCGGATCGGGCTTTCGGTCACGGTCTTTGTCATTCTGCTGCTCGGACTGCGATTCGGGTTGATACCGGGTTACAGCCAGTAGACGAAGACGAAGAGCAACAGCCACACCACGTCGACGAAGTGCCAGTACCAGGCCACGCCCTCGAAGGCGAAGTGGCGCTCGGAATTGAAATGTCCTTTTAGGCAGCGTCCCAGGATCACCGTCAGCATGATGGCGCCCAGGGTGACGTGGAAGCCGTGGAAGCCGGTGAGCATGAAGAAGGTGGCCCCGTAGGCGCCGGCGCCCAGGGTCAGACCGAGTTCGCTGTAGGCGTGGTGGTATTCGTAAGCCTGGAAGCCGAGGAAGGTGAAGCCCAGCAGTACGGTGGCGAACAGGCCCAGGTTAAGCTGCGCCCGGTTGTTCTTGAGCAGCGCCCAGTGGGCCCAGGTGACGGTGACGCCCGAGGAGAGGAGCAGGGCCGTATTGATGGCCGGGATGCCCCAGGCACCCATGGGGGTGAATTGCGGACCCTTGGGGCCGCTGGAGGGCCAGGCGCCGGTAAAGTCCGGATACAGGGTGACGCCGTGCTCGGACACCATGTTCCCCAGTTCCGGAACGGAAATGATCCGCACGTAGTAAAGGGCACCGAAGAAGGCGGCGAAGAACATCACTTCCGAGGCGATGAACCAGATCATGCCGTAGCGGAAGGATTTGTCCTCCCACTCCCGGTAGGCGCCGCCCTGGGATTCGGCGATGACTTTGCCGAACCAGCCGAAGAGCACGTAGAGGATGACGCTGGCGCCACCGATCATGACCCAGGGGCCGGGCGGAAATCCGTTCATCTTGAGGATGAAACCCAGGGCCAGCAGGAACATGCCTCCCGCCAGGATGAAGGGGTAGATCGACGGTTGCGGCACGAAATAGTGATGATCGTGGGCGGGGTGTGCTGCAGTGGAGCTCATTGGGCCTCCCGAATGTTGTTGGGCGCCGCGCGCGGGGCGTCGACGCTGAAGAATGCGTAGGAAAGGGTGATGTGGCGAATGTCTTCGTCGAGCTCGGGCTTGACGATGAAAGTCAGCGGCAGTTCGCGGGCCTCGCCGGGGGCAAAGGTCTGCTGGGAGAAGCAGAAGCAGTCCAGTTTTTCGAAGTGCTGGGCGGCTTGTCCCGGGGTGACGCTGGGCACCGCCTGACCGACGATGGTCCGATCGGAGGTGTTGCGCACCAGATACTTGACCTGTTGCAACTCGCCGGGATGGAGATCGAGGGAAAGGGTGAGGGGGCGCATGTCCCAAGGCAGCCCGGGCATGACCGTTCCCGTGAATTCCACCGTCACGGTCCTCCCGCTGACCACTCTTGATGGTGCCGGAGTGGAAACCACCAGCCCGCCCACGCCTATGCCTTCCCGCACGGCCTTGCGGTCCGCGGTCTTGCCATTGAAGCCGGTGGCTTCGCAAAGCACGTTGTAGAGAGGGACCAGGGCGAAGCCAAAGGCGAAGGCGAGGGCGACCGCAACCACCAGGCGGCCGACGAGGCGGCCATGGTTGGGCGGGGCGGCGTGTACTTGCTCCATGGTGCGGTCAGCGCTGGACGAAGAAACCCAGGACATACAGGGCCAGGACCACGATGCCGAGGGCCCAGCCCAGGCGCCGCGAGGCGGCGCGGCGGCGGGCGAGCTCGTCGGGGGTGAGGGTGGCGTCCATCACTTCACGACCGGCTGGGTTTCCCAGCTATGGTGCGGCGGCGGGGAAGGCAGCTCCCATTCCAATCCTTCGGCCCCTTCCCAAACGCGGCCTTCGGCCTTGGGACCACCCTTGACGCAGGTCCAGATGTTGTACGCGAAGAGCAGCTGGCTCAGGCCGAGGATAAAAGCGCCGACGGTGGAAATGGCGTTGAATTCGGCGAACTGCAGCGCATAGTCGGGAATGCGGCGCGGCATTCCGGCGAGTCCCAGGAAGAACTGCGGAATGAAGGTCAGGTTGAAGGACACCACGGTGAGCCAAAAATGCCACTTGCCCAGAGTTTCGCTGTAATGGTGCCCGGTCCATTTGGGCAGCCAGTAATAGACCCCGGTCATCACGCCCATGATGCCCCCCGCGAAGAGGGCGTAATGGAAGTGGGCGACGACGAAGTAGCTGTGATGGTACTGGGCGTCCGCTGCCACGTCGGCCAGCACCAGCCCGGTGAGTCCGGCCATGCCGAAAAGGACGATGAAGCCCTGGGCGAACAGCATGGGGGTCTCGAAGGTCATGGCGCCGCGCCACATGGTGGCGATCCAGCAGAAGAAGAGCACGGCCAGCGGCAGGGAAATCGACATGGTGCTGAACATGAAGTAGATCAGCGCCGGGACCGGCATGCCCACGGTGAAGAAGTGATGGGCCCAGACGATGACCGACAGGATGCCGATAGCGATGAAACTATAGACCTGCGCCTTGTAGCCGTAGGTGGGCTTGCGGCTGAAGGTGGACAGCACGTGGGGGATCAGACCCCACACCGGCAGCAGCAGGATGTACACCTCGGGGTGGCCGAAGAACCAGAACAGGTGCTGGAAGAGTATCGGGTCACCGCCTCCGGCCGCATTGAAGAAGTGGGTGCCGAAGTGGCGGTCGGTCAGCAGCATGGTCACCGCGCCCGCCAGCACCGGGATGGTGGCGATGAGCAGGAAGGCGGTGATCAGCCAGCCCCAGGCGAAGAGGGGCAGCTTCATCATGGTCATGCCCGGGGCGCGCAGGTTGAAGATGGTGACGATGATGTTGATCGACCCCATGATCGAGCTGACGCCCAGGATGTGCACCGCGAAGATGGCGAAGTCGACGCCGATGCCGCCCTGCACCGACAGCGGCGCGTAGAAGGTCCAGCCGGTGGCGATGGCGCCGTCACCGATGCCGAAGAGGGCCAGGGTGAAGGGCAGGGTGAGCAGGATGGCCGCCGGCGGCAGCAGCCAGAAGCCCCAGTTGTTCAGGCGGGGCAGAGCCATGTCGGGGGCGCCGATCATGAGCGGGATCTGCCAGTTCGCGAAGCCCGTCGCCGCCGGCATGAGCGCCGCGAAGATCATCACCAGGGCGTGCACCCCGATGAGCTGGTTGAAAAATTCCGGCTTCATCATCTGCAGGCCAGGCTGGAAAAGCTCGGCCCGTACCGCCAGGATCATGATGCCGCCGACGAAGAACATGATGAGGGCGAAGGTCAGGTACATCGTGCCGATGTCCTTGTG
>DAORDK010000061.1:0-20460 GCA_035345935.1 Rhodocyclaceae bacterium | reverse complement strand
TCCGGCTGCCCGCGCAACTGCGCCGAGGCCGGCATCAAGGACGTGGGCGTCATCGGCGTCGACTCGGGGTACGAGATCTATGTCGCCGGCAACGGCGGCATCAAGACCGAGGTGGCGCAATTCCTCGCGAAGGTCAAGACCGACCAGGAGGTGCTCGAATATTCCGGCGCCTTCCTGCAGCTCTATCGCGAGGAAGGGCATTACCTTGATCGCACCTGCCACTACGTCGAGCGGGTCGGACTGGATTATGTCAAGAGCAAGATTGTCGAAGACGACGAGAACCGCAAGGCTTTGTATAACCGCCTGGTCGATTCCCTCAAGGACGCCAAGGATCCCTGGGCAGAGCGCGTCGCCGGCAAGCAAAAACACGAATTCGAAATATTGGAAGCATAAGGAGAGCGCTATGAGTGACTGGAAACCAGTGTGTTCGCTGGAGGATATCCCTAGGCTGGGGTCTCGCGTGGTGCGCCACGAGGAGGACGGCGGTGTGATCGACATCGCCATCTTCCGCACCCAGGGTGAGGTCTTCGCCCTGAGGAACAAGTGCCCCCACAAAGGCGGCCCGCTGTCGGAGGGTATCGTCCATGGCAAGCAGGTCACATGTCCCCTGCATGGCTGGAAGCTTTATTTGGAAACCGGTGAAGCGGTCGCACCCGATGTGGGTTGTGCCCGACGTTATCCCGTCAAAGTCGAAGACGGCCAAGTTTTCTTGAGTGTTTAATCACCACTAGCAGATCGAAAGGGAAAATTATGGCTTACCTACAACCTGCCGAATTCGTCGCCAAAATGGTCGACGCCGGCGAGTCGAAAATCTTCATGTCGACCCGCGATACCCTGATTCGCGCCTACATGGCCGGGGCGATCCTCGCTCTGGCGGCGGCGTTTGCGGTGACCGTCGCGGTCAATACCCAGAATCACCTGATCGGATCACTGCTCTTCCCGGTCGGATTCTCTATGCTCTACCTACTCGGCTTCGATCTTCTGACCGGGGTCTTTACTCTTGCGCCGCTCGCCGTGATCGATCGACGCCCCGGTTGCACCTGGGGCGGGGTCATGCGCAACTGGACGCTGGTGTTTTTCGGGAATTTCGCCGGGGCATTGACGGTTGCCGTCTTCATGGCAATCATCGTGACCTTCGGATTCACCGAAGCGCCGAACGCCGTCGGTCAGAAACTCGGAGTCATCGGGGAGAGCCGTACGGTGGGCTATGCCGCCCACGGCGCCGCCGGTATGCTGACGCTCTTCATCCGCGGTGTGATGTGCAATTGGATGGTATCGACCGGCGTTGTGGCTGCCATGATGTCGACTTCGGTTTCGGGCAAAGTCATCGCCATGTGGATGCCGATTCTGGTGTTCTTCTATATGGGATTCGAGCACTCCATCGTGAACATGTTCCTCTTCCCCTCGGGCCTCATGTTGGGCGGAAACTTCACGCTGATGGATTATTTCATGTGGAATGAAATTCCGACTGTGGTCGGAAATCTGGTCGGTGGGTTGACTTTCGTCGGGGCGACGCTCTTTTCGACCCACTATAAGACGGCTCAGAAACGGGCCGCCTAAGGCGGATCCGTATAGGATAAGCCCCTGTCCGGGATGGACAGGGGCTTTTTCATGAGGTATTGCTGTCTATGAGTAGCCAACTGACCGTGACGACCGGTCAATATTCGGACCGAGGTCGCAAGGAAACCAATCAGGATTTCCACGGCATTTTCGTTCCCAAGGAACCACAACTGAGCGAGAAGGGGATAGTCGTCGCCCTGGCGGATGGCATCAGCAGCAGCGCAGTGAGTCAGGAAGCCGCTCAGGCTGCCGTTTCCGCATTGATGGAAGATTATTATTGTACTGCGGAAGCCTGGTCGGTCAGAAAGTCGGTCGAGCATGTCCTGACCGCAGTCAATAACTGGCTTTACGCGCAAACCCAGAGAAGCCAACACCGCTACGACCGCGACCGCGGATTCGTCTGCACCCTGAGCGGCATCGTTCTCAAATCGACCACCGCCTATCTCTTTCACGTTGGGGACACTCGCATCTATCGCTTGCGTGGCGGTGCCCTCGAACAACTGACTGAAGATCATCGGCTGCGCCTCTCGTCACAGGAAAGTTTCCTGTCACGCGCTTTCGGCATGGACCGCAAAGTCGAAATCGATTCTCAGGCCCTGGCTCTCGCGAAAGGCGACCACTTTTTGCTGATGACCGATGGCGTGTACGAGTTTCTGGAATCCGAATACGTTATTGGGGCGATCGCCGACTGTGCCGGCGACCTCGAACGGGCTGCCAGGCAACTGGCCGAGGAGGCTTTGCGGCGAGGGAGTGCCGACAATTTGAGCGTGCAGCTGGTCCGCATCGATGAATTGCCGGACCCGGAATCGAATGAATTGTATCGGCAGCTGAGCGAATTGCCCTTCCCGCCTGCGCTCGCGCCGCGCATGCAGTTCGAGGGATTCGAAATTGTTCGGCCATTGAAGCAAAGTAGTCGCAGCCACATCTTCCTGGCGGTCGACAAGGCTACCGGCGATCGGGTGGTGATCAAGACCCCTTCGGTCGACCAGCGGGAAGACCCGGCATATCTCGAACGCTTTCTCATGGAGGAATGGATCGCGCGCCGGATCAACAGTCCCCATGTTTTGAAAGCGCAAGCGCTTTCGCGCAAACGCAATTTCATCTACGTGGTCACCGAGTATGTCGAAGGCATTACCCTGGCGCAGTGGATGATCGATAATCCGAGGCCGGATCTGCAGACCGTGCGGGGCATCATCGACCAGATCACGCGGGGATTGCAGGCTTTCCATCGCCTGGAAATGGTCCATCAAGACCTTAAGCCGGACAACATCATGATCGATGGTAGCGGTACGGTGAAGATCATCGATTTCGGCGCGACCCGTGTTCCCGGAGTAGAGGAGATCTCCACTCCGATCGGACAAATCAATCTTCTCGGAACGGAGCAGTACGCGGCGCCGGAGTACTTCCTAGGAGAACCTGGAAGTGCCCGCTCTGATCTCTTCTCGCTCGGCGTCATCGCGTACCAGATGCTTGCGGGCGCTCTGCCCTACGGTGCCGCTGTGCCTCGGGCTCGGTCCAAGGCGGCGCAAAAGAAGCTCAATTACAAGAGCGTTCTCAATGAGGACCGGGAAATCCCGGCCTGGGTGGATGACGCCATCCGCAAAGCGGTCCATCCCGATCCTTTCTCCCGCTACGAAGAAATTTCCGAGTTTGTCTTCGATCTTCACCACCCCAATCGGGAATTCCTCAAAAAAACAAGGCCCTCGCTCATGGAGCGTAATCCTGTCCTGTTCTGGAAGGCGACGTCGTTCATGCTCATGCTTGCCCTTGTGATCGTGGCGGCAGCCAAAACGACCGGTCACTGAAGGGCATCGGCGGCCCTTTGCTGCACCGCAATGAAGATTCGTGCGCCTGATTGGTGCGCGCTGCCTCGGATGCATTAAAGATAATTCTTTACAATCAATGCAGTGCGTTCATGGCATGGCTGTTGCTAATTAATTCGTAGCACAGCGATGCTCCCGCCAACGGCGGCGGGGAAATGATGACGAAATCATGCGCTGACATTTCCCTCAATGCCAAACTGACTTCGGTCGCCAACGAGAGCACGCACATGGACAAAAAATCCTTCCTCAAGGCTGGGCACACGCCCACGCTGTTCGCCGCCTTCCTTTTCTTCGATCTGGCCTTTATGGTCTGGGTCCTGCTGGGCCCCCTGGGCGTGGCCATCGCCAAAGATCTCGAACTTTCCCATGCCGAGAAAGGCTTGATGGTCGCCACGCCGGTTCTTGCCGGCGCCATTTTGCGCATCGTCATGGGTATCCTGGTGGATCGTCTTTCGCCCAAGAAGGCCGCCATCATCGGCCAAGTGGTCGTCATTGGTGCGCTGGCCTACGCCTGGCTTGCCGGCATCCATAGCTATGCGGAAGTCCTCGTCCTTGGCTGCTTCCTGGGGGTCGCGGGATCATCCTTCGCCGCGGCCTTGCCCTTGGCTTCACGCTGGTATCCGGCCGAGCACCAAGGCACCGCGATGGGCATCGCCGGCGCCGGCAACTCGGGCACGGCCCTCGCTGCGCTCTTCGCTCCCGGACTGGCTGCCGCCTTTGGTTGGGGCAACGTCTTCGGCCTGGCGCTGATTCCGCTGGTCATCGTCTTTTTCATCTTCATCGTCATGGCGAAGGACGCCCCCAACCCGCCCCCGCCCAAGAAGCTGGCCGAGTATCTGGCCGTGCTCAAGGATAAGGATGCCTGGTGGTTCATGTTCTTCTACTCCGTGACCTTTGGTGGTTTCGTCGGGCTGGCCTCGTCCCTGGTCATCTACTTCAACACCCAGTATGGGCTTGACCCGAAGACGGCGGGTTTCTTCACAGCCGGTTGCGTCTTCGCCGGTTCCCTCGTGCGCCCCATCGGCGGCAACGTGGCCGACCGCATCGGCGGCGTCAAGTCCCTCTCCGGCATGTACATCCTCGCCGCCATCTTCCTCGGCATCGTCAGCTTCGGTCTGCCGGAAGCCTGGATGGCGCTTGCCGCCTTCGTCTGTGCGATGCTTGCTCTGGGTATGGGCAACGGCGCCGTCTTCCAGTTGGTGCCCCAGCGCTTCAAGAAGGAAATCGGCGTCATGACCGGCCTGGTTGGCATGGCCGGTGGCGTGGGCGGCTTCTACCTGGCATCGAGTCTGGGTTACTCCAAGCAGGTGACCGGCAGCTATCAGGCCGGCTTCCTGATCTTCGCCGCCCTCGCCGTGCTGGCCCTGGTTGGTCTGACCGGAGTCAAGACCCGCTGGCGCACCACTTGGGGTGCCAGCCACCTGACCACCGCAAAGATCTGAGTTCTGCGGTAAAGTCCGGCGGGAGGGCGACCTCCCGCCTTTTTCTTTTTGGTGCCCGTCATGCCCTTGTCCGTAGCCGTTGGCTATGCCTCCCTCACCGGTCCGCGCGAGCGCAACGAGGATTTTTGCGGCTTCGTGACCCCGGAGGGGTCGGACCTGGACAACAAGGGTGTCCTTGCCGCGGTGGCAGACGGCATCGGCGGCCACCGGGGAGGGCGAGAGGCGGCGGAATACACCGTACGCGGCCTGCTTGCCGACTATTACGCCACCCCAGATACCTGGAGCATTCCCCGCGCACTGGAAACCGTCACCACTGCACTCAACCGCTGGGTGATCGCCGAGGCGGCCCGCAATGCGGAGCTGGCGGGCATGGCGACCACGCTTTCCGCCCTTATCCTGCGGGGACGTCGATATACCCTGGGGCACATCGGGGATTCCCGCATCTATCGCTTCCAGGACGGTGTCCTCCAGCAGATGACCGTCGATCACACCTGGGAGCACCCGGAATTGAGCAATGTGCTCTCGCGGGCCATCGGCCTCGATCCCCGGGTTCTGATGGACTTTGCCGACGGAGATCTGGCGGTAGGGGACCGATTCATCCTCGTTTCCGACGGGGTCTGGGGCATCCTGCCGGATCCCTTGATCACCGAAGTCCTCCTGGATCATCCCGAACCGCGAGCCGCAGCCGCGGCGCTCACCAGTCTCGCGCTGGCTCAGGGCGGCCACGACAATGCCAGCGCGGTGGTTGTGGACGTCGTCGATCTGCCACCGGGAAATCTTCGGGATGTGCTCGAGACCGACGGACGACTGCCCTTGCCCCACCGGCTCAAGCCTGGTCACGAACTCGACGGCTATCTCGTCGACGAAATCCTGCACGATTCGCGGGAAACGCTGCTCTATCGGGTTCACGATAGTCGTACCGGCCAGGCCCTGGTGCTCAAGACCCTGCAGCCCGCCCTGGAGGGCGATACGGCTGCCCATGGCGCGCTGCTCATGGAGGAGTGGCGAGCGCGTCGGGTGGTATCGCCGGCTTTTCCGCAGGTAGTGCCCAACGAGCATCGCAGCAGCCTGTACTACCTGATGACCTGGCACGCCGGTGCCACCCTGCAGAGTCGCCTTGATGCCGGCCAGCACTTCGCCGTGGCCGATTCGGTGCGTCTGGGCATCGCACTCGTCAAGGCCATCGCCGTTCTGCACCGACTGGAAATCGTCCATCGCGACATCAAGCCTGACAACGTCCACCTGGGCCAGGATGGCGTCCTGCGCATTCTCGACCTTGGCGTGGCGGTCAGTCCTGCGGAACTCAAGCCGGACGAACCGCTGGGGCGGGCCGGAACACCATCCTACATGGCGCCGGAGCTCTTTGCCGGGAGCGACCCCGCCCCCGGGTTCGATCTCTACGCTGCCGGCGTGACGCTCTATCATCTGCTCACCCGCAAATATCCTTACGGCGAGGTGGAACCCTTCCAGACGCCAAAATTCGGTGAGCCGGTACGTCCGACCCGGTGGCGGCCGGAAATCCCCGGCTGGCTGGAAAATGTCCTGTTGAAGGCGGTGGCCAAGGAAGGCAAGGATCGTTTCGAGACCGCCGAAGAATTCCTCCTGGCCCTCGAAAGGGGCGCCAGCCGACCGGTGGCTGCTCCGGCGCGCCAGCCCCTGGCCCAGCGCAATCCCTTGCTCCTCTGGAAGATGGTCGCGGCGATTTCCCTGGGGCTGAATCTGGTGCTGCTGCTCCTGTTGATGCGCTAGACTTGAAGTTCGCCTCTTTACGAAAACGAAAGGCCCATGGATCGAGCCCTCGTCCTCTTTGCCCACGGCGCCCGCGATCCTGAGTGGGCGCTCCCGATTCGCCGGGTTCAGGCCGCGGTGGCGGCCCAGGCACCTGGTCTCCAGGTCGAGGCTGCTTTTCTGGAATTCATGGCTCCGACTCTGCCTGAATGCATCGCCCAACTGGCTGGGACGGGCGTCCGGCACATCGTCGTTCTGCCCATGTTCATTGCCCAGGGCGGGCACCTCAGGCGGGACGTCCCCCTTCTCCTGAACGATCTGCGCCGGGAGCATCCTGAAATCGACCTAGAGCTGGCCCCTGCGGTGGGCGAGAACGAAGCGGTGATCCAGGCCATGGCCCGGGCGGCGGTGGCGCTGTGCGGCCATTCCTGATCCCGGTAAGGGGAAAATCAGAGAGGGTTTGGTAAGATCGGCCGTCTGCTGCCGGACCCCTGGTCCCGGAATTGCTCCATGAATCCCATGCTCAGCGTACTCGTCATCGACCAATCCCGCTCCCGGGCGGGGGATATCTGCGCCGCCCTGGCCCTTGCGGGCTATCAGGTAGCCGCCATTCTTGCGGATGCGGCCAGCCTCACCGCCGAGGTCGAGCGCTTGCAGCCCGACGTCATCCTGATCGACACCGACAGCCCCAACCGCGATACGCTCGAACATCTGGCGGCCATGCACCGCCATATGCCGAGGCCGGTCGTCATGTTCACCCAGGCGGAAGGTGAGGAGATGATTCGGGACGCGGTCAAGGCAGGAGTCTCGGCCTATGTGGTGGATGGCATCGATCCACGGCGGCTGAAACCCATCGTCGAGGTCGCCCGGGCTCAGTTCGAGGATCACCAGACCCTGCGTCGCGAATTGGAAGATCTCTCCAAGAAGCTCAACGACCGAAAGGTGGTCGAGAAGGCCAAGGGTCTGCTGATGAAGGCCCGCAACCTGGACGAAGACGGTGCCTACCACGCCCTCAGAAAGCTCGCCATGGAGCGGGGGCAGCCCATGGTGGTGGTGGCGCGGGACGTCATCGAGATGGCCAAACTCCTGCTCTGAAGGCCTGGATTCCCTGATTCGTGCAGGGAAATCCAATGCTGCACCGCAACAGTGCGGGGCCTCGTGGCTTCGTAAAGCGCCGGTTTCCCTAAATCCATGTAATACAAAAGGATTAGTCCAGATGAAGTAGTCCTGGCATGGTGATTGCGTTGAGTCCCTCGAGCCGATCAATGGAGACCGGCAAAAGGACAAAGGCGTCCATCCGATTCGTGCTTCGTCGCGAGGATGGACGCCTTTATTGTTTTTCGACACCGCAGAGTGCTTATGAATGTCGCCAGCCAATCGCCGCTGACTCCGTTTGGGGTTCCCGAAAAGAGGGAAATTAGGGTGGGGTTCCTTCCGCTGACCGATTGCGCTTCGGTAGCTGTCGCGGCCAACCGTGGCTTCGACGAGCAATACGGCATTCGCATCGTGCCAAGCAAGGAGTCGTCGTGGGCGTCGTTGCGGGACAAATTGGTCAATGGCGATCTGGATGTGGCTCATGTGCTCTACGGCATGGTGCTGGGCATACAACTCGGGATCGGCGGGCCCAGAAAAGACATGGCCGTGCTCATGACCCTGAACCGAAACGGGCAGGGGATCACGCTTTCCGAGCGCTTGCGGGACGAAGGCATCGTTGATGGATCAAGTCTTGCGCGCGCCGTTGCCGCGGGCAAACGCAAGTATTCGTTTGCCCAGACTTTCCCTACGGGGACCCACGCCATGTGGCTTTACTACTGGCTGGCTTCCCATGGCATCAATCCGATCACCGATGTGCGCACGGTGACGGTACCGCCCTCCAAGATGGCCGAATGCATGCGCTCCGGCGCCATTGACGGATGCTGTGTCGGCGAGCCCTGGAACCAGCGTGCGCTCATCGATGGCGTCGGATTCTCCGTGGCGTCGTCCCAGGACATTTGGCCCGATCACCCGGAAAAGGTCCTGGGGACGACAGAGCAGTGGGCCGACACTCACCCCAATGCCGCGCGCGCTCTGGTGGCGGCAATGCTGGAGGCGAGCCGCTGGCTGGATGCGACCGCCGAGAATCGCCGACAGGCTGCAGAAATCATCGCCGCGCCAGAATATGTCGGCACCGACGTCAAAGTCATCTTGGCCCGGCTGCTGGGACGCTACGAAGACGGGCTCGGACGCACCTGGGACGACGCTCATCCGGTCCGGTTTTTTGACGAGGGGGCGGTGAATTTCCCCTACCTCTCGGACGCCATGTGGTTCCTCACCCAGCAGCGCCGATGGGGCCTGCTCGACGACGATCCCGACTATCTGGCGGTGGCTCGTGCCGTGAATCGCATCGACATCTATCGTGCCGCCGCCGAGCGCGTCGGCATCCGCCTGCCGGACAGTCCTCTGCGCAGCAGTGTCCTTTTCGACGGGGTGCGCTGGGATGGCAGCGACCCGCAAAACTACGCCTGCTCATTCCCGGTGCAGGCGTGCAGATCCCTGGTTTGATCCAATTTTTCGCTAAAGGAGTTTCGCCATGAAAAAGCACCTGCAGGAAATGAAGCGTCCGTCCTTGGCGGGCTTCGCTCGCCACGCCCTTGCGGCGGCCGTCGCCGCGGCAGTTGCGGCCGCCACGCCCGTCTTTGCCAAAGACAAGCCGGAGAAGCCCGACGTGAAATTCGGCTTCATCAAGCTGACCGACATGGCGCCCCTGGCGGTGGCCTATGAAAAGGGTTACTTCGAGGAAGAAGGTCTGTTCGTCACCCTGGAAGCCCAGGCCAATTGGAAAGTCCTGCTCGACCGCGTCATATCCGGCGAACTGGACGGCGCCCACATGCTGGCTGGACAGCCCATTGCGGCGACCATCGGCTATGGCACCAAGGCCGATCTGATCACCGCCTTCAGCATGGACCTCAACGGCAACGGCGTCACCCTGTCCAATGCGGTGATGCAGAAGCTCAAGGAGAAATTGCCCAAGCAGCCCGATGGCAAGCCGGTGCATCCGATCGATGCGAAGTATTTGAAGACGGTGGTCGACGAATTGAAGAAGGATGGCAAGGCCTTCAAGATGGGCATGGTCTTCCCGGTCTCCACCCACAACTACGAGTTGCGCTACTGGCTCGCTTCCGGCGGTATGAACCCCGGCTACTATGCGCCGCTCAAGGGCGACACCAACGGCACCATCAACGCCGACGTGCAGCTCTCCGTCACGCCTCCGCCCCAGATGCCCGCCACCATGGAGGCAGGCACCATCGACGGCTATTGCGTCGGCGAGCCCTGGAACCAGCAGGCCGTGTTCAAGGGCATCGGCGCTCCGGTCATCACCGATTATGAAATCTGGAAGAACAATCCGGAAAAGGTCTTCGGCGTGACCCAGGAGTGGAACGACAAGTATCCCAAGACCCATAAGGCGGTGATCAAGGCCCTCATCCGTGCGGCCTACTGGCTGGACGCCGAGAACAACAAGAACCGGGTTGAGGCGTCCAAGCTGATTTCCAAGGCCAATTACGTCGGTGCCGATTTCACGGTCATCGACAACAGCATGACCGGCACCTTCGAATATGAGAAGGGCGACGTGCGCAAAGTACCGGACTTCAACGTGTTCTTCCGCTACAACGCGACCTATCCCTACTACTCCGACGCCATTTGGTACCTCACCCAGATGCGCCGCTGGGGCCAGATTCCCGAGTTCAAGCCGGACAACTGGTACAAGGACATGGCGAAGAAGGTCTACCGCCCGGATATCTACGCCGTTGCCGCCAAGGAGCTGATTGCCGAAGGCAAGATGAAGGCCGCCGATTTCCCGGATTTTGCCAAGGAAACGGGCTTCAAGCCGGTGACCAAGGATTTCATCGACGGCGTGGCGTACGACGGCAGCAAGCCCAATGCCTACATCGACAGCCTGAAGATCGGCCTCAAGGGCAAGGAT
Source organism: Rhodocyclaceae bacterium (assembly GCA_035345935.1). Taxonomy (GTDB): domain Bacteria; phylum Pseudomonadota; class Gammaproteobacteria; order Burkholderiales; family Rhodocyclaceae; genus SSSZ01. Next base: position 9,946 of record DAORDK010000061.1, on the reverse strand, counting down.
CAGGTCAAGTAAGCGCGTGGGGGCCGGTTGGCGCCGGCCCCTCGCGCCTGTCGAGCAATGACGATAGGTGGTTCAAATGTTTATCAAACTCGCAAACTTTTTCAGCAAGACGGGCTTTACCTGGTTCGTCCCCTTCATGCGCTTGGCGGCCGGGGAAGATCCCCGCGAGCAACTGCGGGAGATCATGCTCCAGATCGGCGTGCCCGTAATTGCCTTTGCCCTTTTCCTGGGGATCTGGAACGCGCTGGCATCCGGCGTTCAGACCAGCCTGGGCGAGATCCCCGGGCCAAAGCAGGTTTATATGGAGGCCAGCGGGCTCTTGGAAGAGCATCAAGCGGAACGGGAAAAGCGCAGTGCCTTCTACGAGCGACAGGCCAAGCGCAATGCCGAGGAACTGGCAGGGAATCCGCAGGCCGACGTCTCGGTCCGCAACTGGACCGGTAAGCCCACCTACCTGGATCAGATCTTCACCAGCCTCTACACGGTGTTTACGGGATTCGCCATCGGCACCCTGGTTGCGATTCCGCTGGGCATCCTCTGCGGACTTTCGCGGACCTTTCAGATCGCCCTCAACCCCTTGATCCAGATCTTCCGGCCGGTGTCACCGCTCGCCTGGCTGCCCATCGTGACCATCGTCGTCAGCGCGGTCTATGCCAGTGCCGATCCGATGTTCCAGAAGTCCTTCATCGTCTCCGCCATCACGGTCACGCTGTGCTCCCTGTGGCCGACGCTGATCAACACGGCGGTAGGCGTCGCGTCCATCGACAAGGACCTGATGAACGTCTCCAAGGTGCTTCGCCTTTCAACCTGGACGAAGGTGACGAAGATCGTTCTGCCATCCTCCCTGAAGCTGATCTTCACCGGTCTGCGCCTTTCCCTCGGGGTGGGCTGGATGGTGCTGATCGCTGCGGAAATGCTGGCCCAGAATCCGGGTCTGGGCAAATTCGTTTGGGATGAGTTCCAGAACGGCAGCTCCCATTCCCTGGGGCGAATCATGGTCGCCGTATTCACCATCGGTTTCGTCGGGTTCATCCTCGACCGCATCATGAATACGCTGCAGCAACTCGTCAGCTTCGGCGAAGCCCACTAAAGGAGAATCGCCATGGGACTCCCTGCTCTCAAGGAAGAAAACCTGCTGTCGACTGTGGCGACGTCATCGGCCTTCCTGGAAATCCGCGGCCTGACCAAATCCTACGGCAGCGGCGCCCGCGCCACCTCGGTGCTGCGGGACATCAATCTGACCCTGGCCGAAGGGGAATTTGTCGCCATCGTAGGTTTCTCCGGCAGCGGCAAGACGACGCTCATCTCGCTTATCGCCGGCCTTCTCCAGGCCGATGCCGGAGAGGTACTGCTCAAAGGGGCGCCTGTCCGGGGTCCCGGTCCCGATCGCGGCGTCGTCTTCCAGAATTACTCGCTGATGCCCTGGATGACCGTGCGCCAGAACGTGGCACTGGCCGTGGATCAGATTTTTCCCGATCTTTCCGCCGCCGAGCGCCGCGCCCGGGTCGACAAGTACATTGAAATGGTCGGCCTTTCCCATGCGGTGGACCGCCGTCCCGCCGAGCTCTCCGGAGGCATGCGCCAGCGGGTCAATGTGGCCCGGGCGCTGTCGGCCAACCCGGAAATCCTGCTGCTGGACGAGCCGCTGTCGGCTCTGGATGCGCTGACCCGCGCCAATCTTCAGGACGAGATCCTGCGCATCTGGGAACAGGAACGGAAGACGGTGGTTCTGATCACCAACGATGTGGACGAAGGGCTCCTGATGGCGGACCGCATCATTCCGCTCAATCCAGGCCCCGGTGCCACTTTCGGGCCGGAATTCAGGATCAACTTGGCCCGTCCGCGGGATCGCACGGCGATGAACCACGATCCCGAATTCAAGCGCCTACGCAAAGAGGTCACCGAATATCTGATGCGCGTCGGTGCCGAGCAGTCCTCGGACGACAACAACGTGGTCGCTCTGCCCAGCGTGCTGCCCAATACCAGCGCCGAATTCGAGGCCGGCCTGGCCAAGGGCTTGCGGCCGGGCGCTGCGCAACCGGGAGAAGCAGCGAAGTTGCCGCACTACGACCGCTACGTCGAGTTCTCCCAGGTCTCCAAGGTCTATCCGACCAAGAAGGGGCCCCTGACCGTGGTCGAAAAATTCGATCTTCGGATGCGCAAAGGTGAATTCGTCTCGGTCATCGGCCATTCCGGATGTGGAAAATCGACGGTCCTTTCCATGGTGGCGGGGCTGAACGACATCAGTGACGGTGTGGTTCTGCTCGACAACCGAGAAGTCACCTCGGCCGGCCCCGACCGCGGCATCGTCTTTCAGGCCCCAAGCTTGATCCCCTGGCTGACCGCCTACGAGAACGTGCATCTCGGGGTCGACCAGGTCTATCCCCATGCCACCAAGGGCGAGCGCCGCGACATCGTGACTCATTTCCTTGCACGCGTCGGGTTGGCTGATGCGATGCAGAAGAAGGCCAGCGAATTGTCCAATGGCATGAAGCAGCGCGTGGGAATCGCCCGGGCTTTCGCGCTTTCGCCCAAGCTCCTGCTCCTCGACGAGCCCTTCGGCATGCTGGATTCGCTAACCCGCTGGGATCTCCAGGAGGTGCTGATGGACGTCTGGAGTCGCGAGCAACTGACCGCCATGGTCATTACCCACGATGTGGACGAGGCCATCCTGCTTGGGGATCGAGTGGTGATGATGACCAACGGCCCACGAGCCCGGGTGGGAAAGATCTTGGAGGTCAACTTGCCGCGCCCGCGTTCGCGCAAAATGTTGCTCGAGCATCCGGACTACTATCGCTTGCGCGAGGAATTGCTGAGCTTCCTGGGCGAATGCGGCCACTGATCGCTCCGCTCAGCCGCTCACCCGGTGGGGATTGCGCGCTGCAGGGGACTGCTCCGATCGGGACAGTCCCCTGCAGCACGGCGCTGCGACCACGTGTCGGTTCCCTCCGGGGGAAAGCGTTGAATCCCTCAGCCAAGAGCGCGCGGCGCCGTGGTTCGCGCGGCAGTTGACGTTAAGCGCGCCCTCGCCAAGAGCGGTTGCGCCAAAGAAAATTATCCCTAAGCACAGGTTTCTGCAGCCGTACCTTGCCCGCCAGTTTACCGGCGGGCTTTTTCGTTTGCGCTGCGCATAGGAGCAAGATTTCCGGCGGTTATTCCTCGCATTCCCACGGAATTTTTCTTGAGGACGTCAGCCTTTGGCCTGCGGCGCATTTGCCAGAAATTGATCTATCCGATTGTTTTCTTGGTTTTATCTGGGAGACTCACTGCCATTCCTTCCTATTGGCGAGCCATGCTCTCGCGGTTCAAAAAGCTTTCCACCCAGATTATCGGCATGCTGCTGATTTTCTTCGTCGTCGCCCTGGGGGCGATAGGGATGACGCTTGCCCTCTCGTGGCAACTCGAGGGGGGGTCGGCGGCGATCAACGATGCCGGCAGCGAACGCATGCGCTCCTATCGGTTCAGCCATCTCATGGCGCTGGGCCTGGAACCGGGAGCGGACCGGGTCCGGGTCGATGCCGCCCTGGCGGAAGAGATCACCCTCTTTGAAAAGCTTCTGGCGGACATCGGCCGCGGCGATCCCGCCCGGCCCCTCGCCCCTCCGCGCACTGCCGAGGTCAAGCGTCGCATCGGCCATTTGCATCAAGTCTGGGAGTCACGCATGCGTCCCGTTCTCCGCACTTATCTCGAGAGCGGGGAAGATGCCCAGCGGCGGGCGGCTTTGGTTCGCTATCGCGACGAAGTCGAGGGGTTCGTCTCCGGAATCAACGATCTCGTGCTGGCGATGGAGCGCGACTATGCCTATGGGACCAATCTTCTGCGGACCTATCAGATCGTTCTTGTTCTCTTGGCGGTCGCTGGTACGGTGCTGCTCATCCGTTTCTTCCTACGTCTGGTGATCAGGCCGGTACGCATCCTGCACGACGGTCTGCGGCGGATGGCCGGCGACGACCTCGGGGTCCGGGTTCCGGCTGAGCAGCAGGACGAATTCGGCATGTTGGCCCGGGGCTTCAACCGCATGGCCGAGCATCTCCAGACGGTCTATGCCACCCTGGAAGAGCGCGTCGCAATAAAGACCAGAAACCTCGCGGAGCGCAATGACGAACTCGGCCTCCTCTACGAGACGACCGCCTTCCTCAACGAGCCGACGCCCCTGGATGGGCTTTGCGACGGGTTCTTGCGTCGAATTCTGGCAGCGACGCGGGCCGATGCCGGTGCGGTGCGCCTCTACTCGCCGGGGACCGAGGAACTCATCATGACCAGCCACGTCGGGCTGTCGGAAACCTTCGTCGCCAACGAGACTGCATTGCGTTGCGGCGATTGCCTCTGCAGCGACGTCATGCACGGTGCGGAACCGATCGCCTTCCAGCCTGCCCACCCGCCGGCGCCCCTGCGACTCAATTCCTGTCTGCGCGAGGGTTTCGCAACCGCCAGCGTGTTCACCATTACCCACAACAAGCGGCGCCTGGGGGTGTTCAACCTGTATTTCAAGACACCTCAGGAACTCGGCGAAAGACACAAGATCATGCTGGAAACCTTGGGTCAGCATCTCGGTGCAGCCATCGAAAACCTGCGGCTGCGCTCCCGGGAGCGGGAAATGGCGGTCTCGGAGGAGCGCAATCTGCTCGCCCAGGAACTTCACGATTCCATCGCCCAGGGGCTCGCCTTCCTCAACATCCAGGTCCAGCTCCTGGACGATTCCCTCAAGCGGCATGACGTGGGCGAGGCCGAGGCCACCGTGGAAAGTTTGCGGGAAGGCATCCGGGAAAGCTACGACCACGTTCGCGAACTCCTGGTCCATTTCCGCACCCGAGTAGGGCAGAGCGAACTGGAGTCGGCCCTCGTCGACACGCTCGCCAAATTCGAAAGCCAGACCGGAATCGCCACGACGTTCGAAAAGCTGGGCAGCGGACTTCCGATGCCCCCCGAGGAACAAATCCAGGTGATCCACATCATCCAGGAGTCCCTGTCCAACATCCGCAAGCACGCGCGGGCCAGCCAGGTCTTGGTGCGCGTCGAGCGCAGTCTGGCCGGAGTCGCCATCCGGGTCGAGGACAACGGCGTCGGGTTCGATCCCGCAGGGATTTCCTCGCCCCATGCCGAGCGCCATGTGGGGCTCAAGATTATGAAGGAAAGGGCTCACCGCGTCGGTGGGCGATGTCAGGTCGATTCGCAAGCGGGCCAGGGGACGCAAGTGTCCCTGTGGTTGCCGCGTCAAAAAATGGAGGTTGCCTGAATGGCACAAATGATTCGCGTACTGATCGTCGATGATCACGCTCTCTTTCGCAGTGGAATCAAGTCCCTGCTCCAGAGGCATGACGATTTCGAGGTAGTGGATGTGGCGGGGGACGGCCTCGAAGGGGTCAAGCGCGCCAAGTCGCTCAAGCCCGACGTGGTGCTCCTCGATCTCAACATGCCGGGGGTTTCGGGGCGCGACGCCGTCCGCCTCATTGTGGAAGACGCTCCCGAGTCCCGGGTGCTCATGCTCACCGTCTCGGAAGACGGGGAAGATCTGGTCGAGACCCTGCGCGCCGGCGCTTCGGGCTATCTCCTAAAGAACATCGAAACCGAAGCGCTGGTCGATGCGATCCGTCGCGCGAACGCCGGTGAATCGGTGATCTCGCCCCAGATGACCGCCAAGCTCGTCCAGGGGGTGCGAGGCCATACCCGCGAGAATCCCGCTGCCGAGCACGACAAGCTATCGCCCCGGGAGCGGGAAATTCTCGGTTGTTTGTCGCAGGGTGACAGCAACAAGGAAATCGCACGCGCCCTGTCCCTCGCCGAGAGCACGGTCAAGATTCATATCCAGAACATTTTCAAGAAGCTTGGCCTCTCGAGCCGGGTTCAGGCAGCCCTCTATGCTGTGGAGCACGGGTTCAGCCAACGTGCTTAGCCGCTTAAGTCGATAGAACTAGTACCCTCGGCCATCATCGGTGGCCGTTCGGCCATGTCGATGGCCCTATAGGCTAGTCCAGTGGCTGGCGAAAGTCCCAAAGGCTTAGTTCGTCTCCCCTAGGGCGCCCCCCCTCCGATGCCTCGCTGCGCCCCTACCATTGACGAATGGGCGTAAACCCTTGCTCCCATTACTCTTCCTGGCGCCGGACGAGGTGGTCCGGAGCGTATTTGGGGGACAGCGATGGCAAGCCAAAAGACCAAACAAATGTCGGTTCTGATCATGAGCACGCTGGCGTTTACCGTGTGCTTCATGGTGTGGATGATGTTCGCGGTGATCGGTATTCCGATCAAGCAGCAACTTGGATTGAATGAGACCCAATTTGGCATCCTGGCGGCGATGCCGGTCCTTACCGGTTCCCTGATTCGCCTGCCTCTCGGCATGATGACAGATAAGTTCGGCGGTCGGCCGGTGTTCTTCGTCATCATGATGGTCACGGTGATCCCCATCTACCTGATCGGAAATGCCACCCAATACTGGCAATTGCTGGTGGCCGGACTCTTCGTCGGCGTCGCCGGAGGATCGTTCTCGGTCGGCATCGCCTACTGCGCCCGCTGGTTCGAGAAGCAGAATCAGGGTTTCGCCATGGGGGTCTTCGGCGCCGGCAATGCCGGGGCGGCATTGACCAAGCTCCTGGCCCCGTCCATCGTCGTCGCCTACGGCTGGACCATGGTGCCGACGGTGTTCTCGGTCATGATGCTGGTCACCGCGCTGGCCTTCTTCTTTCTCACCTATTCCGACCCGGCGCACAAGGTCGAATCCCACGTCACCATCGGTCAACAGCTGACGGCGCTGAAGGATCCCAACGTCTGGAAGATCTGCCAGTACTACTCCATCGTCTTCGGCGGCTACGTGGCGCTGGCTCTATGGATGACCAAGTACTACGTCCAGGAGTACAGCTTCGACCTGAAGACCGCTGCCTTCCTGGCCGCCTGCTTCTCGCTTCCCGGTGGCGTGCTGCGGGCACTGGGCGGCTGGTTCTCCGACAAGTTCGGCGCCCACAAGGTGACCTGGTGGGTGCTGTGGGTCTGCTGGATCTGTCTCTTCATCCTCTCCTATCCGCAGACCGAATTCACCATCAAGACCGTGAGCGGCCCCCAGACCTACCACATCTACCTGAATGAGTACGTCTTCACGGCGCTGATGTTTACCGTCGGCGTGGCCATGGCGGTGGGCAAGGCCTCGGTATTCAAGTACATCTCCGACGAATATCCAAAAAACATCGGCGTCATCTCCGGAATCGTCGGGCTGGCCGGCGGCATGGGCGGTTTTCTGCTGCCCATCATGTTCGGCGCCCTGGTCGATCTGACCGGCGTCCGTTCGTCCTGCTTCATGCTCATGTACGGCGTCGTCTGGGTCTCCCTGATCTGGATGTACTGGACCGAAGTCCGCGATGCCGACGTGATGCGGGGCAAGCATCCCCTGGCTGCGGCCGACAACCTCGAATAATCGCACCATCCAAAGGAGCAGCAATGAGTACGAACCAAACGGCCGTCAAGGCCGGCAGCAGTGGCGAAATCGCGGAGTGGCGCCCGGAGGATGATGCCTTCTGGGAATCCACCGGCAAGCGTATCGCCAACCGCAATCTCTGGATCTCCATCCCCTGCCTCCTGTGCGGCTTCGCCGTCTGGCTGATGTGGGGAATCATCACGGTGCAGATGCTCAATCTGGGCTTCCCGTTCACCAAGGAGCAGCTCTTCACCCTGACCGCCATCGCCGGCATCTCCGGTGCGACGATGCGGATTCCGTCGTCCTTCTTCATCCGTATTGCCGGCGGCCGCTACACCATCTTCCTGACCACCGCCATGCTGATCGCCCCCGCCATCGGCACCGGCATCGCCCTGCAGCACAAGGATTGGCCGCTGTGGGCCTTCCAGCTGATGGCCCTGTGGTCCGGCGTGGGTGGCGGCAACTTCGCCAGTTCCATGTCCAATATCAGCACCTTCTTTCCGAAGCGGCAGCAGGGGACCGCGCTGGGTCTGAACGCCGGTCTGGGCAATTTCGGCGTGACTACCATGCAGGTCTTGATTCCGCTCGTGATGACCATGGGGCTTTTCGGCGCCGCGGGTGGCGAGCCGATGACCCTGGTCAAGGATAGCGGCTGGATCTTCGGCAAGATCGCGGCGGGAACGCCGACCTATATCCAGAACGCCGGCTACGTCTGGATGCTGCTCCTCATTCCGCTGGCCGTCTTCGCCTGGTTCGGAATGAACAATCTGAAGCCGATCTCGCCGGAGGCGGGCAATCCGATCACGGCCTTTGCGAAGATCACCTGGCTCTACACCGTAGCCTTCATCCCGTCGATTCTCGGCCTCTACCTCTACCTGCCGGCACCCACGGGACTTGGCCTGATCAGCATGTGGGTGGCAATTCCCCTCGACATCATCTCGGCCCTGCTGATCATGCGTCTGGTCGCCTTCGGTACGATGAAGGCGAATATCCAGAAGCAGTTCGCCATCTTCGGCAACAAGCATACCTGGTCGATGACGGCGCTCTATGTGGTGACCTTCGGTTCCTTCATCGGCTTCTCGATGGCGCTGCCCCTGTCGATCACGGTGATCTTCGGCTTCCAGCACGTCCTCGATCCGGCGACCGGTGCCTGGGGTCACGCGCTGAAGAATCCCAATGCCCCCTCGGCGCTGACCTACGCGTGGATCGGCCCCTTCGTCGGCGCCCTCATCCGTCCGGTCGGTGGCTGGATCTCCGACAAGGTCGGGGGGTCCATCGTCACCCAGGTGATTTCCCTGGTTCTCGTCATCGCCTCCGGCGCCACCGGCTACGTGATGTTCCAGGCCTACCACTCGGCCACGCCGGAGCAGTACTTCTTCGTCTTCATGACGCTGTTCGTGGTGCTCTTCGCGGCGTCGGGTATCGGCAACGGTTCCACCTTCCGTACCGTCGGCGTCCTCTTCGACCAGGACCAGCGCGGCCCTGTGCTCGGCTGGACTTCCGCGGTGGCCGCCTACGGGTCCTTCATCGCGCCGGTGGTCATCGGCGACCAGATCAAGGCCGGTACCCCGGAAAACGCCATGTACGGCTTCGCCGTTTTCTACGCCGTCTGTGTCGTCATCAACTGGTGGTTTTATCTGCGCAAGAACGCCTACGCCAAGAATCCCTGATTTCCTGAGCTCACCTCAACGAAAACCGACTGTGGCCCGGCGGACGGGCCACTCACCTAGGAGCAAACAATGAGTCATTTTCTTGACCGCCTGAAATTCCTGAACAAGGTCCAGAGCAGCTTCTCCGACGGCCACGGCATCGTGACCAACGAAGACCGCCAGTGGGAGGATTCCTACCGCAACCGTTGGCGTCACGACAAAGTGGTCCGTTCCACCCACGGTGTGAACTGTACCGGCGGCTGCTCCTGGAAGATCTTCGTCAAGAACGGTCTGGTGGCCTTCGAGATGCAGCAGACCGACTATCCGCGCACCCGCGAGGATCTGCCCAACCATGAACCGCGCGGTTGCCAGCGCGGCGCCTCCTTCTCCTGGTACCTCTACTCGCCGCACCGCATCAAGCACCCCATGATTCGCGGGCGGCTCCTCGACCTCTACCGGGCCGAGCGCAAGACCGGCAAGGACCCCGTCGAAGCCTGGGAAGCCATCCAGAATGATCCCCAGAAGCGCATCAAGTACGTGGGCGTGCGCGGCCTGGGCGGCTTCGTCCGCACCACCTGGGAAGAAGTGACCGAAATCGCCGCCGCCGCCAACGTCTATACGATCAAGAAGTGGGGCCCGGACCGCATCTACGGCTTCTCGCCGATTCCGGCGATGTCCATGATCTCCTACGCCGCCGGCTCCCGCTATCTGTCCCTCATCGGCGGCGCCTGCGGCTCCTTCTACGACTGGTATTGCGACCTGCCCGCCGCCTCTCCCCAGACCTGGGGAGAGCAGACCGACGTGCCTGAAGCGGCCGACTGGTACAACTCCACTTACCTGATCATCACCGGCGCCAACCTGCCGATGACCCGCACCCCCGACGCTCACTTCATGA
>DAORDK010000060.1:0-20503 GCA_035345935.1 Rhodocyclaceae bacterium | reverse complement strand
AGGAAGGCATCATCACCTACAAGCTGGCCGCCCACGCCGCCGACCTGGCCAAGGGTCACCCCGGCGCCCAGATCCGCGACAACGCGCTAAGCAAGGCGCGCTTCGAGTTCCGCTGGGAAGACCAGTTCAACCTCGGCCTCGACCCGGACAAGGCCCGCGAATTCCACGACGAAACCCTGCCCAAGGAATCGGCCAAGGTCGCCCACTTCTGCTCCATGTGCGGGCCGCACTTCTGCTCCATGAAGATCACCCAGGACGTGCGGGATTTCGCGGCGGCTCAAGGGTTGCAGGAGACCGAGGCGCTGGCGAAAGGCATGGAAACCAAAGCCGTCGAGTTCGTGCAAGCGGGTGCTGAAATCTATCGACGCACCTGACAAAAATCGGATAATGGGGCGGGCTGCGTCGGATCCATCGCCGACCGGCCGCTCCCACGGGAAAAGGCTCCGCGCAAACTGCAAGAATGCCACCGATGCAACACTGAACTCCTCAACCCGGCGATGTTTCAAACGAGCGGCACGATCGGAAATCCGTGCAGGGCGGGCCGGCGCGCTTGCGGTTCGCAGCTTCATCCCTTTCCAGCCCCTAGACCCGGCTGACCCCAGGCGCACAATCCTCACCTCAAGGAGACACCATGGAAAACAATAGCGACCAACTTCCCTCCAGCCGCCGTCGGTTCATGAAGACTGCCGGAGTCGGCGCCGGCCTGGCACTGGCAGGCAGCGCTACGCCAGCTCTCGCCAAGGGCGCCCTGAAACCCGATACCGTCTGCACCCTGGTTCCCTATTTCGAGGTTCAGGAAGGCAAGCTCGACGCCTTCAAGGCCCTCGGTCCGCAATTCGTCAAACTCACCAAGCGTGAACCGGGCGTCGTCCATTACGCCTTCTCGTTCAGCGGACAAATCGCCCACTGCCGCGAGGGTTACGTCAATGCGGCAGCCGTCTTGAATCACCTCAAGAACGTCGATGCCCCGCTACAGGAAGCCCTCAAATTGGCCAAGATTGCTCGTCTGGAGGTTCACGGGCCGGCGGCGGAAATCGACAAGCTTCGCGAACCTCTCGCCGGACTAAAACCGCAGTTCTTCGTCCTGGCCGAAGGCGGAATTCGTCGGGGCTAGGAAGCTCACAAACCCACTCGAGAGGCTGAATCCAGCGCGTTCAGCCTCTGCAGGCACCCTTTCCGTCGCTGCGGGCAGGGCTTTCGCCCCTAAGAGCCGACCTGAGCGTCGGTCCGCCCCCAGGTTCAATCGAGACCGAGCGGCACCGCCACCACTCCCTGGCGGCCGAAATGCTCGATCAACTCGTTCTGGTGGGCCGCGTCCCGGGTCTCGATCTGCAGGATGATCTCGGTCATGCCGACGGGGACGTGCAATTCGCCGCGGCGATGCTCAACGTGGCGGATATTCATGCCGTGCTCGGCGACCAGCCCAAGCAGTCCGGCCAGGCGCCCCGGTGTGTCGGGAACGCGTACCGCAAGACTGAGCAGGCGGCCGCTGCTGGCCAGGCCGTAGTCGATGCTGCGGCCGATGAGGGTCATGTCGGCGTTGCCGCCGCTGATCACCACCACCGTCGGGCGATCCGACGGCTGCGGGACGAGGCCGCGCATCAGCGCGGCAAGGCCGACGGCGCCTGCCCCTTCGCCCAGGGTTCGGGTGCGCTCCAGGAGACGGACCATGGCTTCGGCGATGGCGTCGTCGTCCACGGTGACGATGGCATCCACATGCTGCGCGACGACCTCCCGGGGGCACCGGCCGGCCACTTTCACCTTGATACCGTCGGCGATGGTGTGAGCTTCCGCCGGCACCGGATCAATGCCGCCGTCGGCGAGGAAGTGACGCCAGGGGGCCACGGCATCGGCCTGGACGCCGACAATCCGCACCTCGGGCCGCTGACTCTTGACTGCCAGGGCGATGCCCGCCAATAGCCCCCCGCCGCCCAGGGGAACAACGATCTGCCCAACCTCCGGCAGTTGTTCCAGAATCTCCAGTCCTACGCCGGCCTGGCCGGCGATGATTTCCCAGTCGTCGTAGGGATGGATCAGGCTGCCCCCCGATTCCTGGGCCAAAGACTCGGCGGCCTGTCGCGCGTCTTCCAGGGTGCTTCCCTGTAGTACCACCCTGGCCCCCAGGCTCCGGCACGCCTCGACCTTCGTCAGCGCCGCATTGACCGGCATGACGACGGTGGCCGCTAGCCCCGCTTCCCGCGCCGCCCGGGCCACTCCCTGGGCGTGATTGCCGGCGGACGCGGCCACGACACCCTGCTGGCCCTGACCGCGATCCAGTAGGCAGGCAATCTTGTAGCTCGCCCCTCGCAGCTTGAAGGAGCCGGTGCGCTGGAGATTTTCCAGTTTGAAGTAGATCGACGCCCCCAACTCCCGGGAAAGCGGTTCGTTCGCCCACAGCGGCGTCGCGAGAACGAGGTCGGCAATTCGCGCACGGGCGCGCTGGAGGGTGGCAAGATCGGGTAGTTCGGTGCAGGCCGGCATGGCAGGCTCCTGGAACGATGGCGAAGCGGGTGCCTCAAGACGCACGATACGGCGGCTCCGGATCGGCGACAATGGGCACCTCGTCTCCCGCAACACCGACCATGGACTGCCGTCCCCATTGCGGCGCCTGCTGCATCGCGCCTTCCATCTCGTCCCTCGCCAAGCCGGCCGGAGACCCATGCCGCCACCTCAGCCCGGAGATGGCCTGTACGCTCTTCGGCCTGCCCGAACGCCCGGCCTGTTGCTCGGGACTGCAACCGAGCACCGAGATGTGCGGCAACTCGCGGCAAGAGGCCCTGGCGTGGCTGGCCGCGCTAGAGCGATTGACCCAACCCGGCTAGAATGCGGCCTCCCCAACCGGAGCCCCCATGGATACTCTGCTGCTGATCAAGGCCCTCATCCTCGGTATTGTCGAGGGCCTCACCGAATTTCTCCCGATTTCGTCCACCGGTCACCTGATCCTCGCGGGCGATCTGCTGAATTTCAACGATGAGCGCGGCAAGCTCTTCGAAATCGTCATCCAGTCCGGCGCCATCCTGGCGGTGGTATGGGAATACCGGGAAAAACTGCTGTCCGTCTCCCGGCGCGTGTTCAGCGATGCCGACGCCCAACGCTTCGTCCTCAACGTGGCCATCGCCTTCGTTCCCCTCGCGGCCCTTGGGCTCCTGTTCGGCAAGGCGATCAAGGCCCACCTTTTCAACCCCCTCACCGTGGCCGCCACCTTCATTCTCGGCGCCTTCGTCATCCTGTGGGCGGAGAAGCGCGAACACCGCATCCGCGTCGAATCGGTGGACGACATGAACTGGCTGGACGCCCTCAAGCTTGGAATCGCCCAGGCCTTCGCCCTCATTCCGGGCACTTCCAGGTCGGGCGCGACCATCATCGGCGGCATGCTCTTCGGCTTGTCCCGCAAGGCGGCCACCGAGTTTTCCTTTTTCCTCGCCATCCCCACCCTGATCATCGCCAGCCTCTACCAGCTCTACAAGGAACGGGCGCTCCTCAGTGCCGACGACCTCGGCATGTGGGGAGTCGGATTCGTCGCCGCCTTCGTCTCCGCCTTCCTCTGCGTGCGCTGGCTGCTGCGTTATATCTCCAGTCACGACTTCACGGTCTTCGCCTGGTACCGCATCGCCTTCGGTATCGTCGTCCTGGCCACCTGGCAGTTTGGCGTCGTCGAGTGGACGGCGCATTGAAGCCCAGGCGCAAGCGTCTGGCGGGATTTCCGACCTATTGCGCCCCACGCCCTTGCCCACCCTGATCTACCTGCACGGTTTCTGCTCTTCGCCGGCCTCCTGGAAGGCCCGGGTGCTGGCGGAGGTTTTGGACAACCGGGGTCTCGGCCACCGCCTCGTTTGCCCGGCCCTGCCCCCTATCCCCGACCAGGCGCTCGCCTGCGTCGAAGCCATCCTCGCCGAAACCGCGGGGACGGTCACCCTGGCGGGCAGTTCCCTGGGCGGTCACTATGCCACCTGGCTTGCCGAAAAGCACGGCCATAGGGCGGTCCTGATCAATCCTGCGGTGATCCATCGCCTCGACCCGCAGCGTTTTCTGGGCGAGCACGCCAATTTCCACACCGGCGAGCGCTTCTCCTTCACCGTCGCCCATGCTGCCCAATTGGCGGCGCAATCCGTACCGGCACCGAACCCGGAACGCTACCTGCTCCTGGTCGAGACGGGTGACGAAGTCCTCGACTATCGCCACGCCGTCGAGCACTACGCCGGCTGCCGGCAGATCGTCGTCGCAGGCGGCGACCACAGCTTCACGAAGTTTCCCGAATTCATCCCGCAAATCCTTGAATTCGCTGGGCTATAATCCGGCGATGCACGTATTGTTTGAAGAAGAAGGGTCCTTCAAGACCGGTACCGTCCTGACCGACAACGACAGCTCGTTGCAGGTCGAAATGGCTTCGGGGAAACGCAGCAAGATCAAGGCGGCAACGGTTCTCCTGCGATTCGAAAAGCCTGCGGCGGCGAGCCTGCTCGAAGCGGCCGAACCGATAGCCGGGGGCATCGAACCGGATTTCCTCTGGGAGTGCGTCAATGACGGCGAATTTTCGTTTCTGGATTTTGCCCGCGACTACTTCGGCCATGACCCCGGCCCGATCGAAGCGTCGGCGGTCTTGCTTGCCCTTCAGGCAGCGCCCCTCTATTTTCACCGCAAGGGCAAGGGCCGCTTCAAGAAAGCCCCTCCTGACATTCTCGCGGCTGCTTTGGCCGCTCTTGAAAAAAAGCGTCAACAAGCGCTCGCCATCGAGCGCTGGGTCGAGGAGTTGAAGGCCTTCCGCCTGCCGCCGGAAATTGGCGCGCTGACCGATTCGCTCCTTTACTCCCCCGATCGCAACAAGCCGGAGACCAAGGCCTTTGAGGCAGCCTGTGGCGAAACCGGCCTTTCCGCGGCCCAATTGCTCTTCAAGTGCGGCGCCGTCAAGTCTGCCTATCATCTCCACTACAGGCGCTTCCTGGTTGAACAGTTCCCTCGCGGCACCGGATTTCCTGCTCTGGAAGCCCCGGTTTCGCCAGACGACCTCCCCCGGGCCGATGTGCGCGCTTTTTCCATAGACGACGCCCACACGACGGAAATCGACGACGCCCTTTCGGTGACGCGGCTGCCCGGCATAGGCACCCGCATCGGCATCCATATCGCCGCTCCCGGCCTCGCCATCCTGCACGGCTCCCCCCTGGACGGCGTTGCGCGGGCACGGCTGTCCACCGTCTATATGCCCGGCAACAAGATCACCATGCTGCCGGATGCCGTGGTCGAGCGCTATACCCTTGCCGGCGGCGTCGATTGCCCGGCCGTTTCACTCTATCTAACGGTGAGCGAGTCCCTCGAAATCCTCAGTCACGAATCCCGGCTGGAACGGGTGCACATCGCGGCCAACCTCAGGCACCATGAGGTCGAACCCTGGTTCAACGCCGAAACGGTGAGCGGCCCGCTGCCCGACAAGGCCTTCAAGGACGAATTGCTCCATCTCTGGCACTTCGCCAACGCCTGCGAAGGACGCCGCGGGAAACCCTCGGCGGTCCAGGGGATCAACGACTATAACTTCGCCATCGAAGGCGATCTCGCTCATCCCGATTCCTGTCGCGTCGAAATCACCGAGCGCAAGCGTGGCAGCCCTTTGGACAAATTGGTCGCCGAATTGATGATCGTTGCCAATTCCACCTGGGGAGGCGTACTGGCGGAGAGGAATGTCGCCTGCCTCTACCGTGCCCAGACCCAGGGCAAGGTGCGCATGACCACCTCGCCGCTGCCCCACGAGGGCCTGGGAGTTGCGCAATACGCCTGGATGACTTCGCCGCTGCGCCGGTACTGCGATCTTGTCAATCAATGGCAGCTGATTGCCTGCCTCAAGGGCGAAACCCCGGCCTTCGCCCAGAAATCCGCCGAACTGTTCGCTGCGATGCGGGATTTCGAAGTGACCTACGCCGCCTACGGGGAATTCCAGCGCCTCATGGAGCGCTACTGGTGCCTGCGCTGGCTGCAACAGCGATCCGCCGAGGGCGTCGATGCCACGGTACGCCGCGAGCAGTCGGTCAAGCTCGACCACCTCCCCCTGGTGCTGCGAGTACCCTCGCTACCCGCCGACCTGATGCCGGGGCAGCGGGTGCGACTGGCCATTGAGTCCATCGACCTCCTCGGGCCCGATCTGAGCTGCCGTTTCGTCGAAACCTTGGCCGATAGCGATACCATCGGCGCGGAGGACGAGGAGGAACAGTGAGCGCGGCCGCTCTCGCCTTGTCCCCTGCGACCCCGAGCAGCCGCCCCCTCGGAGTGGCGATGGCCCTTTCGGCGGCGGCCCATGGCGCCCTGATCCTGGGCCTGGGATTCGCCTACCCGGACACCGCCAAGACGCTGCGCGATCGCGCCCTGGACATCATCCTGGTCAACGCCAAGTCGGCGACCAAGCCTAAGGACGCCCAAGCCCTGGCCCAGAGCCATCTGGACGGTGGTGGCAATACCGATGAGAACCGCAGGGCCAAGACCCCCCTGCCGCCGACCCGGCAGCAAACGCCCGGCAGCGACGTCGAGCAGATGCAGCGTCGCGTCCAGGACCTGGAAGCTCGCCAGCAGCAACTCCTGACCGAAGCCCGCACGATGCGGACCGTCGCCCCGGCCCCCGCCGGAGAGGATCGCAATGTGCCCGCCCCCAACACCAGCGGCCTCGACCTGGTCGAAGCCGCCCGCGCCATGGCCCGGCTGGAGGGGGAGATCAACAAGACCGTCGATGAATACAGCAAGCGCCCGCGCAAGCGCTTCATCGGCGCCCGTGCCGAGGAATACCGGTTTGCCCAGTACATCGAGGACTGGCGCCAGAAGGTCGAGCGGGTCGGTACGCTCAACTATCCCGATGCTGCTCGGGGCAAGCTTTACGGTTCCCTGGTGCTCACCGTGTCGATCAATGCCGACGGCAGCGTCGGCCGGATAGACATCAACCGTTCTTCCGGCCACAAACTCCTTGACGACGCAGCCCGCCGCATCGTCCAGATGGCGGGTCCCTACGCCGCCTTTCCCCCGGATATCCGGAAGGACACGGACATCCTCGAAGTCACGCGGACCTGGTATTTCACCCAGGGAGACAGTCTCGAAACCAAAGCAAAATGAGCCGCCGCCGAATCCCGGGATACCACCGCTTCCCTTAAGATAGGGCTAGGCTAGCATGGCCGCGCAGCGGTTCAGGTTCTTGCGCGCGTCCCGTCGCCCTACCGACCCGGAGCCCAATTCACCATGACTGACCGTTACGCCGTTTTCGGCAATCCCATCGGGCATTCCAAGTCGCCCGCCATCCACGCCGCCTTCGCAGCCCAGGCCAGGCAGAGTCTGACCTACGAGGCCATCCTCGCGCCCCTGGACGGTTTTGCCAAAGCCGTCGCCGACTTCGCCGCCGCCGGCGGGCGGGGTGCCAATGTGACCGTGCCTTTCAAAGAGGAGGCCCATCGCCTTGCCACCCGCCTGACGCCGCGGGCGGTCCGCGCCGGAGCAGTGAATACGCTGAGCTTCGAGACCGAAGGGATCGTCGGCGACAACACCGACGGCGCCGGGCTCGTAACGGACATTGACCAGAATCTGGCGTTTCCCCTGGCTGGCCGCCGGGTGCTCCTTCTGGGGGCCGGCGGCGCAGCCCGAGGAGCCCTCGGACCGCTCCTCGACGCCGGCATTGCCCAACTGACCGTAGCCAACCGCAGTCCCGGCCGGGCTCACGAACTCGCCCGGCTGTTCGCGGCCCATGGCAATGTCGTTGGCTGCGGACTCGGCGAGATTGCCGGCAGCTTCGACCTGGTGATCAATGCCACCTCGGCCAGCCTGGCCGGAGAAGCTTTGATTCTTCCGGCCGGCACTTACGCCCCCGGAGCTTTGGCCTACGACATGATGTACGGCCCCAGCGGGACGCCCTTCCTCGCCGCCGCCAGCCGACAGGGCGCTGCAAGGATCGCCGACGGCCTGGGCATGCTGGTCGAGCAGGCAGCAGAGGCCTTTCTCCACTGGCGCGGCATCCGCCCGGACACGGCTCCGGTACTGGCTGACCTACGGGCGCGGATTTCCGCCCCATGAAGCGTTTGGGCCGCTGGCTCAAGTGGGGCCTGCTCGGAATCCTCGGCGTCCTGTTCGCCTACCAGCTCTGGCTCCTGGGCTGGGTCCTGTTTTGGGGCCACTTCGACCCCGGGACCACCCGTTTCATGGAAATCCGGCTGGCCGAGCTGCAGGCGAAACGCCCCGACGCGCGCCTGCAGCAGCAATGGGTGCCCTACGCCCGCATTTCCGCCCATCTCAAGCGGGCGATCATCGCCGCGGAAGATGCCAAGTTCGTCGATCACGAGGGGTTCGACTGGGAAGGCATCCAGAAGGCCATGGAAAAGAATCAGAAGCGTGGCCGCATCGTCGCCGGCGGATCGACCATCACCCAGCAATTGGCCAAGAATCTCTTCCTGACCCCCCAGAAATCCCTGCTGCGCAAGGCCGAGGAGGCCGTCATCACCCTGATGATCGAAACCTGCTGGGACAAGCGGCGCATCTTCGAGGTCTACCTCAACGTCATCGAATGGGGAAACGGCATTTTCGGTGCCGAGGCGGCTGCCCGACACTATTACGGAGTCTCCGCAGCACAGCTGTCGCCGGAGCAGGCGGCAAGGCTCGCGGGTATGGTGCCCAACCCGCGTCTTTACGATCGCAACCCCAACCTACCGGGACTGGGGCGCAAGGCGGCCATCATCCTGGCGCGCATGGCGTCCGCCGAAATCCCCTGAATTCCCGCTGACCCCGTGGCACCCCGCCGCCGATGCTAGAATTCGGGCTCCCTTGCGGCGGCGCACCATGAGCGAAGAGTCCCCCCTCACCGATACCGAAGACTTGCAGGAGCGCCTCGCCGAGGTGCAGACCCTGCTTGCCCGGCACAAACTGGTTGAGGACCTGGTACACCGCCAGGAAATGCCGCGCCACGACCTGGTCGAGGGTCTGGTGCATCAGCAGCATCTGGTCGAACTCCAGAAAAAGCTGGACCCCATGCATCCTGCCGACGTCGCCTTCATCCTGGAGGCCCTGCCGCTGGATGAACGACTGATCGCCTGGGATCTGGTCAAGGCCGAGCGGGAAGGGGAAATCCTCCTGGAGGTCTCCGACGCCGTTCGGGAGTCGTTGATCGAGTCCATGGGCCGCAACGAATTGGTGGCGGCCGCCGAAACCCTCGATACCGACGAACTTGCCGACCTGGCCCCCGACCTGCCGCAAGAGGTCATCGCCGACGTCTTCCAGTCCCTCTCGGTGGAGGAGCGGGAAAAACTGCGGGCGGCGATGTCCTACCCGGACGATTCGGTGGGCGCCATCATGGACTTCGACATGGTCACCGTGCGGGAAGACGTGACCCTGGAAGTGGTGCTGCGCTACCTGCGCCTGTTCGACGAATTGCCCGACCACACCGACCAACTCTTCGTCGTGGACCGGGAGGACCACCTGAAGGGCGTCCTGCCCCTCAACATCCTCCTGGTCAACGACCCGGATGCCGGAGTCGGCACCCTCATGCAGGCCGACTTCATCGAACTGGAACCGGACGATTTCGCCGAAGAAGCGGCCAGGGCTTTCGAGCGCTACGACCTGGTCTCGGCTCCAGTCGTCGATCCGGACGGGAGGCTGGTCGGGCGGGTGACGGTGAACACCGTTGTGGACGTGATCCGCGAAGAGGCGGAAAGCGAGCAACTGGCCCAGGCCGGCTTGAAGGAAGAGGAAGACATTTTCGCCTCGGTTTGGGATTCGGTGAAGAACCGCTGGTCCTGGCTGGCCATCAACCTGGTGACTGCCTTTGTCGCTTCGCGGGTGATCGGCGCCTTCGAGGGCTCCATCGAGAGGCTGGTGGCTTTGGCAGCCCTGATGCCCATCGTCGCCGGAATCGGCGGCAATTCGGGCAATCAGACCATCACCATGATCGTCCGCGCTATCGCCATGGGTCAGGTCCAGCCCGATGCGACGCGCCGGCTGCTGCGCAAGGAACTGGGCGTCGCCTTGATCAACGGCCTGCTGTGGGGCAGCCTGCTCGGCTTCCTCGCCTGGTGGCTCTACGGCAGCGTCAAGCTTGGCTTGGTCATGACGGCCGCCATGACCCTCAATTTGCTCCTCGCCGCTTCGGCCGGAGTCGCGATTCCACTGCTACGGCAGAGATTGGGGGCCGACCCGGCCGTCGGCAGCTCGGTGATGATCACCGCCCTCACCGATTCGGGCGGCTTCTTCATCTTCCTGGGCCTGGCGACCCTCTTCCTGATGTGACGATTTCCGGACCTGTCAGTCCGGCGTTACCCACTTGAGGCCGACGATGCCGGCGACGATCAGGCCGATGCAGACCAGCCGCGCCACTTCCCGGGATTCGGCAAACAAGAGCATGCCCAGCAGGGCGGTGCCGACGGCGCCGATACCGGTCCACACTGCATAAGCCGTTCCCAACGGCAGGGTCCTGAGAGACAGGCCCAGCAAGACGACGCTGGCCACCATGGCGACGACGGTCCCGACGCTGGGCCAGAGGCGGGAAAAACCCTCGGTGTATTTGAGACCCACCGCCCAGGCCACCTCGCAGAGCCCCGCCAGGAGCAGAACGGCCCAGGCGCTGCCGCTGCTCACTTGAGACTGGCGAAATAGGCGTCCGCCGCCGCTACCGTGCCGGCGATATCGGCGTCGCCGTGGGCGGCCGAGACGAACCCGGCTTCGAAGGCGGAGGGGGCGAAATAGTGGCCGGCGTCCAGCATGGCGTGGAAGAAGCGGTTGAAGGCCTCCTTGTCGCAGGCGAGGACCGCATCGTAGGTCGCCGGGCAGGCGTCGGCGAAGTAAAGGCCGAACATGCCCCCGACGTTCTGGGCCGCAAAGGACACTCCATGTTGCTTCGCCGCGGCCACCAGCCCTGCGCACAGCGATTTCGTCCTGGCGGTCAGGGCTTCGTAGAACCCCGGAGCCTGGACGAGCCTAAGCGTCGCCAGACCGGCGGCCACCGCGACCGGATTCCCCGACAGCGTTCCCGCCTGGTAGACCGGCCCCAGCGGGGCGATCTTTTCCATGATTTCCCGCCTGCCGCCGAAGGCCCCCACCGGCATGCCGCCGCCAATGACCTTGCCGAAAGTGGACAGATCGGGGGTGATGCCGAAGAGCCCCTGGGCGCTCTCAAGGCCGACCCGGAAACCGGTCATCACCTCGTCGAAGATGAGGACTGCGCCGTGTTTCGCGGTCAGCTCCCGCATCGCCTTGAGGAACTCGGCAGTCGGCGCGATCAGGTTCATGTTGCCCACCACCGGCTCGACGATCACGGCTGCGATACGGCCGCCGTGGGTGGCGAAGGCGTCGGCCAGCTGCTGCGGGTCGTTGTAGGCCAACACCAGGGTGTGCTGGGCGAGATCTGCCGGTACGCCGCCGGAAGAGGGATTGCCAAAGGTCAGCGCCCCGGAACCTGCCTTGACGAGGAGGCTGTCGGAATGGCCGTGGTAGCACCCCTCGAATTTGATCAACAGATCGCGGCCGGTGTATCCGCGCGCCAGCCGGATGGCGCTCATGGTCGCTTCAGTACCGGACGAGACCAGGCGCACCATGTCCATGGACGGCACCAGGGTGCAGAGCAAATCCGCCATCTCGACTTCGCGCTCGGTGGGTGCGCCGAAGGACAAGCCGTCGGCGGCCGCCTCGGTCACCGCTTGTAGCACCTCGGGATGGCCATGGCCGAGGATCATCGGGCCCCAGGAGCCGACGTAATCCGTGTACCACTTGCCGTCGGCATCCTGCACTTGCGCCCCCCTGGCCTTCTGGAAGAAGCGGGGAACGCCGCCCACCGAACGGAAAGCGCGCACGGGTGAATTGACACCCCCGGGGATGTGTCGCTGGGCGCGTTCAAACAGTTGCTGGTTGCGGGAGATCATGAAAGGGAATCCTCGAACAGGCGTTGATAGGCGAATGCCCGGACGGTAAGGTCGGGAGCACTGAAAAGGTCGGTGATGACAGCCAGCAGGTCGGCTCCGGCGGCGATCGCCAGGGGGGCGTTCGCCAGGGTGACGCCGCCGATCGCGCATGCGGGGAGAGCGAGTTCCCGGCGGCAGCGGGCGAAGAGTTCCAGAGGGGCGACGACGGCTTTCGGCTTGGTGGGAGAAGGAAAGACGGCGCCAAAAGCAACATAGTCGGCACCCGCGGCGCACGCCTTGCGGGCAAGGTCGAAGTCGTCGTGGCAAGTGACGCCGACGATGGCGCCCGCGGGCAATCGCTCCCGTGCCGCAGCCGGATCGCCGTCTCCCTGCCCGAGGTGGACCCCTGCCGCGCCGACAGCCCCGGCCAATTCGACATCATCGTTGATCACGAGCGCCGCCCCCCGGCGCCGACACAGGTCCGCCAAAGCCTCCCCCCGCCGCCGCCTCTCAGACGGCTCCGAACGCTTGTCCCGATATTGGAGCCAGCGGCATCCGCCGGCAAGCACGGCGGATGCCGCGGCAAGCAAATGCGCCCCATCGGACTCGTCGGGGGTGATGGCATAAAGGCCGCGCAGAATTTCAGGCATCTGGCGCCGGAGGGGCGTCTTCATCCTCCCTCGCCCAGAATAGGCGGTCGGGAACGAATTGCCCCATGCCGGGACGGAAAGCACCGGACAGAGTGCGCCAGGTATAGTCCTGGGCATCGCGAACCGCCTCCTCCAGGTCGGCACCGGACGCGATGCAGGCGGCGATGGCCGAAGCGAGGGTACAACCGGAACCATGGTAGCTCCCGGGCAGGCGGTCCCAGGAATCGCGGCGGATCAAGCCCGCCTCCCCGAAAAGCTGGTTGACCACCTGGGGCGTGTTTTCGTGGGTTCCCGTGATGAGTATGTGCTGAGCGCCGAGGTCGATCAGGCGACGGGCACATTCGGCGGCATCCGGCTCCCCTTCGTCGTCGCGCTCGGCCAGGCGGCGCGCCTCCGGAGTATTGGGCGTCAGCAAGGTTGTCTGCGGCAGCAACAGCTCGCGTATGGCCGAGATCATGTCCTCCCCGGCCAATTCGTCTCCTCGTCCCGAAGCGAGGACAGGGTCGAACACCAGGGGAATGTCCGGGTAGTCGGAAACGATTTCCGCCACGGCAACGACGTTGGCCAGGCTGCCGAGGACACCGATCTTGAACGCCGCCACGGGGCAATCTTCCAGGACGTGACGCGCCTGGCGCTCGAGGACATCCGCATCCACCGGATGGACGCTTTCGACCCCCGCGGTATCCTGAACGGTGATGGCGGTCACGGCGGTCAGCGGGTGGCAGCCCAGGCTGGCCAGGGTGAGGATATCGGCCTGCAGGCCGGCACCGCAGGTGGGATCGCTGGCGGCGAAGACGAGAACGAGAGGGGGGGTTGGTTTCATTGCGCACGCTCGCCCGGCGTCATTCCGGCGTGGCGATTCCGGCGGCGATTATTTAAGATTGGGCCGATTTTATCCGAAAACGCCGAAAGACCATGACCACCGATACCGAGTTCAAGACCTGGATGTGCCTAGTTTGCGGCTTCATCTATGACGAGGCCGCCGGATTGCCCCAGGAGGGCATCCCACCGGGCACCCGCTGGGACGACATTCCAATGAACTGGGTATGCCCGGAATGCGGCGCCCGCAAGAGCGATTTCGAGATGGTCGCCTTGTAGCTTGCCACCGAGTTGGATAGTATGACGACACGAAAAAGAGGGCGTATGCCCGCAGGGGACAAATTTGGCTGACGCGGTAAATCTGCGCGGCGTCAAGGTGATGGTGATCGACGACAGCAACACCATACGCCGCAGCGCCGAAATCTTTTTGGTCCAAGCCGGCTGTCAGGTCGTGCTCGCCGAGGACGGCTTCGACGCCCTGGCCAAGATTGCCGACCACCAACCGGATGTCATCTTCTGCGACATCATGATGCCTCGCCTGGACGGCTACCAGACCTGCGCCCTCATCAAGAAGAACGCCCGCTTCAAGGCGACGCCGGTCATCATGTTGTCATCCAAGGACGGTCTCTTCGACCGTGCCCGTGGCCGCATGGTCGGTTCGGATCAATACCTCACCAAACCCTTTACCAAGGACAGTCTCCTGCAGACCGTCGCCGGATTCGCGACTGCCGCGGGCTAGACGATTCAAGATCATTAGGAGCACAGAATGCCGGTTAAAAGAATTCTGGTTGTCGACGATTCGCCCACCGAGCGATTCTTCGTCGTCGACCTGTTGACCAAGAACGGCTACCAGGTGACCACCGCCGAGAACGGCGAGGAGGGGATCGCCAAAGCCAAGGCCGAGCGGCCCGACCTCATCCTCATGGATGTCGTGATGCCCGGACTCAACGGCTATCAGGCAACCCGCACCCTGACTCGGGACGACGAGACGAAGGCCATTCCCGTCATCGTGTGCACCACCAAGGGGCAGGAGACCGACAAGATCTGGGGCTTGCGGCAGGGCGCTCTCGACTACCTGGTCAAGCCCTTGAAGCCCGAAGAATTGTTGCAAAAGATCGCGGCGCTTCCCTGATCGGCACCAATGGCACGCAAAACCAGCCTGAGGGAATTCCAGGAATATTTAGCCGGGCGGCTCACTAGTGCAGCCAAAGGCAAAGGGGGAGCTTCGCTTCTCGGAATTCGCGCAGGCAATGAGGATTGGCTCCTCGACCTCGCGGACTCGGGGGAAGTCGTCCAGATGCCCAAGCTTACCCCCGTCCCGCTCACCCGCCGTTCGTTTGCCGGACTGGCCAATATTCGCGGAAGCCTTTACTCGGTGACCGATTTTTCCCTTTTTCGGGGTGGCGACCCCACCCCGCAGAATGCCAATAGCCGGCTTGTCCTGGTCGGCATCAAGCATGGCTCCAACGCCGCCATCCTGGTAGGCCGCATGCTGGGCCTCAAGAATATCGATGACTTCACGCCGACCGATCCCGAACCGGGCGTCCCCGCCTGGGCCAGCCAAAGAGTTCGGGACAGCAGCGGCAATCTCTGGCGGAAACTCGCAGTACGAGACCTGCTGGGTGATGAGGACTTCATGAACGTCGGCGCCTGAGAAAACCACACTACAGATTTACAGCGGAGGAGAACCATGGCATTCAGCTTCAAACTGCCGATACCGGGTCGCAAGAACGATAACCCGCCCACCGAGCAGATGACCGTTTCGGAGGCCATGGCCCCGAGTTCTCCTCGGCGTTCCTGGGCCGGTGGCATTCCGCTGCCCGGATTTCTCGCCGACAAGCCGGTCGCGCAGCAGGTCAAGATACTCGGCGGCATTTTCGTCGCGGCACTGCTCGCCATCGTCATCCTGGTCCTGTTGGACAACAACCGGTCGGCCAACGGCACCGCCTACGTCACCGCTGCCGGTGAAATGCGCATGCTGTCCCAGCGCCTCGCCAAGGCCTCGTCGCTGGCGTTGCAGGGAACCCCAGCCGCCTTCACGCAATTGAAGGAATCCAAGGAAACCTTCTCCACCCTGCTCGAGCGGCTGACCAGCGGCGGCGAAATTGCCGGTACCAACGTGCCCGCGTCTCCGGCGGTGGTGCAACCCGAGCTTGAGGCGCTGATCCAACTCTGGGGAGGCACCGAGAAGAATGCCAGCGCGGTGATCGGACAGGAGAAAAACCTGGTCAATCTGGGCAAGGATGTCGCCACGATCGATGCCAAGAACCCCCTGCTCCTCGACCTTTCCGAGCAGGTCGCGGCACTGAAGCTGCAAACCGCGAGCAGTGCGCGGGAGATTGCCGCCGCGAGCCAGTTGGTGATGTTGACCCAGCGTATCGCCAAGAACGCCTCGGCGATGCTCGTCGGCGACGTCATCAGTCCGGAAGTGGCTTTCCTGCTCGGTAAAGATACAAATGCCTTTCGCGACATCCTGACCGGGCTCCAGAAGGGGAGCGAATCCCTGCGTCTCAACCCGGCCAGCGACGCCGAAACGAAAGAAAAGCTTGCCGCCCTGGAAACCGCGTTCAAGGATTACCAGGGTGCCGTCGGAAACATCCTGGGCAATATGCAACCCCTGGTGCTCTCCAAGCAAGCCGGTTCCCGCATCTTCCGGGAGAGCGACGACCTCTTGAAAGCGACCGACGCCCTGGCCGCCGGTTACCAGCGGGATCTGTCCACCCGCGGCATGTACATCGCCGCCCTGATCGTGCTGGTCCTGGTGGCCTTGCTCTCCTTGGCCATGCTCGCCCGCGCCTACCTCTCGGATACCGAGCGCCGCGCAGACGACTCCGAGCGCCAGCGCCAATCGTCGGAACAAATGAACCGCGACAATCAGGAAGCGATTCTGCGACTGATGAACGAACTCGGCGACCTGGCCGACGGTGACTTGACGGTTACCGCGACGGTGAGCGAGAACATTACCGGCGCCATCGCCGACTCGATCAATTACACCATCGAGGAATTGCGCGTCCTGGTCGGCCGGATCAACGACGCCGCCACCCGAGTGACCGCCGCGACCGAAATCGCCCGCCGCACTTCCAACGAACTCCTCTCTGCCGCCGAGCGCCAGTCCAAGGAAATTCAGGAAGCCGGCGACTCCGCCCTGTCCATGGCGCGGTCGATGAACGAGGTTTCCGGCAATGCCGGCCAGTCGGCCAAAGTGGCCCGGCAATCGCTGTCCGCCGCCGAAAAGGGCACGGTGGCCGTGCAGGACTCCATCAAGGGCATGAACGAAATCCGGGGGCAGATCCAGGAAACTTCGAAGCGGATCAAACGCCTCGGCGAATCCTCCCAGGAGATCGGCGAAATCGTGGAGCTGATCTCGGACATTACCGAACAGACCAACGTGCTGGCCTTGAACGCCGCCATCCAGGCCGCGTCGGCCGGCGAAGCGGGCCGCGGCTTCACCGTGGTGGCGGAAGAAGTGCAACGCCTTGCCGAACGTTCGGCCGAGGCCACCAAACAGATTGCCGCCATCGTCAAGACCATTCAGACCGACACCCAGGACGCCGTCTCCGCCATGGAGCAATCGACCCAGGGCGTGGTCGAAGGGGCCAAACTCTCCGACGCCGCCGGGCAGGCCCTGGCGGAGATCGGCGAGGTGTCCCGCAACCTTGCCGGCCTCATCGAGAACATCTCCACCTCGACTCAACAGCAGGCCGAATCGGCCACCAGCGTGGCCCGCATGATGCAAGACATTCTGCGGGTCACCGAGCAGACCACCGCCGGTACCCAGAGAACCGCCGAGGCGGTCGACGAACTCACCAGCCTGGCACACGAACTCAAGGGCTCGGTGGCCGGCTTCAAGGTGGACTGAACCTCAGGCCGAAATCCTTATGAACGCTGCCACCGAATTCGACCTGGGTCCTTTGACCTGGGTGAAGGGCGAGATCGATCTCGCCCTCGAACGTGCCGACGAGGCGCTGCGCCAGTACGGCAGCACCGGCGACAGGACCCAGCTGAAATACTGTCGTACCCATGTTCACCAGGTCCATGGAGCGCTCGCCATCGTGGGGCTGGACGGCGTGACGCAGGTCACCGAATCGCTGGAAGGGCTGCTCCAGGGCATAGAGGAAGGCACGGTCAGCGCAACGCCTGCTGTGGCCGAAGCCATTGCCGGGGCCAGCTCGGCCATACGGCATTACCTCGACGACCTCATGGCTGGCGAGTCGAATCAGCCCCTTCGCTTGCTCCCCGTCTATCAGGCTCTGGCGGCAGCCCGTGGCCAGGCTGCGGCCCGCGCGACCGATCTTTTCCACCCCGACCTCTCGGCCCGCCCCCCCAAGCGGACGCAGACGACGAAGCTGACCCCGGAAGAGCTCGGCAAGCTCCTCAAGTCAGAACGAACCCGTTTCCAGAAAGGCCTCCTTGCGTGGCTCAAGAATCCCTCGGCCGCAGCAGCCGGGTTGGATCAGATGCGCCAGGCCCTCCACACCATAGAAGCAACCCAGGACACGCCGGCCAACCGGGCCTTCTGGTGGGTTTCGGTCGCCTTCCTGGAATCCTTGAGCGACCGTGGCGTGGGTTCCGAACTGGAAGCCCGGCAGCTCTGCGCCCGCATAGACCTCCAGATTCGACGGCTGCTCGAAGGCTCGCGCAATGTCGCCGAACGGCTCATGCGCGACGCCCTGTACTACGTCGCCAAGGCGCCCGCGGACGAGGGCGAGGTCGCGCGGGCCGTGCGCACCAGTTTCGGCTTGTCGGAGTTGATTCCCGCGGCAGCCCCGCTTGCCACCCCGGTTCCCCAGGACACGCAACTGCGCAGGCTACGCGAGTGCATCGCCGCCGCAGAGGACCACTGGAACAGGTTCTGCGCGGGCAGCGCGAACATGCTGGCGCCCTTCGCCGAGCAAGCGCGCAATGCCTCGACAATCACGGGGGAGATCGGCCATACCGACCTCAAGCGCCTCGGCCAGGGCCTTGCCGCAATCGCCAATTGGCTCGTCGAACAGCCGTCACGGCAATCCGAAGCGGTCGCCATGGAAGTGGCCACTGCCATTCTCCTGTTGCAGAATGCCCAAGAAAATTTCCGCCGCCTCGGGACCGATTTTGCCCAGCAGGTGGATCTCATGGTCGCCCGCCTCCATGCCTGCATTGCGGGCAGACCGACGGACACGGGAGACGCCGTACCGCTCCTGGATGAAATGACGCGCAGGGCTCAGGAGAAATTGCTGATCGGGCAAGTCGCCCGAGAGATCCAGAGCAACCTGGCCCAGATCGAGCAGGCCCTCGACGGCTACTTCCGCTCCCCCGAGAACGGCGCCGCCCTTGCGGCCCTAGACAACCCCCTCAACCAGGTCTATGGCGCCCTGACCATCCTCGGCCATGACGGCGCCCTGGAAACCCTCTCTCGCTGCCGCGCCCAGATCGAGCGGTTTGCCCAGCCCGACCACCGCCCCAACGAGGACGAATTCGAAGCGGTCGCCAGCGATCTGTCGATGCTGGGCTTCTTCATCGATTCGTTGCAGCACGGTGCTGCCGATTACGGGCAATTCATCCGCAAGCTCTTCGGCGAACCGCAGCCCCAGCCGGAAGCGGAGGACGAGGAAGAACCCGCCCTGCCCACCCCCACCGTCGAACAGCAACTGGAGCAACAACGCAAGGAAGCCCAGGCGCTGATGGACGCTCTGCGCGAGAAGCCGGCCGACTCCCAGTTGCGTGACGAACTCAAGCAGAATCTGCAATCCATCCAGAAGGATGCCGACCTCGTCGCCGATCACAAATTGGGCGAAACCGCCAAGGCGGCCCTTTCCGCCCTGGAAACCGGAACTTTCGATCCAATTTCCACAAATCTGCGTCCCATGGCTGCCGAAGCGCCGGCCCCATCGGCGGCGACGCTCCAGCTCGCCCAGTCCAGCCACGAGGAGATCGACGCGGAATTGCTCGAAATCTTCCTGGAAGAAGCCAAGGAAGTCCTGGCGTCCATGGGGGAGCAATACGCCGTACTCGAAAGCCACCCCCACGATGTCGAGGCCCTCACGACCATCCGCCGCTCCTCCCATACCCTCAAGGGAAGCGGACGCATGGTCGGCCTCAAGGACCTGGGCGAAGCGGCCTGGGCGATCGAGCAGACCCTCAATCAATGGCTACGCCAGGAGATGCCGGTAACGCCTGAGCTCCTGTCCCTGATCGATCTGTCCCGCTCCATTTTCGGAGCTTGGGTCGCGAACCTGGAAAATTCCTCTTCGCCCGCGCCCGATCCCGCCGCCATGATTGCGTTCGCAGAACGCCTGCGCGGCGGCGGCGACGCACCGGCGGCGCAGGCCCCCCCCCCGCCCTCCGCAGCGCCGGCACAGGCCATCGAGCTACCGGTCGCCAGCGAAGCCCACTCGGCGCCGTCCGAGGTCATCGATATTGCGGACGTTGCCCCGCTGGAAGCCAGCTTCAACGACAACGTTCTCGAACTGGGCGCCGCAACCAATCTCGGCCTCGAATTTTCTCTGGACGCCGTCGACGAGGAGGCGGTCGAGGGCGGCGATGAACTGGCCTTCGATCCAGCCGCAACCCTGGTCATCCCCGACCTCGCATTGCCGCCGGTCGCGGAAGACCATTCGGCACAGCCAGTCACCCAGCCCCCGATTTCCTTTGAAGACCTGACGTCGTTCGTAGGCGCCGATACCGTGGTCGCGCCCTTCTTTGGTCAGGAGACCGAACCGGAAGCTCTGGAGTCTCCGCCGACTGAAGACATCCCCCGCGAGACCGAGATACCGGAACCCGCAGCCCCGCCCCCTCAGCCGGTGCAGGAGATCGCCTCGGAACCTGTTCCGCCTGCCCCGACCCCCTCCACTCCCGCACCCGGCTTCGATGACTTGGGCGCGTTTGTGGGCGCCGCAACGGTCGTCGCTCCCTTCTTTGCCGGCGATCCCTCGGATGGCGAAACCCTCAGCGAACCTCAACTGACTCTTGATTCGCTTCCCGAACTCAGCGACGAAGAGCGCTTATCCACCACCATCGTGAACCCCCTATTCGGCGAGCGCATCGACGACGGGGCTGAAGCGGAAAACTTCTTCGCGGATACCGTGGTCGAGCCTATGGCTGCCAGCCCGGGTGACCCCGGTCTGGGCGAGCCGATCCCCGAGCCGATTCCCGAGCCGATCCCCGAGCCGATCCCCGAGCCGATCCCCGAGCCGATCCCCGAGCCGATCCCTG
>DAORDK010000059.1:0-20769 GCA_035345935.1 Rhodocyclaceae bacterium | reverse complement strand
AAGTACAAGCTGGCCAAGGAAGACCCCATCGAGATCCTCAATATCGACAACCACGCCGTGCGCGAGGCCCAGATTGCCCGCCTGAAGCGGATACGCGCGTCCCGCGACGGCGCTTCGGTCCAGGCCGCCCTCGACACGCTGACCCGGTGCGCTGAAACCGGCGAGGGCAACCTGCTCGACCTGACCGTCAAGGCCATTCGTTTGCGTGCTACCGTAGGCGAAGTTTCGGACGCGCTGGAACGGATCTTCGGTCGCTTCCGGGCCAACAATCAGACCATTTCCGGCGTCTATGGAGGTGTGGTGGACGGACAGGACAACTGGGAAGCTCTGAAGGCCGAGATCGCGCAATTCGCCGAGGAAGAAGGCCGCCGGCCACGGGTGATGATCGCCAAACTCGGCCAGGATGGCCATGACCGGGGCGCCAAGGTCGTCGCCACGGCCTATGCCGACCTGGGCTTCGACATCGATATGGGCCCGCTCTTTCAGACCCCTGAGGAGGCTGCCCGCCAGGCTGTCGAAAACGATGTGCACGCGATCGGCTGTTCGTCCCTGGCCGCCGGCCACAAGACCCTGGTACCGCAATTGATCCAGGCCTTGAAGGCCCAGGGGGCCGATGACATCATCGTCTTCGCCGGGGGCGTCATTCCGGCCCAGGATTACGACGCCCTCTATGCCGCCGGGGCCAAAGCCATCTTCGGCCCCGGAACCCGTATCGAGGACTCCGCCCGCAAGGTGCTGGAGGAAATCCGCAAGGCCCGCAGCTGACCTCGCCCATGGTCCCTTCCGAAGCGCCGGCGACCGGCCTGCCCTCTGCCGATCGAGCGCTTGCGGAAGGCGTCATCGCCGGCCAGAGGAGGGCGCTGGCCAAGGCCATCACCCTGATCGAATCGACCCGCCCCGATCATCAAGCCCGCGCCCAGGAACTGCTGAATGCTCTCCTGCCCCATACCGGCAAGGCCATTCGGGTCGGAATTTCCGGGGTGCCCGGAGCCGGAAAATCGACTTTCATCGAAGCTTTGGGTACCTGGCTCATCGACCACGGGCATCGGGTGGCGGTACTGGCGGTGGACCCCTCTTCCACCGTATCGGGCGGTTCCATCCTCGGCGACAAGACGCGGATGGAAACCTTGTGTCAGCGGGAGGCGGCCTTCATCCGCCCCAGCCCCTCGGCCGGTTCCCTCGGCGGGGTGGCCGAAAAGACCCGGGAAGCGATGTTGCTCTGCGAAGCTGCGGGCTTCGACGTCATCATCGTCGAGACCGTCGGCGTGGGCCAGTCCGAAATCACGGTGGCCGGCATGGTCGACTGCTTTTGCCTCCTGCAATTGCCCAACGCCGGCGATGACCTGCAGGCGATCAAAAAAGGCATCGTCGAAATTGCCGACGTGGTGGTCATCAACAAGGCCGACATCGACCCCCGGGCAACCGCGGTGACGTGCGCCCAGTGGAAGAACGCCTTGCACTGGCTGCGCCCCCCTTCACCGCTCTGGCACCCTCCGGTGATGGCGGCCAGCGCCCTGAATAAGCAAGGAATCGCCGAGTTCTGGCAAACTGTGAAACGCCATCGCGATGCCCTCGCTCCAGGGGGCGAGCTGGACGCCAAGAGGCGCCACCAGGCCCGCGCCTGGATGGAAGAATTACTTGATTCAGGTCTGCGCCGTTTTTTTCGTTACCATCCTGCCGTCAGGGAACAGCTCTCCGTCCTGACCGAGGCCGTCGAAGCGGGTCGTACGACTCCCGCCGCCGCCGCCCGGGAACTCCTGGAGTGCCTGCGGCGCTGATCCAATAATTCGTTGTATTTTCGGAGAATTTCATGCACGACATCATTCGTCAGCTGGACGAGAAGCGCAAGAAGGCTCGCCTGGGCGGCGGCGAAAAGCGTATCGAGAGCCAGCACGCCAAAGGCAAGCTTACGGCGCGGGAGCGGCTCGAACTGCTTCTCGATCCGGAATCTTTCGAGGAATGGGATCTGTTCAAGGAACACCGCTGCGTCGACTTCGGCATGGAGAAAGACGAGAAGACTCCCGGCGACGGCGTGGTGATCGGCTACGGAACGATCAATGGCCGCCTTGTTTTCGTCTACTCCCAGGATTTCACGGTCTTCGGGGGTTCTCTCTCGGAAACTCACGCCGAGAAGATCTGCAAGGTCATGGATCAAGCCATCAAGGTCGGCGCGCCGGTGATCGGACTCAACGATTCCGGCGGCGCCCGGATCCAGGAGGGGGTCGCTTCGCTGGGCGGCTATGCCGAGGTCTTCCAGCGCAACGTCCTGGCTTCCGGAGTGGTGCCGCAGATCTCCATGATCATGGGACCCTGTGCCGGCGGTGCCGTCTATAGCCCGTCGATGACCGACTTCATCTTCATGGTCAAGGACAGTTCCTACATGTTCGTCACCGGCCCGGAAGTGGTGAAGACCGTCACCCACGAAGAGGTCACCGCCGAGGAACTGGGCGGTGCCGTCACCCACACGACCCAATCCGGCGTCGCCGACCTGGCCTTCGAGAACGACGTCGAAGCCTTGGCGATGCTGCGCCGCTTCATGAACTTTCTGCCCGGGAGCAATCGTGAAAGACCGCCGATCATGCCCACCAACGATCCGGCAGGGCGGATGGATTACTCGCTCGACACCCTGGTCCCGGACAACCCGAACAAGCCCTACGATATGGGCGAACTGATCGTCAAGGTGGTGGACGACAGCGATTTCTTCGAATTGCAGCCCGACTACGCGAAAAACATCATCATTGGCTTCGCCCGCATGGATGGACATCCGGTCGGCATCGTGGCCAATCAACCCCTGGTGCTTGCCGGCTGTCTCGACATCAAGTCCTCGATCAAGGCGGCGCGTTTCGTGCGCTTCTGCGACGCCTTCAACATTCCGGTCGTCACCTTCGTGGACGTTCCCGGCTTCATGCCGGGAACCGCCCAGGAATACGGGGGAATCATCAAGCACGGCGCCAAATTGCTCTACGCCTACGCCGAGTGCACGGTGCCCAAGGTCACCGTGATCACCCGCAAAGCCTACGGCGGCGCCTACGACGTGATGAGTTCAAAGCACCTGCGGGGCGACGTGAACCTGGCCTGGCCATCGGCCGAAATCGCAGTCATGGGCCCCAAGGGCGCCGTCGAAATCATCTTCCGCGAGGAGAAGAATGCCCCTGCCCAACTCGCCGAACGAGAGGCAGAGTACAAAGACAAGTTCGCCAATCCCTTCGTTGCCGGCGCCCGGGGTTTCATCGACGACGTCATCATGCCCCACGCAACGCGCAAACGTATCTGCCGATCCCTTTCCATGCTGCGTGACAAGAAGCTGGAAAACCCGTGGCGCAAACACGGCAACATCCCGCTCTAAGCGACCGGAAGAGAAAAACCATGTTCAAGAAAATTCTGATTGCAAACCGGGGGGAAATCGCCTGCCGGGTGATCAAGACCGCCCGCAAGATGGGTATTGCCACCGTCGCCGTCTATTCCGAGGCCGACAAGGACGCGCTCCATGTCGACCTGGCGGACGAGGCCGTCTGTATCGGTCCGGCAGCCTCGAAGGAATCCTATCTGGTCATCGACAAGATCATTGCCGCCTGCAAGGAGACCGGCGCGGAGGCCGTCCATCCGGGCTACGGGTTTCTGTCGGAGAATGCGGAATTCTCGCGCCGCCTGGAAGAAGAAGGGATCACCTTCATTGGCCCGAAGCACTATTCCGTGGCCAAGATGGGGGACAAGATCGAGTCCAAGAAGCTGGCTATCGCTGCCAAGGTCAATACCATACCCGGCTACAACGATGCCATTGCAGGCCCCGATGAAGCCGTCGCCATCGCCAAGAAGATCGGCTATCCGGTGATGATCAAAGCGTCTGCGGGCGGGGGCGGCAAGGGCTTGCGCGTCGCCTACAACGATGCAGAGGCTCATGAGGGATTCGCCTCCTGCGTCAACGAAGCCCGCAACTCCTTTGGCGACGACCGTGTCTTCATCGAAAAATACGTTCTGGAGCCGCGCCACATTGAAATCCAGGTTCTGGGCGACAGCCACGGCAATTATGTCTATCTGAACGAGCGCGATTGTTCGATTCAGCGTCGCCATCAGAAAGTCATCGAGGAGGCGCCGAGTCCCTTTGTCGACGCCGAGATGCGCAAAGCCATGGGCGAACAGGCGGTGGCGCTCGCCCGGGCCGTGAAATACGAATCCGCCGGGACGGTCGAATTCGTCGTGTCCGGTGCCACCAAGGAATTCTATTTCCTTGAGATGAACACCCGCCTCCAGGTTGAGCACCCGGTCACCGAACTGATCACCGGTCTCGACCTGGTCGAGCAGATGATCCGGGTCGCTTACGGGGAAAGGTTGCCCATCGGCCAATCCGACGTCGGCATCAACGGTTGGGCCATGGAATGCCGTATCAATGCCGAGGATCCTTTCCGCGGTTTTCTTCCCTCCACCGGCCGTCTGGTCAAATTCCAGCCTCCCGCAGAAATCCCCGGGGAATTGCGCGTCGATACCGGCGTGTACGACGGCGGCGAAATCTCGATGTATTACGATTCGATGATCGCAAAACTGATCGTGCACGGGGCCACGCGAGACAAGGCCATCGCCCGCATGCGCGACGCGCTCAATGCCTTCGTGATCCGAGGCATCTCGTCGAACATTCCCTTCCAGGCAGCGCTCATGCAGCACCCCCGGTTCCAGTCCGGCATCTTCGACACCGGGTTCATTGCCAAGGAATACCCCAAAGGCTTTGACGCGTCGATGGTCCCTCACGACGATCCAGCCCTCCTCGTTTCCGTCGCCGCCTTCGTCTATCGCGCATACACGGACCGCGGAGCCTCGGTTTCAGGGCAGCTTCAGGGCCATGAGCGCATCGTCGGCGACCACTGGATGGTGGTACGCCTGTCCGCAGCGGGCAAGGAAAATCACCCCGTGGTCGCACGACCGATTCCCGGCGGCTACCACGTCGAATATGGCGGCAAGCCCTACGAGATTCTTTCGGACTGGCGCTTAGGCCACTCCCTCTTCCACGGCACTTGCAACGGCGAAGCCTTCACGCTGCAGGTCGAGCGCCACAAGACTCGCTACAGCCTCTTCCACTGGGGTACGCGGGCCGATTTCATGGTCATGAGTGCCCGCGCCGCCGATCTCCTGGCCTTGATGCCGGAAAAGGTTGCCCCCGACCTCTCCAAATTCCTACTTTCCCCCATGCCTGGCCTGTTGCGCGAGGTATCCGTCAAGGCAGGGCAGGAGGTCAAGGCCGGAGAGAAGCTTGCCGTCATCGAAGCGATGAAGATGGAAAACATCCTCAAAGCCGACCAGGACTGCAAAGTCAAGAAGGTTGCTGCCCAGTCTGGAGAAAGCCTGACCGTCGATCAGGTCATCCTCGAATTCGAGTGATCAATTCCGCCGGCAGGCAAAGCGAACGAAATCGCTCCCCCGTTCGACCACGTCGCCCACCAGGACGTGTTCGACCGGGGAATCGTCCAGTGCGATCGCCGTATCGCTGCGCACCCCTGCAGTCGGGGAAACGATAAGGAAAAACGACTTGCCCCCCTTCTCATCCGAGAGGACGAAGGCCGGTACCCGCGGGGTCTTGGCCAGAACCGGCCCAGCCCGCCTGAGCCGTGCGGCGAGGGGGGCCTCGGGAAACCAGCGGATCGCTCCGGAGAGACAACCGTCTTCCGTGAGTTTGAGGCTCTGAAGCACGCCCAGCTGAGCCCCCGCCGGATTCTCGTCCGCCAGGGCGACCAAGCAGGGCGCCAAGTGTCGGCTGGCTCCTCCGGGAAGGCGAATGACCCGTTCCCCTGCCAGTTGCCATGTTTCGCTCGGCACGTCGACCCGCATGACGGCGCTGGTCATGTTGGCGACGTTGTCGAAGCCGAAGATCGCCATCCGCTCGTGATTCATCGCAGAACTTCGGGAATCCATCCCGCTGGGATTGAGCGGGCGGCGTTCGATGGCAATATAGGCCGCTTCGGCACCAAACGACAAAGCGACCGGATGGGACTCGGCGGGTTTCGCCCCACCGGTATTCTTGAGCGCAAGGTCTAGCCGGCGCAGGAGGTCGATACATGCCGGTGCGCTCAAATCCCGACCCAGCTTGAGAGATTCCGGACTTTCACCGGCTTCCAGCGATTCAATCCGACGCCTGATCTTTCGCACCACGCCACGCATGTCTATCCAGCCGGGCCCCCCTTCGGTGAGCTGCACCCCGGGAAGCAATCGGGCCAGGGAGACGCTTCGCGAGCGGGCATCGTCGTCAGGCTGGCCCTGAAACACCGCCAGGTCCTTCCAGCGCGAGAAAGCCCGACTGGCAACGGTCAGCTGGCTCAAACTGAGGCTATAGGGATCGACTGCCGCCAGTGACCAAGCCCAAGCGATCAAGCCGGCCAGGGGGGCCTCGCCGAGATAATCCAGATCGGGATCGGCGACGGGCGTGCGCAGAATCCCGAACTCCTCCGCGAGAGCGAGCACGTCGTAGAGCAGCTTATTGAGGACAACCGGGGTGTCGTAGCCGGCAAGAACGTGGGCAAAGTGTTCCTGTCGCAGGGTCACCGCGGCTCGGTGCAGCGGAACCGTCGCCTTGGCCGGAGACAGACCCGGAACCATGCGGAGAAAGGCAAGCGAGAGCGCCCGCCACAGATCCCGGGAGAGCATGAACGCTTCCGCCGCATCAGCGTTCGGCGGCAGGGCCTTGTGGGCATAGCGCGACTCCAACCCGGCCTGGGAGCGCACCACCGCCCCGCGCAGCACTGCCAGGACATGATAGCGATCGCTGAGAGGGAGGGTGGAGGCGTCGACTGCGCGAATTTGGCCGAGCAGGTCGGTGAGTTGCTCGGAATTCGCCAGGGGTTGCCCGGCAATCCAATCGCGGGCGCCGGCAGCATCGGAAAACAATAGCGCCGGTGCCGAAACCGGTGGCGGAAGTGGGAGGCGTGCCATGTGCAATTCCGGTTAGCCAGATCGCCGTAAGTGTCGCGCAAGCGCCAAAGCAGCACAAGCGCCGCTTCAGGCGCCGGCAGCGCCTGCTGGAATCTCAGCCGTCAGCGTTGATGCGAGCCGTCAGTTCCTGCAGCACGGCCTCAGCCTTGTCGTTATCGACTTGGCAGGTCCCGGCCGCCTGGTGGCCGCCACCGCCATACTGAAGCATCAATTCGCCGACATTCGTGCG
This sequence comes from Rhodocyclaceae bacterium, assembly GCA_035345935.1. Taxonomy (GTDB): domain Bacteria; phylum Pseudomonadota; class Gammaproteobacteria; order Burkholderiales; family Rhodocyclaceae; genus SSSZ01. The sequence continues at coordinate 13,625 of DAORDK010000059.1, read as the reverse complement.
GCTGGAGCGGTCGAGGATCGACTTGCCGGTGGCGAAAACGGTGTTCTGCTGCTGCAACCCCCAAAGGACATGGATCGAGATATTGCATTGCGGGAAGAGGGCATAAACCATGAAGCGATTGGTCGCCCAAAGCGTTTCCTCACGGCGCAGATCGAGGATGGCGAGATTGCCGCGCACGGTGGTGCACCGCTGGATCTGTTCCTTGGCCTTTTCGGCGTGCTCGAGGTAGAGGTCGACTCTCTCCCGCACATCGGGTAAGGCCAGAATGTCGTCGATATCGTGATCGCGACAGTAGGAGATCAGGTCCATCATCAAGGCATAGTTGCTGATGCGGAAATCGCGGAAGCGGCCCAGGCCGGTGCGCGCGTCCATGAGGTAATTGAGTAGCACCCAGCCCTGGGGATCGAGGATTTCGTCGCGGGTGAATTGGGCCGAATCAGCCTTGTCCACCGCCTCCATCATGGCGTCTGCGATCCGCGGAAAGGTCTTCTTTCCGCCGTAGTAGTCGTAGACCACCCGTGCCGCCGACGGCGCATTGGCGTCGATGATGTGGTTGCTGCGCTCCCCGGTATTGCGGACCGTCTCGGAGAGATGATGGTCGAAAGCCAGATGGGCTCCGGCAACGTAGGGCAGATTGGTGGTGATGTCCCGATCGCCGATGGGGACCTTGCCGTCCTGCATGTCCTTGGGATGGACGAACTTGATGTCGTCGATGAGATCGAGTTCCTTCAACAGGACGGCGCAGACCAGTCCGTCGAAATCGCTGCGGGTGACGAGGCGGAATTTGGTATCGGGCATGATGGTCTCCGGATATTGTGCTTATCTTGCCATTAGAGCACGGAGCCCTCCCAATTGGGAGGCTCCGGCGGTCACGAATGCTCCAGCGCCTCAACCACCGCCAAAGCGGTCATATTGACCAGCCGACGCACCGTCGAAGTCGAGGTCATCACATGCACCGGTCGGGCGGCGCCAAGCAGGATGGGGCCGATGGTGACCCCCTCGCCGCCGGTCATCTTGAGCAGGTTGTAGGCAATGTTGGCCGCATCGATATTGGGCATCACCAGAAGATTGGCCTCGCCTTTCATCGGCGAGGCTGGATTGGCCACTGCCCGGATCTCTTCAGAAAGAGCCGAGTCGCCGTGCATTTCGCCATCGACCTCGATGTCGCCTTTTACCCTCTCCGCAATGAGCACGGTGGCGCGGCTCATCTTCTGGGCGGAAAGAGAACTGCCCGAACCGTAGTTCGAATGGGACATGAGGGCGATTTTCGGGTGAATCCCGAAGCGTTTGACCTGTTCCACTCCCAAGAGGGCAATTTCCGCGATTTCTTCGGCGGTGGGGCACTCGTTGACATGGGTGTCGCAGATGAAGAGCGAGCGACCGGGAAGCATGAGGTAATTCATCGCAGCAAGGATGCTCACGCCGCTGCGCCTGCCGATCACTTCATCGACAACTTTGAGGTGCTCCCCGTACTGCCCGTCGACACCGCAGATCAGGCCGTCGGCGTGGCCAAGGCGCAGAAGCATGGCGCCGATGACCGTGGTATTCCGTCGTAAGGCCTTTTTCGCGATGGCGGGAGTGATGCCGCGGCGGGCGAGCAGTTGATGGTAGGCGCTCCAGCATTCCCGATAGCGTTCGTCGGAATCCGGATTCACCACGTCGAAATCCACGCCTGGCTTGATGCGTAGCTGGGCCTTCTCGAGGCGGCGCTCGATGACCGGCGGACGGCCGATGAGGATAGGCCTTGCCATGTTTTCCTCGATGACGATCTGGGCGGCCCGCAGGACCCGCTCATCTTCGCCCTCGGCATAGACAATGCGCTTGCCTCGGGCCATGCGCGCGGCGCTGAAAATCACGCGCATGCCGGCACCGGTGTGATAGACGAATTCCGAGAGCTTGGCCCGGTAGGCATCGAAATCGGCGATAGGCCGGGTGGCCACTCCGGAATCCATGGCAGCCTGGGCCACCGCCGGGGCAATCTTGACGATGAGCCGGGGGTCAAACGGCTTCGGGATCAGGTAGTCGCGACCGAAGGCCAACTGCTCGCCCGGGTAGGCCATGGCGACCTCATCGCAGACTTCGGCCTCGGCCAGTTCGGCGATGGCGCGCACGCTGGCCATCTTCATCTCCTCGGTGATACGGGTGGCACCCACATCGAGGGCGCCACGAAAGATGAAGGGAAAACAGAGGACGTTATTGACCTGATTGGTGTAGTCGGAACGCCCGGTGGCGATCAGGGCATCCGGGCGCGCCGCCCGGGCGAGCTCGGGCATGATTTCCGGTATGGGGTTGGCCAGTGCAAAGACCATGGGGTCGGGTGCCATGGCGGCGACCATTTCCTGTTTGAGCACCCCGGCCGTAGACAGCCCGAGAAAGACATCGGCGCCGACTATGGCGTCACCCAGGGTACGGGCAGACGTTTCCCGGGCGTAACGGGCCTTGTTGGCCTCCATATTGGCCTCGCGACCGACGTAGATGACTCCCTTGGAGTCGCAGACCATGACGTTTTCGCGCTTCACCCCTAGCTGGCACCAGAGGTCCAGACAGGAGATCGCCGCGGCGCCGGCGCCGGAACAAACGACTTTGATGTCCCCGATGGCCTTGCCGATCACCTTGAGGCCGTTGAGCATGGCGGCCGCAGAAATAATGGCGGTTCCGTGCTGGTCGTCATGAAAAACGGGAATGCTCATGCGCTCCTTGAGCTTCTTCTCGATGTAGAAGCATTCCGGCGCCTTGATATCCTCCAGATTGACTCCACCCAGGGTGGGTTCCAGGGCGGCGATCATGTCGATCAGCTTGTCGGGGTCGTTCTCAGCCAGCTCGATGTCGAAGACATCAATCCCGGCAAATTTCTTGAACAGACAGCCCTTGCCCTCCATCACCGGCTTGGCGGCCAGAGGACCAATGTTGCCCAGGCCGAGGACGGCGGTCCCGTTGGTGACCACCCCCACCAGATTGGCGCGGGCGGTCAGTTCTGCCGCGCTCGCCGGATCCTCGACGATGGCGTCGCAAGCGGCAGCGACTCCGGGCGAGTAGGCGAGCGCCAGATCGCGCTGGTTGGTCAGTCCCTTGGTCGGACGGATGGAAATCTTGCCGGGGGTAGGCAGGCGATGGTACTCGAGCGCGGCGTCGCGCAAATCCTTTTCCACAAAAACTCCTCGGAAATTCGGTAGGGGGAGAAGGCGGAAGGCTACCGCAAACTGCGTTTCGACGCACGCCGGGCACAGCTTTGCCCCCAATTCGGCGATTTGCCAAGAACGGACCGCGGATCATCGGCTTCGGGGCAAACCCCGATTGCGGCTACTCTGAGCTCGCCAGGCGACCCGAGTTATCATCCGGACAACATATCCCGCTTGAGAATGAGTCTCGTGATCCGCTCGACGAGCCTTGGAACCGTCCATCTCCGGGTCGTCAGGCACATCGGGCCACCCGTGGATTTATTGCCCGTGATCGGCGCACTTTTTCCTCGCTGCTCTCCTACGCTGCTCTCCCTCATCGCGCACGCTGTCCATCCGCCAGTAAACTGGCAAACCGGCGCTGTCCTCGCCCCTCGTGGCTGCCATTTGGCGGCTAGAATGGACGACCTTCCAAAGAGGCCTAAACCATGCCCCGACGTTCGGCCAGTAAGAAAAACGCTCCTGTAGCGGTTCCGGCCCCGGCTCCCGTTGCGGATCCCGCTTCGTCTCCCGTGGAGAAGGGAGGGGCGCATCACCACTACGTGGTCGGAATCGGCGCCTCCGCGGGGGGGTTGGAAGCCCTCACCTCCCTGGTCTCCAATCTGCGCAAGGGGGCCGGCATGTCCTATGTGGTGGTCCAGCACCTGTCCTCTTCCTACAAGAGCATGCTGCCCCAACTGCTCGGCCGGGAAACGGCGCTGCCGGTCATCGAAGCGGTGGATGGCCAGGCCCCGGTTCCCGATACCATCTACATCACACCCCCCAACCGGAATGTCGTCCTGCGCGACGGCATCCTGCAGCTCATCGAATCCCCCCGGGAAATTTCCCCGAAACCTTCGGTCAATCTCTTTCTTTCCTCCCTCGCCGAAGAAAGAAAGGAAGACGCCATCGGAATCATCCTTTCGGGAACCGGATCGGATGGCTCCAGCGGCGTGCGCGCGATCAAAGCGGGGGGCGGATTCAACTTCGCCCAGGATCCCAGGTCGGCGCGTTACGACGGCATGCCCCAATCCGCTATCGATACCGGATGCGTGGACTGGATCCAGACCCCAGAGGAGATCGCCAACGAACTTGCGCGCCTCGCCGAGGCGCGCCCCGTTCTCCCATCGGCCGATGTCCAGGAATTGCCGCTGTCCGCGCTCAAGCGCCTGCTGGCCAAAGTGCGCACTCGGACCAAGCTTGATTTTTCCGGCTACAAGGAAGCGACCCTCTGGCGTCGGGTCGAGCGCCGCCTCTTCGCCAATCGCAAAAGCACGCTCGACGCCTATGTCGAGTTCGTCGAGGAACATCCGGAAGAGCTCGACCATCTGGCGCGGGACATCCTCATTTCGGTCACCTCCTTTTTCCGCGACCGGGAGTCCTTCGCGGTTCTCGAGGAAGGATTACGCAAGCTCCTGCGCCGCAAGGAGCCCGGCGACGAAGTTCGGGTGTGGGTGCCCGGCTGCGCGACCGGCGAAGAGGCCTATAGCATTGCCATCCAGCTTCACCGACTGCTGGGGGGCGGATTCGACCAGTACCGGGTTCAGATCTTTGCCACCGACGTGGATATGGAGGCCATGCAGGTCGCGCGTCGTGGCGTGTATAACGCATCGCTCCTCAGCGACCTGGGGTCGGAGGTGGTCCAGCGCTATTTCCGGCCCGTCGCGGATCGCTACGAAATATCGAAGACCATACGCGAGATGGTCATCTTCGCCCGGCAGGACTTGGTGCTCGATCCGCCATTCCTTCGTCTCGACCTCATCAGCTGCCGCAATGTCCTGATCTATCTTCAGCCCCAATTGCAAGCGCGCATCCTGTCGCTGTTTCATTACGCCCTTCTGCCGGCGGGGCTACTTTTTCTCGGCAAATCGGAGAGTGTCGCGCAGCAGGACCTCCTCTTCGTTCCGGAAGCCAAGGAAGCCCGCCTATTCCGCCGCCGCTCCGAAGGCGTTCGCAGCCTCCCCGCCACTTCGGGCGCTGCGGTCAGTATCGCCCAACTGACGGATCCGATTGCGCCGCCGGCTGCCGGTCGGCCCGGGGCCAGTCGCGAGCAATCCATCGTCAAGGCAGCTGCGCAGATCTACGTTCCACCCAGCGTGGTCGTCAATGCGGACATGCAGATCCAGCACGTCCTGGGCGACGCTTCGACCTATCTGCAATTCCCCGCCGGTCGTGTCTCCCTCGACCTGACCACCCTGCTGGTGAGGGAACTCAAGGTCGAGGCCCAGGCCCTGCTGCGTTCCGCCGATCAGAAAAGGTCCAGCGTCGAGGGGCGTCGGCGCTTGCCCTTGCGGGGCAAGAGCGGCCCGATGATCCGGCTCCACGTTCATCCCCTCCTGGTGGACGGTGGTGACCGCTTGTTCCTGATGGCATTCGTTCCCTCCGAGGACCCACTCAAGGCCTCCAACTCGGGCGAGGCACACGATGCCGGCCAGAAGCAGCTGGAGGACGAACTGGTCGCCACCCGGGAGCACATGCAGACCCTGGTCGAGGAACTGGAAACCTCAAACGAGGAAATGCAGGCGCTCAACGAGGAGGTCCAGGCGGCCAATGAAGAATTGCAGGCGACCAACGAGGAGCTCGAGGCAGCCAACGAAGAACTGCAATCGACCAATGAAGAACTGCTCACCATCAATGAGGAACTGCAGGTCAAGTCCACCGACCTGATCAAGACCAATTCCGACCTGGAATCGATCCAGAATAACGTCGGCATGCCGATCATCGTGCTCGACGCCCAGTTGCAGATCAATCGCTTCAATGCGGCCGCCGAAGTCCTCTTCAAGATGCACCGAGGCATACTCGGCCAGGAAATCGGCAATTTGTTTCTTCCCAAGGGCATGCCGTCCTTCGTCGGCTTGATTCAGGAAGCTCTCGACCGGCGCCAGCCGAAGGAAGTCCATGTCTCCGGCGATGGCCACGAATACCTGCTGCGCATCACCCTCATCTTCGGGCAGGATCATCAGGCTGTGGGCGCCATCGTCAGCCTTCTCGAGCAGACCGAATTGCTTCAAGCCACGCGCCTGCTCAACGAAAGCGAGAGTCGGCTCAGGTCGGTGATGGAGCATACGCCCTTCCTCATCGCAATCAAGGACGTCTCGGGCAAGTACCTCTACGCCAATGCAGGCTACCGCGACTATTTTGCCGACGGGAACAAAGACTTCACCGGCCTGGCCGACTCCCAACTGATGTCCCGGGCCCTGGCCAAGCGCTTCCGCGACGAAGAACTGATGACGCTACGCCGCAGCGAACTGATCGAAGTCGAAGAGATCGTCGATACGCGGCGCGGCGCCCGCTGGCTGCATCAGGTCCGCTTCCCGCTCACCGACAGCGCCGGCGAAGTCTATGCCCTTTGCGTCCAGATGACCGATATCACCGACAAACGCCGGGCGGACGAGCAGTTGCGCCTTGCCGCGCGCGTCATCAGCGGAGCGGCCGAGGCGGTCATGATCACCGACGCCCAGCAGCGCATCGTGACGGTGAACGAAGCCTTCACCAAGATCACCGGGTACAGCGCAACTGAGGCCCTGGGCCAGACCCCCCGCATGCTGCGCAGCGACCGCCACGATGCCGATTTCTACCGGGCCATGTGGACTCAAATCAACTCGACGGGTCTATGGCAGGGGGAAATCGAGAACCGCACCAAGTCTGGCACCCTATTTACCGAATGGTTGACCATCAACGCCATCCGCGACGAGAAAGGCGACATCTGCAATTACGTGGCCATCTTCTCGGACATCACCAGCCTGCGGGAAGCGCACCGCAATCTCGAATTCCAGGCCATGCACGACCTGGTCACCCACCTGCCCAACCGGGCGCTGTTCAACGACCGCGTCCGAAGGGCCGTCGTGCGAGCCCAGCGTCACCAGCACCGCTTCGCCATCCTCTATATCGACCTCGACAATTTCAAGGACATCAACGACAGCCTGGGCCACGAATACGGCGACAATGTCCTGCGCAGCGTCGCCGAACGCCTGATTCACGCCGTGCGCGAGCAGGATTCGGTGGCCCGACTCGGAAGCGACGAATTCGTCGTTCTGGTGGACGAACTGCGCGAGGGCGAGATCGAGCCCTTTGTCGAACGCTGCCGCCTGGCCCTAGACACACCACTTTCAGCCACCGGCTTCAGTCAGCGGATTACGGCCAGCATGGGTATCGCCTTCTACCCCAGCGATGGCGAGGACGTCGGCGCCCTGCTCCAGAGCGCCGACGCCGCCATGCACCGGGCCAAGGAAAGCGGCCGCAATACCTACTGCTATTCCTCGGCGGAGATCCGCCGCGCTCCCGCCGAACGCCTGGGCCTCATCAACGGCTTACGGCAGGCACTGGCAAGCGATGACGAATTGCGTCTGGTCTACCAGCCCCAGCACAGCCTCCCGGACAAATGCCTGATCGGACTGGAGGCCCTGCTGCGTTGGAACTCACCCGTCTTCGGGGAGGTCCCTCCCAGCCGATTCATCCCCTTGGCTGAGGAATCCGGGCTCATCCTGCCCCTGACCGAGTGGGTTTTCCAGGCCGCCATGCGTCAAATCAAGGCATGGCGAGCGGCCGGGCGCCTGCCTCCTCCGGTAGCACTCAATGTCTCGCCGCTACACATCCGTGGCCCCGGGATCGGCGAAGCGCTCATGCGCCTGTTGCACTACTACGACCTTTCCCCCAAGGCAGTGACGGTCGAAATCACCGAGGGGGCCATGGGCAGCAGCCCCGACATAGTGGCCAGCACACTGCTGCAGCTCAAAGGCATGGGCGTCTCCAGCAGTCTGGACGATTTTGGCACCGGCTACTCGTCCCTTTCCCGCCTCTCGCGGCTGCCATTGTCGACCCTCAAGATCGACCGTTCCTTCATCCATGGCCTGGACGACCCCGACAACGTCAATGACCTGGAGATCGTCCGTACGGTCATCCTCATGGCCCACTCGCTGGACATGAGCGCCATGGCCGAGGGCGTGGAAACCGAAAGGCAGTTGGCGGCTCTGGCCGAACTTGGCTGTGACTCGGTACAGGGATACCTGCTCGGCCGGCCCCAGGAAGCGGACGCCGTGATTGCCGTGCTCCCCTTGGGCGCGTAACCATGCCCGCAGATCGAAAAGGATAAAGACCGAGGGCGAACCCTGCGGCTCGCCCTCTCTTTGGCCGCGCCAAGCCAGCGCAGCATCTCCAGCCTGATTTCGTCAGGCGGCGACTGGCTGCTCCACCAGTTCCAGACCGCCAATACTGCCGCGCATCAGAGGCCGCAATAGCATGGCAATCTTCGTGGCCGAAAAGCGGATATCGAAGACCGCGTTGGCCCCGGCATCGAGAATCCGCTGCTGCCGGGCGAAGTCGTAGCGGTCGAATCCGTCGTAGGCGATGAGCAGGGTCGAAGGCATGAGGCCGCGCATGAACGTGATGGCGGCCAGGGTATGTTCGGGCAGATCGGGCCCGACCAGGGCCACGCTGAATTGACCGTGACGGGCCATGGTGCGCGTCTCGGCAAGATTGTTGGTGAAGCGAACCGACCGTACGTAACCGAGCAGGTCGATCGCCTCCAGTAAGCGCTTCCTGCGCTCCTGATCGGGGTCAAGCAGAAGAATGTCCATTACCGTCGCTCCTTTATCGGATCGTCGGCCGGACATGGCAGACACACGATCCTATTTTTACGGAGCAAGTCTATCTGCCCGGGATACCCAGGGAAATTCGGGTAAGACAGGGAGCGGATGCGGGTAAACCCCGATGTCAAGCGGGCTGCTGGGCGGCCTGAATAGCCGCGCACAGCCCGGCGAGACTTTCGGCCCGCATCTTCTCCATGACTCGGGCCCGATGGGTTTCCACGGTTTTGACACTGATCGTCAGTGACTGGGCGATTTCCTTGTTGGTCATGCCCTTCACCACGAGTTGCAAAACGTCGACTTCCCTCTGCGTCAGAAGGGCCAAGCGGGCTCGAACCGCAGCCTGCTGGCGGCGCCGCTGCTTGCGCTCGACGTCCAGCCGCAGGGCTTTCTGGACGCGCTCCAACAAGTCCTGGTCGCTATAGGGCTTGGTCAGGAAATCCAGGGCACCGGACTGCATGGCCCGCACGGCCATGGGAATGTCGCCGTGACCGGAAACGAAGATGATCGGAATATCGATCTGGCGCCGCAGGAGTTCGGACTGGAGTTCCATTCCGCTCATGCCGGGCATGCGCACGTCGAGGATCAGGCAATTGGGCAGGCCTGGCCGGTAGGCGGCCAAGAAAGATTCTGCGGATTCCAGGGGGCAGACCTCGACATCGAGGATGCCGACCAGGAAGCTGACCGACTTGCGCGCCACGGGATCGTCGTCCACGACATAGACCACGGGTATCGGCGAGGGAGACGCGACGGGATCAGTTAGGCTCATGGGGCGGTGGCAGTTCGAAATGGAAAGCCTTGCCTCCGCCGTCCAGCGGACGGATAGAAAGGCGGCAACCGTAATTCTCAAGCAGCGTGCGGCTGATGGAAAGCCCCAGTCCCAGTCCGTCGGCCTTGGTGGTAAAGAAGGGTTCGCCAATGCGCTTGAGAATTTCAGGCGCTAGCATAGGGGCAGGATCCTCGACTTCGACGGCGATGCCGCCGCTGGCGCCGGGTCGGGTGCGGATGACGACCCGGCGCGCGTCGGAATCCAGGCTCTCGCAAGCTTCGATGGCATTCTTCACCAGATTGACCAGCACCTGCTCGATCTGGCTCGCGTCAGCCGTGAGCGAAACGAGTTCGGGTGCCGGATCAAGGACGATGCGCACACCTGCACTGCGAGCGAGCAGGTGAAAAGTTGGAAGATTCGTCTCGAGGAGTCGATTGATATCCGATGCCGTGGCTTGGGCGCCCGGGCGCCGAGCCAGGGTACGGACATTACGGACCACCTTGTCCGCGCGCTCAACCTGGCGGACCATTTCCTCCAGGGTATCGGACAGCGCTTCGGAATCCACCGGACCGCGGGCCAGGCGATGCAAGAGCCCGCGACCGAAGTTGGCGATGTTGGACAGTGGCTGATTGATCTCGTGAGCGATCATGGTGGCAATTTCCCCGACGGCCGCCAACCTTGCCGACTGGGCGACCTGTTCGCGCAATTGCCGCTCCCGGACCTCCAGGGCGCGGCGCTCCGAGATATCGTCGATGAGAATCACCCAGTTGGCAATGCTTCCGTCTTCTCCAGGAATGTCGGAAATCGCTGCACGGACTGCGCGGATTTCGCCGTCCGGGCGTTGCATCTGGACATCCAAGGCACCCTGGCTCAAAGCGCCGTCCATTCCATCGCCCGCATCGACAGCAGGCAGATAGAGGCTGCGAACGTCCCGGTGGATGAGTTCCACCGGCGAACAACCGAGTATCTCGCAGGCCTGCGGGTTGGCGTATTCGATGCGGGCTTCCGCATCGGTAATGACAACGCCCGCGAGGTTTTCATCCACTGCCCGGTAGAATTTGCGCAATTCGGCCGACAGCCCGGGCGCCGAGGGAATACCGACACACAACACGAAGTCCGGGGTCTCGCCGTTGACCGCGATGGGCAGTGCGCTCATGTCCAGGCGCCGCCCCTGGATTTCAAGTTCCCAGCGGTTTGTCGTCGGTTCTCGATCGGCGCTCCCGTGCCACCAGTTACTCCCCGAAGGCCCGCGGAGTTCCGGGGGCCAGGGGCGGCCCACCTCCAGGTTGAGGATCTTGCGGGCGTACCGGTTGGCCATGCGGACACTGCAGACCGTATCGACCAGAGCCACCGGGAAGTTCAGGCGGTCGAGAGCCCCCGGCCAGCGGGACAAAGCGATGTCCAGCGGCTGTGCCTCCGCTTTGGCGGAGGCTCCGCAGTCGGGTTCCGGTCGCAGGGACCAGGCAACCCCCTCGATCTGTCCGGCTGCGGCCCGCACGATGCGGGCCGCCCCCCTCAAGGGGCAGCGGCCGCCCCCCAGGCGTCGAGCGGGAAGCAAGACGTCGTCGAGGTCCTTGCCGGCTTCGATGGCCGCCCGCAGATCGAGTTGCGAAGCGCGGGCGAGGCTCAGGACGGCAGGAAGACTGAATCCTACTGCCCGTTGGACAGACCAGCCCAGCAGAGTCTCGGCGCTGGGCGGCCAATGCAGGATGCGCAATTGAGCATCGGTCGGAACGAACACCGTGCGGGCCAGGTCGGCAAAGGCGCCGACCCACTGCCCGGATGCGGTTTCTTCCAATTTGCCAGCGCTCACCCGGCGACTCCCCTAGCATTCCCTCAAGAGAGGACACTCGCGCAGTCTACGCGTTCCCGGCTCCTTCTTCAGAGCTCTTTCGCCTCTGTGCTGCCTCGGCAGCGGAACTAGGAAGCGACCGGCCGCCGGCCGAGGCGCAATGCAAGCAGGAAGCTGGCGGCGATACACGCGAGCAAGAGGCCGCCGACCGCAAGCTCCTTCCCGTCGCTCCAGCCCTCTACGCTCGGCGAAAGCAGACGGGCAAGCCCAAAGGCGGCGACCAGCAGGCTGATCCCCGAGACCGCCAGACCCATGACGCGGGAGGCGATAAGCGCCACCTCGTCCGCCCGGGCAATGAGCCGGGCGATCCAGGCGCCATTGATGCCATCGGTGAGCAGCATTCCGAGGAGGAATAGGAGCGCGAGTCCGAGGGCGTGCGTCCATCCCCCGTAGGAGGCCGCGGCGAAAGCGAAGAAGGCGGCCTGGGAGAGGGTGTCGAAGGACAGGGCGAAAAGGGCGCCGACTCCCGCCACCAGAGCAGGGTGGCCGGCGTGACGCAGGCGTCCCAGAAGCTTTCCCTTCAATCCCACGGGCTGAACCATTTCGTGCGGAGCCGTGGCGAGGACCGCAGCGAGATTGAGGCTGCCCAGGGCGAGAAGAAAGGCGATGGAGATCGCCGCCCCCAAGGTGGCGAACTGCTCCGGAACCCGCCAGCCGGAAGCCAGGACCGAGACTCCCAGGGCGATGGCGACCACGACGGCACCGTGCCCAAGGGAGAAGAGGGCGCCGCAGCGCCGCGCGAGCCCCGGATTGGTCCGACTGTTGTAGCGAGTGAGGCCATCTATCGTCGCCAGGTGATCGGCGTCGAATCCGTGCTTCATCCCGAGAACGAAGGTCAGAAGAGCAAGGGAGGTCCAATCGGCGGGCAGGGCGTCCATGGCGTTTGCGCTCTTGTAGGAAAAATGGAGTACTTCTTCATACAAGTATCGTGCCAGCGATGCAAGTGCTTGTCGCGGGTGATATTGGGCGAGCGGTACAGCGGCCGGCGGTGGGGATTGACCGCTCAGGCGCTTTACGGATTGATCACCTGCTTTCCACCGGCAGTGTGAGAGTGAAGAGCGCACCGCCCCCCGGTCGATTGGCGGCCTCAAGGCTGCCGCCATGGCGCTCGACGATGCCGTAGCTGATGGAAAGCCCGAGACCGGTACCCTGCCCGACCGGTTTGGTAGTGAAGAACGGTTCGAACAGCTTGGCCAGGTGTTCCGCGGAGATTCCGGGTCCGTTGTCGGCGAATTGAATCCGTACCACGGCGCCTTCCCGGGATCCGGAAATCTGGAGACGCGGCTGCGCCTGTCCCCCGGTTGCATCGCAGGCGTTCTGGACCAGATTCATGACCACCTGCTGCAACTGTCCGGAGTGTCCCTTGCAGGCGAGGTCGGGCGGCAGGTCCACGTCGGCCGAGAAGCGCGCCGGCGCGCTCTGGACGACCCAACGCACCGAACGCTCGACCACTTCGTTGAGGTTGACCCGCTCCGGGGTCGATTTGTCCAGGGCGGAGAAGCGTTTGAGGGCATCGACGATGTCCCGGGTTCGCTCGGCGCCCTCGATCATCCCGCCGATCAGGGGCGAGAGGTCGCGGACGATGCGGTCGATGCGCAGCTCTTCCCGTAAGCGCGTGAGGTCGGGATCGGCGGCGGCGGACGAAAGATGGACCGCGTCGAGATAGGATTCGAGTCGCCCGGCGTAACGCTGCAGCGACAGGACGTTGCCGAGGACAAAGCTGATGGGGTTGTTCAGTTCGTGGGCCACGCCGGCCACCAGACGCCCCAGGGAAACCATCTTTTCCGCGTGAAGCAATTGACTCTGCGTGCGCTTCAAGTCTTCATGGGCCTGGCGGAGCGCCTGGTAAGCACGCCGCAGTTCCCCCACCGGCCGTCCGGTGACCACCATGCCCATGAGCTTGCCGGTCTGGGATATCCGGGGCGTGCAGTTGACCGAGACCGGTACCGACGAACCGTCGCCGGCGCGCAGGTAGAGTTCGGCATCGTGGACCCCGTCGCGGCCCTGGCGGGAAAAGAGCTCGCGAGCCTTGGCCCGCTCGCCGTCATCGGCAAAGAGTTCGAAGACGGGCGTGCGCTCGAGTTGGCCTGCCGATTTGCCGGAAAAACGCTGCAGGGATGAATTGACTTCCTCGATGCTGCCGTTGCGATCGCAGACGATGAGAATGTCGGACATGGACGCCAGCACGCTTTCGATGAACTGGTGGGACTCCTCCAGGGCGGCGTTCTTCTCCTCCAGCGCCACCTCGTACTGGAGCAGGTCGT
>DAORDK010000058.1:0-20835 GCA_035345935.1 Rhodocyclaceae bacterium | reverse complement strand
CTTCCATCATCATTGCGATTGTGGCCGTGGTGGCGACCGTCCTGACGGCGGGGGCCTTGGCGCAAGTCTGTGTCAACGGGTTAACTGGATTGTGGAGTGTCGGGCTAAGTACGCTTGCTTCGAACGTCGGCATCGCCCTGGCTGCAGGGGCGGTCGGCTCCATCGCTGGTCAACTGACTGGCATGGCCCTGGGCGTGCAGGACGAGTTCAGTTGGGGAGCGGTGGCAGCCGGGGCGCTGGGGGCAGCGGCGACGGCCGGGCTGCCGGGGTCGATCAATGTCTTCGGCGATACGGCTGCGGGTCAGATCGGGAACGCCATGGTCGGTGCCGCGGCCCGCAGTGTGGTGAGCCAGGGCATCAATATCGTGACCGGCCAGCAGAAGAGCTTCAATTGGGCGAGCGTGGCCGTGAGCGCAGTCAGCGCGCCGCTGTCTCAGTCCCTGAGCGGCCGGGTTGAAGGCAGCGGGCCTTGGGCTTCCCTGGCCCGCTCCGGAATTGGGGCGCTGACTTCAGCCGGAACGCGAGCAGCGATCATGGGCGGGGGGTTCTCTTGGGAGGGGGTCGCGGGGGATGCGCTGTCGGGGTTTGTGCGGATGGATGGGTTTGGCAATGCGAGCGGGAATTCCATCGGAGACAACTCCACCGCAGTCGGTGCAGCAAACTCCGACAGCGATCTCAACGCCATTCTGGACGGCGTCCCCGATCTGCTCCGAGGGGAGCGGATTGTCCTAGTGGATGCCGGTGGGAGGACGAGCGATGTTTCCAAAGGAGTGATCGGGTCGGATCGAGTACAGCTTGGTACAACAGACATCGACGTATTCCGCATCAACGATGGCGCGGAGGCCTTGCAGGGCAAGTTCCCGGATTTCCCCGCCACTGCAGGCCAATGGCGCGCAGCCGTGGCCGCAAATATGGACCGTCTGGACCTCCTTGGTGAAGCCAATGGCGAAGCGTTTATTCGCGACGTGAAGCGTCGTAACAACGAGGTTCCCGATTTCATGCGCAGTGGCGAGCCCGAAGATGGCTATGCCAACGTTTCCGCCGATGGATTTCAATACGATGCCTCACAACCTCGCCAAGCCCTCTCGGGATACCCAACTGATCGGCCAGTTGCTGTTGCGTCAGCCCCTGATCCTTGCGGGCCTGGGCGATACGCGCACCGAGTGCCTTGAAAAACTCTTCGTCCTTGGCGTTCATGAGCAGCGGAAGCAGTGTTTGAACGGCCATCAAGATATCTCCGGTTTCCGTGAGTTTCGTTGACTTTACCCATATTATGGGTACCATGCAACTGAGTTATTTTTACTCAAAACCCCTTGACAGCTTTTTTAGCAGGAGCCCGACTTATGCCCCGCATCCCCGAAGCAGACATCGAGCGGCTAAAGGAAGAAGTCTCCGTGCAGCGGCTGGTCGAATCGGCGGGGATCGAATTGAAGAAGGCAGGCAAGGACTGGCTGGGCCGTTGCCCGTTCCACGAGGACCGGGAAGCCTCGCTGGTGGTGACCCCGGCGAAGAACCTCTGGCACTGCTTCGGCTGCGGCATCGGTGGCGGTCCCATCGATTGGGTGATCAAAGCAAAGGGCGTGAGTTTCCGCCACGCCGTCGAACTCCTGAAGGCCGACCCTTCCTTAGCCGCGAATGTTGGTAACGGCGCTGCCGCTCCGATCAAGCGCACCACCGTGCGCGCCTTGCCGCCGCCGGTGGCCCTGGACGCCGACGACCAGCACCTGCTCAACGACACTATCGCCTACTACCACGAGCGCCTCAAACAATCCCCGGAAGCCCTGGCCTATCTGGCCGCACGGGGACTCAAGCATGCCGAACTCATCGACAGCTTCAAGCTTGGCCTGGCCGATAGAACCCTGGGCCTGCGCCTGCCCGAGAAGAACCGCCGCGCCGGCGCCGACATCCGCGCCCGGCTGCAACGTATCGGCCTCCTGCGCGAGAGCGGCCACGAACACTTCAACGGCAGCCTGGTCGTTCCCATCTTCGATGAAGGCGGCAACGTCGTCGAAGTCTACGGCCGCAAGCTGCGCGACGACCTGCGTCCCGGCACCCCGAAGCACCTGTACCTGCCCGGCCCGCATGCCGGCGTCTGGAACGGGCAAGCACTCGTCGCCTCGCGAGAAATCATTCTCTGCGAAGCCCTCATCGACGCCATGACTTTCTGGTGCGCCGGCTACCGCAACGTCACCGCCGCCTATGGCGTCGAAGGGTTTACGGACGAGCTGCTGGCCGCCTTCCAGCGCCACGGCACGGAACGGGTACTGATCGCCTACGACCGCGACGAAGCCGGCGAGCGCGCCGCAGAAAAGCTGGCGCCGCGCCTGATGGCGGCGGGCATCGAGTGCTACCGTATCCAGTTCCCCAAGGGCATGGACGCCAACGAAGTCTCCCTCAAGATGCAGCCGGCGGACAAAACGCTGGGCCTCTTGATCCGCAAGGCGCACTGGCTCGGGCAGGGCAAGGCGCCGGCCCGCGAGGTGGTCACAAATTGCGACCACCTCCAGGAAACCGCCGCTTCTTCCTCGGCGTCCCCCTTGGGGATAGCCGCTGAACCGCCCACCGCCGAGCCGCCGCCAGCGCCGATTCCCGCCCCGACCCTGGCCAGCCCGCTACCCGAAGCACCGCCGACCGACACGCCCACCGAACAGACAGACACCGACCTGGTGCTCACCTACGGCGAACGCCGCTACCGCGTGCGCGGCTGGAAGAAGCCACTCAACCCCGAGGCCCTCAAAGTCAATCTGCTGGTGAGCCTGGGCGAACGCTTCCACGTCGACACCCTCGACCTCTACAGCGCCAAAGCGCGCGCTGCCTTCGTCAAACTCGCCGGCATCGAACTGGGCGAAGCCGAAGACGTGCTCAAACACGACCTCGGCCGCGTGCTCCTGAAACTCGAAGAACTGCAAACCGCCCAACTCAAAGCCGCCCTGGACAAGGACGAGAAGCGTCCGCAGCTATCCGACGCCGAACAGATGGAGGCCCTGGCCCTGCTCAAAGACCCCAAGCTCCTGGAACGCATCCTCGCCGACTTCGCCGCCATCGGCATCGTCGGCGAAGAGACCAACACCCTGGTCGGCTATCTCGCCGCCGTCTCGCGGCAACTGGACCGGCCCCTGGCCGTCATCATCCAAAGCTCGTCGGCCGCCGGCAAATCCTCGCTCATGGATGCCGTGCTCTCCTTGGTGCCAAGCGAGGCGCAAGTGCGCTACTCCGCCATGACCGGGCAGAGCCTCTTCTACATGGGCGAAACCAACCTCAAGCACAAGATCCTCGCCATCGCCGAAGAAGAAGGCGCCGCCAGCGCCGGCTACGCCCTGAAGCTCCTGCAATCCGATGGCCAAGTCACCATCGCGTCCACCGGCAAAGACCCCGACACGGGTCTCCTGGTCACGCACGAATACCGCGTCGAAGGCCCGGTGATGCTCTTCCTCACCACGACGGCCATCGACATCGACGAAGAACTCCTCAACCGCTGCCTGGTGCTGACGGTGAATGAATCCCGCGAACAGACCCGCGCCATCCACGTCCTGCAACGGCAGCGGCAGACCCTCGAAGGTCTGCTGATGGAAACCGGGCGCGACGACCTCCAGCGCCTGCACCAAAACGCCCAGCGCCTCCTGCAGCCGCTCGCCGTGGTCAATCCCTATGCCGACCGTCTCACCTTCCTGGATGACAAGACCCGTATCCGTGGTGGCACAAGCCCGACCGCTGACCTGCCGGGGCGCCGCCGCCGCCCCTTCCTTAGCCGCTGCGCGGCTAAAACCCGCGTCAGGGGGTCGCCACGCTACAATGCCGCCTGCGTCGGCTGTGGTGGGCTGGAAAGCCGCATGGCGGCTAGGAGTGCGGGGCGGTTGTACGACGGGACGCGGTGGCGTGCTGTGTTGTTGCAAACACGACAGAGGTTTCGATTTTCCGAAAGATGTCTGCCGCCGAAGCGGAGAAGACATTTGAAACCATGCGACTTCAGCCTCAGATAAAGGGCACAGATTCAAGTAAGTATCTTTCGGAATCACTTGAGAAAGTGCAGGCATTCCAAAACAAAGCAGTGGCGGCTGGAACGGATCAGCAGATTGTTGAGTTTGTTCTTGATCGTCAGGGCTATAACAAGCTCATGAGCACCGCCGTAGAACAATCCAGTTCAAAGGGCGTTGACGCTATAAAGTTTCACTACGAAGGTATGAGCCAGACTGCGAATCCATCGCTACGCAATATTGGCGTTCCCGCGTCAAAGCTTGATGAATTCAACCAGCTAATTATCGATATCAAGAGGGCGAACGGCGGGTAATGGAAGAGAAGATTCGAGGGTTGAGAAACGAAATCACTAGCCACTTTTCTCTTGGTAGAACCGATCAAGGGGATATCCTGCTGGCCGAAGGGGAAAGCATTTTGCCCGAGCATGTGAAATTGGAATGCTTGGGCAACCGCCACTTTTATCTAAGGAACTTTCAGTCTGCCGTTGAATGCTACGAGGCGTCGATAAACATCCAGCCGGATTACCCTATCGCCCGATATCAATATCTTGTTGGCATACAAGAGGAGCGTAGTGGTGATCTAGTTGCAGCATTCAAGCGCTACCAAGCTGCAATTGAAATGGAGTCGTCATTTGTTGATCCGTATGTGGAGTTGGGTGGTTTGCTGACTAAGGTCGGAGACTTTCAGGGAGCTGCCCAGTGTTATCGGGACGCAATACGACTCGACCCTTCAGACGTAGCCAATTGCCTCAATCTCAAGACTGTTCTTACTAAGCTATGTGAGAGCGCTCCAGAGCAGTATGCGGAGGAATTGGCCGAAATAGATGCTGTCTGCGCAGTTCACGACCAGGCCGCCGTTGCGAAGGGTTTAGCGAAACGTCAGTGGTGAGGCGTCGTAGAGGAATGATGTTTCGATTGGCAGCTTCGCCCGTGCTTCATCGAATCGTTTGTTTGCCACAAGCGCATGAATCTCATGCGCCAGCGGCGTCACATCGGTAATCCGACGAATCCACTGGTTCACGTAGAGCTTCACGGCCTCCTTGCTCAACCCGATCTGAATGGCCCGGTGCGGTAGCGGCTGAAGGAGCAAATCCCGCTCCGGGTCCCACTGGATACGCACCGGGGATTCACTCTTTAGCCGCTCCCATTCTTCCTTGCTCATCGACGGATCGGCATGGCTCGGGCAGCTATGCGCCAAGGCCCACTCAAACCCTTCCCGCGTGATGTCGATGGCCAGGATGCGGCTCTGGCCGGCATTCTTGAAGCCCCAGCCGGCGCGGTACATCATCCAGAGGAAGGAGGGCTTAATCCAGGTCATCCGCTCCATCTTGAAGGGTGGCGAAACGAATCGCCCATGCGCCAACGCGCTGTCCGCGATGTCATCGGAATACGCCTGATAGACGCGAATGGTTTCCGCGTCGAACACGGCGCGGATTTGACGAAGGGGAGTTTCGTCGCCGATGATCGTCATGCCTTGCCCTTAGCCGCTTTGGGCTTGCCGCTCTTGTCTTCCGTCGTCACAAACCCGATAGGCCGCTTGGGTGATTCAGGCGGTGGCGCCATGAGCTGGCGCAGCGCCTCGAAAACCTGCTTCAACTGAGCCCGCGTATTGCCCGCGAAAGTCTCGTGCTGCAAGGCGAGCAATTCCGTCTTCTGTTCCAGGGCATCGAGCTTGTCGGAAAACTCCCGATGGGTGGCCAGTGCCTCGCGCAGGCGCACGAAGGCGCGCACCACGTAGATGGACACTTCGACCGCATGAGGGCTGTTGAGCATGAAGCCGGCCATCATGGCCCCGTGCTCGGTGAAGGCAAAGGGTGGAAAACGCGGATCGCGGTGTCTCTGGGAACCGGTCGCAAATTGCGACCGGTTCAATTCCGCCGTTTCCTCGGCGGACAAGCGGAACATGAAATCTGCCGGGAAGCGTTCAGCGTTGCGCTTGACCTGCTCATTGAGTCGCTTGGTCGGCACGCCGTAGAGGGCGGCTAGGTCGGCGTCGAGGATGACCCGTTGGCCGCGCAGGGAGAGGATGCGGCTCTCGATGCGCAGCACAGGCGCCAGACTGTCGGCTGCCACTGTTAGTGCCCCGCCTGAGCCAGCACGGTATCGAGCATCTGCGAAACGAACTGTTGCTTGGTCTTGGGCAGTTGCTCGACAGCCTCGATCTGCTGTTGCAGCCGCGAAGTTGGTCCGCGCTTGCCGCGTCGCTTGGGCAGCGACGTGCCCATCAGTTCGTCGAGCGACAGCGTCAGCAACTGGGCCAGCACTGGCAGCATCGAGGCCGGCAGCCGGGCACGCGCCACCTCGTAATTAGCCATCGTTTGCTGCGGGATACCCAACTGATCGGCCAGTTGCTGTTGCGTCAGCCCCTGATCCTTGCGGGCCTGGGCGATACGCGCACCGAGTGCCTTGAAAAACTCTTCGTCCTTGGCGTTCATGAGCAGCGGAAGCAGTGTTTGAACGGCCATCAAGATATCTCCGGTTTCCGTGAGTTTCGTTGACTTTACCCATATTATGGGTACCATGCAACTGAGTTATTTTTACTCAAAACCCCTTGACAGCTTTTTTAGCAGGAGCCCGACTTATGCCCCGCATCCCCGAAGCAGACATCGAGCGGCTAAAGGAAGAAGTCTCCGTGCAGCGGCTGGTCGAATCGGCGGGGATCGAATTGAAGAAGGCAGGCAAGGACTGGCTGGGCCGTTGCCCGTTCCACGAGGACCGGGAAGCCTCGCTGGTGGTGACCCCGGCGAAGAACCTCTGGCACTGCTTCGGCTGCGGCATCGGTGGCGGTCCCATCGATTGGGTGATCAAAGCAAAGGGCGTGAGTTTCCGCCACGCCGTCGAACTCCTGAAGGCCGACCCTTCCTTAGCCGCGAATGTTGGTAACGGCGCTGCCGCTCCGATCAAGCGCACCACCGTGCGCGCCTTGCCGCCGCCGGTGGCCCTGGACGCCGACGACCAGCACCTGCTCAACGACACTATCGCCTACTACCACGAGCGCCTCAAACAATCCCCGGAAGCCCTGGCCTATCTGGCCGCACGGGGACTCAAGCATGCCGAACTCATCGACAGCTTCAAGCTTGGCCTGGCCGATAGAACCCTGGGCCTGCGCCTGCCCGAGAAGAACCGCCGCGCCGGCGCCGACATCCGCGCCCGGCTGCAACGTATCGGCCTCCTGCGCGAGAGCGGCCACGAACACTTCAACGGCAGCCTGGTCGTTCCCATCTTCGATGAAGGCGGCAACGTCGTCGAAGTCTACGGCCGCAAGCTGCGCGACGACCTGCGTCCCGGCACCCCGAAGCACCTGTACCTGCCCGGCCCGCATGCCGGCGTCTGGAACGGGCAAGCACTCGTCGCCTCGCGAGAAATCATTCTCTGCGAAGCCCTCATCGACGCCATGACTTTCTGGTGCGCCGGCTACCGCAACGTCACCGCCGCCTATGGCGTCGAAGGGTTTACGGACGAGCTGCTGGCCGCCTTCCAGCGCCACGGCACGGAACGGGTACTGATCGCCTACGACCGCGACGAAGCCGGCGAGCGCGCCGCAGAAAAGCTGGCGCCGCGCCTGATGGCGGCGGGCATCGAGTGCTACCGTATCCAGTTCCCCAAGGGCATGGACGCCAACGAAGTCTCCCTCAAGATGCAGCCGGCGGACAAAACGCTGGGCCTCTTGATCCGCAAGGCGCACTGGCTCGGGCAGGGCAAGGCGCCGGCCCGCGAGGTGGTCACAAATTGCGACCACCTCCAGGAAACCGCCGCTTCTTCCTCGGCGTCCCCCTTGGGGATAGCCGCTGAACCGCCCACCGCCGAGCCGCCGCCAGCGCCGATTCCCGCCCCGACCCTGGCCAGCCCGCTACCCGAAGCACCGCCGACCGACACGCCCACCGAACAGACAGACACCGACCTGGTGCTCACCTACGGCGAACGCCGCTACCGCGTGCGCGGCTGGAAGAAGCCACTCAACCCCGAGGCCCTCAAAGTCAATCTGCTGGTGAGCCTGGGCGAACGCTTCCACGTCGACACCCTCGACCTCTACAGCGCCAAAGCGCGCGCTGCCTTCGTCAAACTCGCCGGCATCGAACTGGGCGAAGCCGAAGACGTGCTCAAACACGACCTCGGCCGCGTGCTCCTGAAACTCGAAGAACTGCAAACCGCCCAACTCAAAGCCGCCCTGGACAAGGACGAGAAGCGTCCGCAGCTAACAAAATGACGGCTAATCATTTCTGAGGGTCCGCCAGCAGATCAAGCAGCAGGCGATCGAGATGAAGGCTTCGTGAATGATAGGCAGGCGCTCGAAGCGAATGTGCAGTCTGCGGAAGTTGTGCAGCCAGGCAATGGTTCTTTCGACGTCGCGAGCCGCGATCTGGAGCTCAGAAACTGGCCGACGAAAGGTTTCGGATTCGCCGCCACACAATCAGCCAGTTGGGAGATTGCTTCGGCTCCTTCATTCCGACCCAAGAACTGGGCAACGAGTCGCAAGGCGACTTGGCGAAATTTCCGAATCCATCGGTAAGCGGAACAAGCTGCTTAGTAGTCCTTTGTCTTTGACGACGCGATGGCTCGACCGAGATTTCAGGAATTCACGCTCGATATGGCTCGCAATCGGGCCGACCCCCTTCAGCACAACTCGGGGAAGTGGCTGTCCCGGTTCATACGAAAGTCCCACGACACGGCGAGGCGAACCGGTGCCCATCACAGCGCAACCTGCAGACTGTCCTGGGCAAGGACGTGTTCGACGATAGAGTGCGCGGGACCCGGCGGCCGATCATGCCGATATTGGGAGCCTTCCATGAGCCACCCATGCAGTTGCAAAGCCTCGGCAAGTGCCCGCGAGTAATCTTGCAGGGAGTCGAGCAACGTGCGGCGATTCGACGAAAAAGCGATTTCCACCCGGTTATCGAGCGTTGTCGCGTCCACGTCCAGCTCTCCTTGCTCTGTGGTCAAGGAAAAATGAATACGTTTCGATCGCACTCCCCCGTGATCCGCGGGTAGGTGATCGAAGAGCGCAAGATCGAATTCGAGCAGGCGCCCGCCGACGACCACCGGCAGCGTTCGAAAGCGGTGCTGCAAGCGTGCGCCGGTCTGAATATTGAGCGCTGCGCTGAGAATTGGAGATGGCAGGAACTCCCGATCGGAATCCGTCGATTGACGGGCATCGTCCCCAGCGGCACCCGACGCTTCCCTTGAGAATCTGCCCCAAGGTGAGGTTGTCCGCCCAAGCATCTCCGCCGGAAAACGACGCGAGACGCGCTTCGCCCGCGCCGAGGCCGGGAAGGGTGGAAAGCGTTGAGGGATCAAGCTTCATGCTTTCACCACGCCAAAGGAGCGTAGATTTATCGTGGCGGGAACTTCGGACATTGACAGGATCGCGAGATGCGGAAGCACCCGCTCCGTGATACTGCGCAGATGGCGTCGCAATTCTGGCGCACATAGCAGAACCGGTGCCGTGTTGCTCTTCATCATTTGCTCGACTTGACCAGCAAGGCGCCCGATGACCATTTCCGCAAACTTTGGCTCTAGCAGCAGGCGAGCCCGCTCGTCCGCTGCCTGAATGCTTCCAGCAATCTTTTGCTCGATTCCTGGATCGAGCGTGATGACGGGCAGGTCTCCGGCGCTGGAGGCCAGCGCCTGACAGATCGCCGGACCGAGGCGTTGGCGGACGACTTCCGTCAATCGATCGGCATCCTTACTGCTGCGGCCCGCGTCTGCCAAGACTTCTAGAATCGCCTCCAGGTGCCTCACTGAAACCTTCTCTCGCAGCAGGTTTTGCAAGACTTTCTGCACTTCCACCAGAGAGAGGACACCGGGGATCAATTCCTCGACCAGTCCAGCGTTTTGTTCCCTGACCCGATCAACCAGAGCTACTGCGGCGGCGCGGGTCAGCAGATTGGCTGCATTCCGGCGCAATACCTCGGTCAGATGCGTTACGAAAACCGTCAAGGGATCGACAAGGGTAAATCCCGCTGCCCGAGCAGTTGCCTTCTGGCTCTCGTCAATCCAGATTGCCGGGAGACCATAGGTGGGATCCTTGGTTTCGATACCAGTCAGATTGCCCCGGGTACCGGTGGGATGGATGGCCAGCATCCGATCCGGAACGAGTTCGGCGCTGCCTGCGCCGACTCCGAATATGGCAATTTCGTAGGACAGTGGCGCTAGACGCTTTTCATCCCTGATACGCACCTTCGGGAGGATCATTCCCGCCTCTAGGGCATGTTGTTTGCGGAAGGCGGAGATACGCTCCCGCAGACCGGAATCCTCGTCATTGACCAGGGCGATGAGATTTTGGCCCACCCGAACCTCGATCGGGTGAACTTCCAGCAGACTTTCCAGACTCTCCGCGTCAGCCCCCCTGGGGGATTCTTCTCCCTGTTGATTGCCGCTGGGCAACTTGGCGGCATGTTTGATCGTGAAGGCCAGCGCTCCCAGGATTGCGGAAATTATGACGACCGGTAGGAGGGGAATTCCGGGCAGAAATCCGATGCCGAAAAGCGACACCGCAACCAGCGCCATGGCTTTGGGAAAGGCGCCCAGCTGCCCTAGGATTTCTCGGCTCAAGTGTGTATCGGTGCCTGAACGAGTGACGATGATGCCAGTTCCGACTGAGATGACCAGGGCTGGGACCTGGGTCACAATGCCATCACCGATGGTCAATAGGGTAAAGGTCTGAGCCGCTTCCGGCCAGGGCATGCCGAGTTGGATAACTCCTACAGCCAAGCCACCGAATATATCGATCAGCAGGATCACAATGCCAGCGATGGCATCGCCCTTCACGAACTTGCTGGCGCCGTCCATGGCGCCGTAGAAGTTAGCTTCCTTTTCGATATTTTTGCGCCGTCGCTGGGCCTCTGCCTGATCGATGAATCCCATGTTGAGGTCCGCATCGATACTCATTTGCTGGCCCGGCATGCTGTCTAGGGTGAAGCGTGCGGCAACTTCCGCCACCCGCTGCGCTCCGCTGGTCACCACGACATACTGGACCACAACTAGAATGAGGAATACGACCATGCCAATTACATAGTTCCCCTGCACGACGAACGAGCCGATCGCGCCGATCACTCTTCCCGCGTCGGCATTGCCGAGTATCAGGCGCGTGGCGGCGATATTGAGCGAGAGCCGAAAGAGGGTCGCGATCAGTAGAAGTGACGGATAGGTGGAGAATTCGACCGGTTTCTCGACATAGAAGGTCATCAGCAAGAGAAGCAAGGCGAAGCTGAGATTGAGGAGCAGGAGAAAATCCAGCGCCCGCGGGGGGATCGGTGCGAAAAGGACGACCAGGATGCCAATCATGCCGAACACGAGAAGCATGTCCGCATTGAGGCCCATGATCTGGCGCAAAGTCCGAATCATGCTGGCAACTCCTTGCCCGGTGGCGTTTTAAGCGCATAGACCCAAACCAGGATACGCGCGAGGGTGCCGTAGTGCTCTGCCGGAACGAGATGATCCAGGGGTACCTTGTGAAACAGCGCACGCGCCAAGGGACGATTCTCGACTACCGGAACCCGATGTCGACGGGCAATCTCGCGCATACGCGCGGCGAGGAACCCTGCACCCTTGGCGATGACCAACGGAGCGTCAATGCGCTCCCGATCATACTTGATGGCGATGGCAAGTCGCACCGGGTTAGTGATGAGCACGTCCGCGTCCTTGACCCGTCCGAGACTGCGGGCTCGCTTGACCGCTTCCCTCTGGAGTTCGCGCAAACGCGATTTGACCCGCGGATCGCCCTCTCGACGCTTGATTTCGTCACGAACCTCACGACGGCTCATGCGCATGCGTTTCGCGAAATCCCATCGACTGTACGTCGCATCTAGGAGCGTAACCAATGACAGGGCGACGAGAAGCCGGACAAGCAGAGTGCTGGCTTGGGGAAGGATGACCCTGCCGATATTCAGGGGAGCCATATTCATGCTCTCCAAGAGCGCCGGCAACGCCGCCTGCACAGCAAAGAAAAACACCGTTCCGAGAAGGGCGAACTTGAGCACCGTTTTCACCGATTCGACCACCAGTCGCAGAGAAAATATGCGCTGGAAGCCGGATACCGGATTGACGCGGCCAAAGTCCGGCTTAAGCGGGAAAAACGAAAACACCGGACCTGTCTGGAAAAAGTTCGCCAGTGCGGCAATTGCGCCTATCGTGGCGAACAGCGGCGCGAGGATGGCAATAGATTCGCTAAAGAGACGGACAACGAGAGCTGCTATGTCGTCGAATTCGAACGACGTCTGGTGCGCATTGGAAAGAATTGCGCCAAAGAGGCGCATTTCATCGGACACAATACGGTTGCCCCAGAAGTGCAACACCGCCGCACCCGCCATGAGGATCCCCAGTGTATTGACGTCCAGGCTCTTCGGCACGCTTCCTCGCTTGCGAGCCTCGTCGAGCTTGAAGGGTGTCGCCGCCTCGCTGCGGTTTTGGTCTTGTTCCGCCATTTACCCGAACACCCTGGACCAGCCCTCAAACAGGGCGGCGAAAATCCTATGGACGACGCCTCCGGCAAAGGGAATGGAAATTGCCAGCATTGCTAGGCCCAAAAGCGATTTCAGTGCCAACGACATCACGAAAACGTTCATCTGGGGCAAGGTGCGCGACATAAATGCCAGACCGATATCTACCAGAAACAGGCAGAGCACTACCGGTGCGACCAGGATCATTCCAAATGAAAAACTGGTTCCGAACTGGGCGATCAGCGCTCGCAGATCAAGCGCGGAGATACCTGCTCCGGGAGGAAATTTCGCCAGGGAGAGGCTCAATAAGCGAAGCAAGGCCAAGTGGCCGTCGAGGGAGAAGAAGAATATCGTGGCCAACATCGACAGGAGCGTGCCCAGTAGAGGAGCGTTATTACGCGTTGCGAGATCGACGAGACCAGCGATCCCGAAACCAATCTGGAAATCGAGCAGTCGGCCAGCAAACTGAAATGCGCTGAAAGCAGCAAACAATCCGGCTGCAATTGCGGCGCCTACGATGACCTCGTGAAAGACCGAAGCGCCCAGGGAAACCGGATCATGGCCGACAATCGGCGTTGCGGGCGCGCCCACCAAACCCGCCGCCAGAGTCACGATCAGGATGAATCTCGGAACCGCCGGGACAGGTATTCCCGAAAACGGCAGGGCGGCGATGAACAATACGCCGACCCGAACGGAGACCAATAGAACGCCTAGCGCCCAGGGAGCAAACGAACCCATCGTCATGGTCATAGATATGCCGGAATGCTTGCGATGACGGATGCCGAATAATTGACAAGCTTCTTCAACATCCATGGCCCAAAAAAAGCTAGGACCAATACCACCGTCAATATCTTAGGGATGAACGAGAGGGAAACTTCCTGAATCTGTGTGACGACCTGGAATATGCTGATCAAGATGCCCACCAGCATCGTGATGATCAGCAGCGGCGCGGTAATCAGCACGCCTGCCCAAAGCATGCGCGAGACCAACTGCAGGGCGGCATCCCCAGTCACTTCTCCTGTCCCCCGTGAGTCGATACTTCCGATCGACATCCGCCAGCCCGAAATGGTATGCCGGCTAATTGTACTTATGACCTTGGTAATATGCCACGGAGTTCGCGGTCACGCCCCGTAGGTGGATTGACTATACCGATCAGGTAACTCGGATGTCAATATATCCAAAGCAATAGGATCGAGTTTAGGGGATTGCGTGGAAATTCAGATTCCTGGCCACGTCAATGTCGACTCCCCCTCATCACGCGAGGGGAGCTAGCGGCGATGTCTGCTTGCCACACGCCCAAGCATCTCGAGCAGGCTCCCTCCGGCCGGTGCTTTGCCCTGGCGTAACGCGGATTCGAGAACGTGCATCGCTGCATCTGCCCGGCCCTCTTGCCGGAGGCGCACGATCTGCCCATAGTGCGCCGACATCGACCCGGGATCCAATCGCCGTGCGGTTTTTGACAATT
The DNA here is from genome assembly GCA_035345935.1 of Rhodocyclaceae bacterium. Classification (GTDB taxonomy): domain Bacteria; phylum Pseudomonadota; class Gammaproteobacteria; order Burkholderiales; family Rhodocyclaceae; genus SSSZ01. The sequence goes on along the minus strand of DAORDK010000058.1, from coordinate 6,958 downwards.
TTTCGGCTGCCTCCCACTCACCGCGCATTGCCGCGACGGCTGCCAGTCCCCCATGGGTCTCGCCGAAGTTTTCATCGATTTCGAGGGCCCGCTTGAAACTGGCTTCGGCGGCATCGATGTCGCCGAGAAGCAGATGAATCCACGCCAGGACATGCCAAGTTCCGATGTGTCCGGGCATGTACCTCGCCGCCTGATCGAGCTTGCTGCGGGCGGCCTCCAGATTGAACTCGAGCAGGTCGGCCAATCCTAGATTGAGCCATGCCCTGCCATTGCGTGGGTCGACATCTACAGCCCTTAGCAAAAACTCGCGCGCGTCCCGCGATTTTTCCGCGCCGAGTGCCGCACCGCCTGCAGCAAGCAAGGCATCTGGGTTGTCCGGTGCGCAAGCTAGCGCGCGCCGTGCCCATTCCCCCGCTTGAGCTAGATCGTTGCTATCGAAATAGAGAAGACTCAGCATTCCTGAAACGTCACCTTCATCCGGATGGGCCGCGAGGTACTGCTTCGCCAGGGCGACGGCTTCTTCCAGTTCGCCCAGGTAGTGGTGGCAGCGGATCAGAAGCCGCACGACCAACGGGTAAGATGTCTCTTCGCCATGGAGCGCAACGAGCAATTCCTTGGCCTCGGCGAAACGACCCAAGCGAACCAGGGCAAATGCCCGGTTGAAGCGAATTGCAGGATCATACTGGCCCAATGCAAGCAATTGCTCGGTGATCCCCAGGGCCTCATCGGCGCTTCCCTCCGCCAAGGCCACCGACGACAGGCGCAAACAGAAACAAGGGTCTCCCGGCCGAAGTTCGAGCCCGTGCCGAAGGGCGTTTCGCGCGGCCAGAAAATCTCCGCAGGCCAGGGCAAGATCTGCCACATCAGTCAGCAGGGGGAGGTTGTCCGGGTCCTGATCGAGAAAAGCCTGCAATCGAGCAAGACGGGTGGACTGAGCGTCGGATTGCTCAGGGGGTACGGAAGGGAGCGGCATGACGATACGGCGAGAATGGCGACGCGCTAGCCTAATGGATCGATGCGGCCGGCGCAATTTGTTTGCATAGACTGGTCCAGAGAAACGAGGGGAAAATGCCGCTAGCGGAAGGGCTGAGAGGAATTTACCTTTCCTGGCTGCCGAGGCTCACCTTATTGCTGGAGCATGAACTGATGCCGGTCGTGTGGTAACGGAAGGCTAGCTCAAGAGCGTCGCCTCGGAATCCTCTGGCAAACCCTAAGTCAGAAGTTCGTTGCGGTGACTTCGGGAAATTCGGCTGGAATTCCGGAAAGTCCGTGGTTTTATAAAAACAATTCCCCCGACGTTGGCGCCACAGGCTTACGCGGCCGCCCCGCCCTGGGCGTTGGCGCGGTAGCTCGACCAACGATACTCCGCCGGATTCGCCGCCATCGACGCACGCACCGGGTTCAACTCGATATAGCGCTGGCAGCCGAGCAGATAATCCTCTTCCTGGATCAAGCAGGAGCGGAATCGCCCCTCCCACAAGGTGCTGGGCCGGCGATAGGTACGATTCACATACTGCACATAACGCTGCCCCAGGGCCTTCATCCGAGCCCCCGGCCCATCACGGCCAGCGGAGGAAAGCAGCAGACGCACTTGATTCGTCATCAGCATATGGGCGTGTATCGCACAGCCCGTCTTGTCGGCGTATTCCTTCAGCCAATCCGAATAAAAGGCGCAATCTTCCCCGGCGACGAAGCAGATCTGACGAGCATTGCCCCGCTGGATGATATGCATAGGGACATGGAGGAGGATGACGCGGGGGCGGCGTGGCATGGGCTGAATCCGGCGGAGAAAATCAGTCGGTCTAGCCGGAAATTCTGGTCGTTCACTCTTTTGTCATTTATTGCTGCCATGGATCGAACAATTCAAGTCCCTTGATGTGTACAAAGTCCTTGCCATTCCGAGTTGCCAGCAACATCCCGTTGGCAACGGCGATCGCGGCAATCTGCCCATCCTCAACACCGATAGGGCGCCCCAAGCGTGATCGGGAGGCCACGATGCGCGCGTAATGAGTTGCCGCCTGTTCATCAAAAGACAGGCAGCGTCCGGCGAAGTCATCTCCAAACATTGCATGGGCGGCATGTTGCAAGCCCTCCTTGCGCTGCCCATCGGGCAACAAGGCAATCCCCAGTTCAATTTCAGCGCGAGTAACGGCCGATATCCAAACCTGATTCGATGGCTGCGCATCGAGCCAGGCGACCACGTGCGCACTCGGTACCGGCCGCATGAACTCCGACAGCACATTGGTATCGAGCAAAATCATTCGGAATCATCCCAGTCGGGCGGCGTGCGTGGGAGGCTTCTGGGAGGCACAGGCAGCTCGCCGGCGACGCCGCTGAAGCGCTCGACCAGGCGCTGGCCCAAGCCCGTGGAAGAGGCGGGCTTTGCCAACGCCGCGCGCAGAATGCTACGAACCTCCTCTTCCATCGATTGACCATGACGCGCAGCCTGCACCCGGAGGCTGGATTTCAGGTCGTTATCAAGATTGCGGATGGTCAGTGTGGCCATGCCAGCCCCCTTTGGATTGAAAGCAATGAATGCAGTGTAGTCATTGCTTGCGCGGCTGACAAGCTCGCCCTTGACGCCTGAAGTAGCTCAATAGCCTAGTATCCCGTTGTTCCTCTGGGAGCGCTCAAGGCCGAAGGTGAGACTGCGCGAAAAGGGCGCTGACAGCAAACAACTGTGGTCTGTCTCGCATTATTTTGCCACTTTCCTATGCACGAAGAATCCTGCGGTCAACCGGGAAATTCTGTCGAAATCCCCCGCGCTGGAATATTCATGTCGGCTGTCTGAGCGGGGGGCAATTTCCTATTCACACCGACCCCTTATCGCTGCTTATCGCTGTGGGTGAAAATCCCCAGAAGGTATTCTCTTTACTGAAATATCCGCCGCCGACTGAAACCTCTACGAACTGGTGGCGATCATTTTGGTGCACGTTTTTGCGGTCGAAGCGAAACTCAAGGAGGAAACGCGTGGTTGATCCGATTGCCCTGACCCTGGCGAGCCTGGAAAACGATATGGCGCACTCCAGGTCACCCAAAGCGGAGCCCTGGGTACCAGTGAGGGATATGCCCTCAAGCAGCAAATCCAGATACCGACCGACGCCCTTGAGGTGATCATCGACAACGCCGGCACGATTTCCGCCCGTATGCAAAACGAGAAGGAATTGGTTGAGCTTGGCCAACTCGAAATTTCACTTTTTGCGAACCCGGAGGGACTTGAACCGATCGGCGATAACCTCTTTGTCGCTTCACAGCGCGTTGGGGCGACCGAACTCGCCAGACCTGGTACAGATGGAGCAGGTAGCGTCGCGCAGGGATTTCTCGAGTCTTCCAACGTCCAACTCGCCGAAGAAATGGTCAATCTGGTTCTCGCCCAACGGGCATACGAGCTCAGTGCGAAGGTCATTCAGGCGTCAGACGAGATGCTTGCCGTCAGCAATAACCTTAGGCGCTGATCATGCGGCTTCGAACGGCTGGATTGGTCTTTCTGGGATTGGCTATCGGCGCCAGCTGCCAAGCGGAGACGCTGTTCGTCAGTCTTCGACCCGTGGCTTTGGTCGACCGTACCGAGTTCCGGCTCGCGGACATCTCCGAAATCGTTGGCCGGCAACGACAAGCGATCGACCAGCTTGGAAACCTCATCGTGGGACGTTGCGCTCGCCTGACTCAACCTTGCCATCTCACCAAGGGGCAGATTTCAGCCGCCGTCCAGCCCAGGGCATCTGAACTTGGGATTGATCTGGTCTGGGGATCCGTGGAAGCCGTGGACATCCACGGACGTTCTCGTTCGGTTTCCCTGACGACAGCAATTGATCAGACAGCCATCCGACTCGTTCAGGCAATGGATAGCGGGTATCCTTGAAACTGACCGTCCCGGTCGCCTTGGGCGGATTGCTGCGCCGACCGGCAATCGAGATATCCGCAAGCGCCCCCCCGGAAAGTCCGGCGAGCCTAAAGGTCGTCGACCGCTTGCGCTTGAACCAGCGCAGCACCCTCTACCGGGTCCGTTTTGACGGCCATGAATTCTGGATCGCTCAATGCGGCGACAAGCTTGTCCAACTGGACCCAAACTTAAGTGCGCATCCCACCGCCGGCGGTCTGGAATAAGCGATGGCTGAACTAGTCGTCTACCGCAGCGCTTGGCGCCGGGGACCGCTGGCGCTGCTGGCAGTTCTCGGAATACTAGGACTGTGCTCGTCCAGCTATGCCGCTGGAGATCCCGTCGTTCGCGAGCTTTCCGACGCGGTCAGACAGGGAGCGGGAAAACCGGGAGAGATTTCCTCGGCCATCCGAATTCTTATTCTGCTGACCGCACTAAGCCTCATTCCGACGCTGCTGATCGCGACCACTTCCTTCCTGCGCGTCATCATCGTCCTATCCATGCTGAGGCATGCTATCGGCATGCAGGATACACCTCCCAATGCTGCGCTGATCAGCATCGCCCTTTTCCTGACGCTGTTTTCCATGATGCCGGTGTGGTCGCAGGTTGACGAAAAAGCCTGGCAGCCTTTCCAGCAGAACCGCCTGTCGCCCGAAGCGGCGCTCCGCGAGGGATACCAGCCGATTCGGGAGTTCATGGTGCGGCAGACCCGAGAGCCCGACCTGGCGTTGATGGTCGAGCTTTCGAAAGGACAGCAGCCGGAGACCATAGAAGACGTCAGCGCCGTGCAACTCATTCCCGCCTTCATGCTCAGCGAACTGAGGACGGCTTTCCAGATCGGCTTCATGATCTTCCTGCCCTTTCTGCTCATCGACATCATCATCGCCAGCGTCTTGACGTCCCTGGGCATGATGATGGTGCCGCCGGTGATGATTTCCCTGCCCCTCAAAGTGCTCATGTTCATCCTGATCGACGGCTGGAACCTTGTCGTTCGATCGTTGATGGGCAGTTTCTATTGAGCCCCGGTCATGGATGCCGTCTTCGACGATGAACGGTCCGTATGGCAGCGTTTTGTCCGGAACCGGGACCCCGGGGATCGCGAAACCCTGATCGCTTGCCACGCCGATCTTGCCCGCATGCACGCGGCGAAGCTCTATGCCGACCGTCAGATTCTGGAAATCGAATTCGACGAATTCCACCAGTACGCTCTCGTTGGACTTGTCGAGGCGGTGGACCGCTTCGATCCGGAGCGCGAAGCCAGTTTCAAGACCTACGCCGGCCACCGTATCCGGGGTGCCATCCTAAACGGGATCGAAAAATACTGCGAAAAGCAGCAACAGATTGCGGCCCGCACGCGCCTGCGGGAAGAACGATTGCAGGAACTACTGTCCGGCGTGACCGCCGAAGAAACAGACCCTTTTCTGCGCCTTGTCGACCTGGCCATCGGCACGGCCATTGGATTTATGCTCGAAGACTCTCGCATGTACCAGGCGGAGGAGCGAGCCTATGAACATAACATCTACCGCAGCAGGGAACTGAAAGATCTTGCCCGAACCCTGGAAACCCTGGTCGAGACCTTGCCAAACCAGGAACAAGCGGTGATCCGGGACCACTACTATCTGCACGTCCGCTTTGATCAAATTGCCGCCAATATGGGGGTCAGCAAAGGACGGGTTTCGCAAATCCACCACCGCGCCCTGCGGCGCATGCGCGAGCATTACGACCAATTGCAACTGCTCCGTACCGACTATTGAGCCAAAATCTTCCAAAAGGACCGCCCATGACTTCTATCGCTCCCCCCTTCGACCACGAAGAATATCTACACTTGGCCATCGAGGCGGTCCGCCGTGGCGACCACGGTGCAGCGCTCGGCTACCTCAAGGAGGGCGCCGCCCATTACCCCGAAGATGCACGCATCGCCTACATGCTTGGCGCGGAGCACGCCCAGATTGGGCTGTACGACCGGGCAGAGGCCGAAATGTCGCGGGCGATCGCCCTGAATCCCGTGCTCCATGTGGCCCGCTTCCAACTTGGGCTGTTGCAAATGACCCAGTCTAGGCCCGCCGAGTCACACGCCACCTGGCTTGGGCTCGATGTGCTACCTGATGGCCACGCCTTGCGCCTCTTCCGCGATGGCCTCGAAGCCCTCGTTGAAGAGCGCTACGATGATGCCCGAAGGGCCCTTCAAGCGGGCCTCAGTTCCAAGGACATCAGTGACGACCTGGGTCGGGACATGCAAAACCTTCTGGCCCGGATACCGGAGTCAGGCCAGAATTCGGTCGTAGCAAACGGCGAGGGCACCGGACACGTCTGGCTGAACGCTTACCAAAATTCCGATCAACCCGAATAGGGGAAAGATTTGAAATCATTCCACAACGCCAGAGTCGTCCTCACGTCCGATGACGCCCCGTGCCGTTCCCTTCCCGTGCTGTGGGCACAGAGCGCGTCCCGCGACGCATCGATTCGTATTCGTTGAAGCTGACGATTGACCATGGACCCGATCAAACCGCTCGATGGTCTGGCCGAGATGATCAGAAAGCGCCTCGTTTCCGAAGGCGCCGGCCGATCCGAAGAACACGCTCCGCCGAGGTCCCGGGAAGCCCGACCGGGAGAAGTTTCCGGGCGCCCTACCACCGCCGCCCTCCGCAGCCGGATCGCGGATGCCCTGCAGGCCGTCGATCCTGACGATCCCGAGAGGAACAGAAAGGCAATCAAGGCGTTTGTCGAAAATGTTCTGGCATGGCAGTTCGGCTCCGATGTCCTCAACGATCCGGCCTTGGCAGGCCTTGTCGATGACGTGCAACAGACCCTTGAACGGGAGCCGAATGTCACCGCGCTGCTGGAGGCGCTGCGCCGCGAGGGGAAGCCCTGAGCAGTGGCAACACCCCCCGGAGCCCCCGATGCGATGCTTGATTTGATGGCAATGGGGCCAGAGCAGGGCAAAACAACGGCCCACCTTCCAATTCTGGCAGCTGAGGCGGTCTCCCCGCATTGCCCTGTCAAGGGCAACCGAATTTTCCCCGGTGTGGTAATTCAAATTTCCCCACCCGGTTGAGATTCGTCGTCGAATGACCGGAC
>DAORDK010000057.1:0-21075 GCA_035345935.1 Rhodocyclaceae bacterium | reverse complement strand
ACCTCCCCACCGTTTCCTACTGCTGACGCTTTTGCACACAAGTCAGCACACTACCCGCTGAGGGGGCAGAAGATTGGGACGCCGGCGCCTCAGACTTAGCTGCTTCCTTCTTGCCACAGGCGGCAAGAGTAGCTGCAGATGCGGCACCAATGGTTGCTTTCGCAAGAAAATCACGACGTTGCATAGTGTCTCCTCCTGGATGATTGAGAACGTCACGCCTTTTTGGCTTTGGACATTCTAAACAAATCAATCATCTTGACGACTGCGGAAAACCCTAACCTGCGACGGTCATCCGATCGACGAGGATGGAACCGGTCTGTTTGGAGCCGCGCACGAGGACGTCGCGCCCGACGGCGACAATGCCAGCGAACATGTCGCGCAGGTTGCCGGCGATGGTGATTTCCTCCACTGGATGGGCGATTTCGCCGTTCTCGACCCAGTAGCCGGCTGCCCCGCGGGAGTAGTCGCCGGTGACGTAGTTGATGCCATGGCCCAGCACCTCGGTGACCAGGAGCCCGTTCCCCATGAGCTTGAGCAGGCCGGCAAGATCGTGTTCTCCGGGCTCGATGATCAGATTGTGGCTGCCCCCCGCATTGGCGGTGGTCGGCAGGCCCAGCTTGCGGCCGGTATAGGTACTGAGGAAGTAGCCCTGGAGAATGCCGTCCCGCACCACGTCCCGCTCGCGCGTGGCGACCCCGTCGTTGTCGAAGGGGGCACTGCCCAGACCACGTGGGATGAAGGGCCGTTCGGCGATGGAGACGAATTCGGGGAAGATGCGCTTGCCCAGATGATCGACCAGGAAGGAGGCTTTGCGATAGAGCGCACCTCCTCCCGCGGCATGAACAAAACTTCCCAGCATGGCGGCGGCGAGCGGCGCCTCGAAGATCACTGGAACTTCGGCGGTGCTGACTTTACGCGCCCCCAGACGGGCCACCGCGCGCTCGGCGGCGACGCGTCCCACCTGCTCGGGAGCGTCGAGTTCATCGGCCCGCCTACGGGTGGTGTACCAGTCGTCCCGCTGCATTTCGTCCTGCTCGCCGGCGATGACCGAGCAGGCGATGTAGTGGCGCGAGGTGGGGTAGCCCCCCATGAAGCCCAGGCTGTTGGCCGCAATGAACTGGGATTGCTGGGTGGATACGGTGGCCCCCTCGGAATTGCCGATGCGCGGACTGGCTTCGAAGGCCGCGTCCTCGCAACGGGTGGCAAGGACGATCGCTTCCTCCACCGGCAGCGCCCAGGGATGGTAGAGGTCGAGGTCGGGTACCTGACGGGCCAGGAGTTCGGCCTCGGCGAGGCCGGCGCAGTCATCGTCGGCGGTGAAGCGGGCGATATCGAGGGCTGCGCGGACGGTGTCGCGCAAGGCAGCGGGAGAGAAATCCGAGGTGCTTGCGTAACCCTTGCGCTGGCCGCAGTAAATCGTGACCCCGACGCCCTTGTCCCGGTTGTACTCGATGGTTTCCACCTCGCCGCAGCGCACGGTCACCGACTGGCCGAACCCTTCCGAGACGTCGACCTCGCACGCGGAGGCGCCGCGGGCCGCCGCGTCGGCCAGGACATCGCGGGCAATCTGTTGCAGGGTGGCGAAGGGGTAGGAAAAACCGGCGGCAGCGGCCATGGACGCAGAATCCGAAGGGGAAAGCCGCTATCATAGCAGCCCCAGCGAGGCCTCCCGATGCGCAAACCCGAATTACCCGACCCCGAAATCCGCCCGTCCAAGACCCAGGTCAAGGCGGCGATGAACGAGCTGCAGGAGCTTGGAGCGGCCCTGGTCGAACTTTCACCCGGACAGCTCAAGCGCATCGCCCTGCCAGAGGATATCCTGGCTGCCGTTCTCGACGGACAGCGCTTCACCAAACACGAAGCCCGCCGTCGCCAGCTCCAGTACATCGGCAAACTGATGCGGACCACCGATCCCGAACCGATCCGTGCCGGGCTCGCCCTGCTGCGCGGAGAATCCGCCGCCGAAACGGCCCGGCTCCATCGCCTTGAGCGCCTGCGGACAGGACTCCTGGAGGATGAGGCCACCCTGGCCGAAATCGCCGGAAAATGGCCGCGAGCCGATCTCACCCACCTGCGCCAATTGCGGCGCAACGCCCTCAAGGAGCAGGAGGCCGGCAAGCCGCCGCGCAGCTTCCGGGCGATCTTTCAAGTCTTGAAGGAACTCGACGAGCATGACCTCAGCCCCGACGACTCCCACGAATGAACTCCTGATCGGCCTGGTCTCGATCAGCGATCGCGCCTCCACCGGGATTTACCAGGACCAGGGCATTCCGGCCCTGGAAGCCTGGCTGGGCGCTGCCCTGACCTCACCGTGGAAGACCACGACCCGGGTGATACCCGACGAACAGCCCACCATCGAGGCCACCCTGCGGGATCTGGTCGACGCGGTGGGCTGCCATCTCGTGCTGACCACCGGCGGCACCGGCCCCGCCGCCCGGGATGTCACCCCGGAAGCCACTCTCGCGGTCGCGGACAAGGTCATGCCCGGCTTCGGCGAAGAAATGCGGCGCATCAGCCTCAACTTCGTCCCCACCGCCATCCTTTCGCGGCAGGTGGCTGTGATCCGTCGGCAGACCCTGATCATCAATCTGCCCGGCCAACCGAAATCGATCAAGGAAACCCTGGAAGGCGTGAAAGGCGCCGACGGTACCGTCGTCCACACGGGGATTTTTGCCGCCGTTCCCTACTGCATCGATCTGATCGGGGGGCCCTACATCGAGACCGATGCCGCGGTGATCAAGGCCTGGCGGCCCAAGACGGCGATCCGCCCACCCTCGGCCTAGACCCTCGCCACAACACGCGGAGTCGCCCCACCCTGTACCCGGCCGGTGCCGCGGCACCGCTCCCGCGGGAGTGCCGCTCAGTTCAACCGATAGCGGGCGATTTCGTAATCCCCCACCTGCTCGACCAGGGTGACCGGAGCCAGGACCCGGCCCCTCCCCTCGAGCCAGATTTCCATCGGTTCCCGCAGATCGAAGGTCGCCAGAGGCAGGACGAAACGCATTTCGCGCTCGTCGCCGGAATCCTGCAGCCACAAGCCATGGACCGTAGTGGCCGCAACGTAGCCCGCGGATCTCCGGGGTTTCATCTCCACCGGAACGGCCTGGCGGGACAAGGTCTGGATCCCTACCTGGGCCTCCTTCTCGCTGCTTCGGTGGTAGCGGCGGATCACTCCCAGCAACCAGTTTTCCCCGCCTTCGGGTTGCATGCCCAGCAGACTCCCGATCTTGAACCACTCGGCCCGCGGCTCGGCAACCACGGTGCCGAAACCACCGCGGCTGACGTTTTCCACCACCCAGGATTCCACCGCCGCGCCGTCGCCTTGCCCGGCCATGGCGGCGATGGCGTTGGACAGGCCTGCCGTGACCGCCATCCGGTGCTTCACCGGGTAGCGCGCGTGTTTGCGCTGCGGCGGGAGAGGCGCCCAGCAATTGGCGAGATGGGAAAGAACGGGCAGCAGATACTTGACTGCGATCTCACTGCCGAATTTGAGGTCGGCCGGCGGATGCCCTCCGCGCTCGAGCTCGGACACCAACTGGGCCACTTGCAGGTGGGCGCGGGCCGGGTGGAAATAGCGCAGGGTGGAAACCACCTGCTTCGGCATCCGGGCAAGGCGCACCGGCGGCTGGGGCTGACCGAGATCGACCCAATAGACGCTCTCCTTGCTGCTTTGGGGCGCCATCATGAATCCGGGGAGGTAGTAGTCCACCAAGCGCTCGGCCAGCTCGATCTGGGCAGGCAACAAAGCGTCCAGGGACGAGGTCTGCAGCACTGCCGCGCGGAGATATTCATGCTCCGGAGTCGTCGTAGCCGGCTGACGGGGATAGAGCTGAACCGACTTCTTGGCTACGCCCGCCGCTTCGGCAGCGGCATAAGCGATGCCCAATCGCAGCCAAAGGGAATTGGTCAGCGGTCCGTAGCGATAGATCTCCGATTTGACCACCTGACCGAGACTGGCGATCAGGCGGGTGCACAGGAGGGGCAGGGACTCCCGCAGACTGGCTGCCGCCCGGTCCTTCTCCTTGCTGAGCGCAAGACACCTTTCGTAGGCCGCTGCCGCTTCCAGCCAGAAACCGTTGATCGCCTTGAACAGCTTCTGCTCCTCGGCCCGGGCAAGACGGGGCGCCCGCAGATAGTCGCGGGACAGCTTGAAGACATGGCGCTGGGCCGCCTCGTCGAGTTCGCAAACGATTTCGTAGAGGCGGGTCGGCGGAAGGTCATCGGCCTCGCGAACCGAACCGAGCCAGTCCGTGATTTCGTCAAGCGCCTTTTGCGGACGGTCGTTCGGCAGCGCAGCGACGACCTTCCGGAATTCCTTGGCATCCGCCAAGGGATGATTGGATTTGTTCTGCCCGAAGAGTTCTCCGAGTTTCCCGATTTTCTCGAGCATTGCGCTTCTCCTTGTTCCGGTCGCCTACCCAGGGAAAGGGTGGCGTCCGGCTGTCCCCGACGGCTATTGTAACCGTTTGGACAAGAAGGCGAGTCCCCACGCAATGCCAAATCCCGTCTGATCCGAGACTATGCCTCCCAGGCCCCCTTTGCATGCCGCGGCGGCCAAATCGACGTGAACCCATGGGCATTTCCCGACGAAGCGCGCAAGGAATCGGGCGCCCAGAATGTGGTCGGCATCGCTCTCCAGAGTGCACTGCTTGACGTCGGCAACCTTGCTCTCGAGATCCGCTTCATAGTCCTCGTCCATCGGGAAGGCACACATCCGCTCCCCGCTGGCCCGGCCGGCCGCAACGGCCGCCGCAGCCAGTTCGGCGTCGGGACTGAAGACGCCGCCGTACCGGGTACCCAAGGCGGTGATCAGACTGCCGGTGAGGGTGGCGAAGTCGAGCACCAGGTCGGGCTCGTCCCGCACCGCCAGGGCCAGGGTATCGGCCAAGACCATGCGTCCCTCGGCGTCGGTATGAACGACCTCGATGGTGGTGCCGTCGAGCGCCGTCACCACGTCGCCCTGGCGATAGGCGTCCGGCGAAATTTCGTTGCGGGCGATGGCCAGCCAGGCGTCTATCCTGAGCGGCAAGGCCAAACGCGTGGCGGCGAGCAGAATGCCCAGCACGACGGCCGACCCGGCCATGTCCTCGTGCATCCCGGCCATGGAGCGGGCGGGTTTCAGGTTATGGCCGCCCGTATCGAAGCAGATACCCTTGCCGACCAGGGCCACCCTGGGGCCACCGCGAGCAGATTCGTAGGTCAGACGGACGATCGCCGCATCGCCGGCGACGCTCCCTTGGGCAACGGCAAGAAAGGCGCCGGCGCCGAGTTCCGCCAGGCGATCCTCGTCGAATTCCTCCAGACCCCATCCGAGGTCGTCGGCCATTTCGGCCAGGCGGTCACGATAGGCATCGGGAGTCAGGGTATTGGGGGGCAGTGCGACCAGGCTGCGCGCGACCACGCTCGCTTCCGCCAGAGCAGCCGCCTGGGCCGGCCAGCGGGCGACACCCCAGAGGACCAGCCGTTCGAGCGCTTTCGGCGCATCGGTTCGCTTGCGATTGGGCAGCGGAGCACCATTGGCCAGACCGACGTAGGTCGCCAGGTCCGCGGCCACCGCGACGAAGCTTGCTTCGCCGTCGAGGACTACATGCACTGCCCGCGGTTCCTCCGCGAGCAGCAATTGAAACGCCTTGCGAACGATGGTGAGTTGGTCGAAACGCGATGCCAGCGGGTCGACCATCGCCCAGACCCGCAGGGTACCGCCGACATCGGCCGCCAGGGGCGTTCTGGCAAGGCTGGGAAAAGTCTTTCCCCGGCGTTCCAGGGCTGCCGCGAGGGCGACGGAATCCGGACACCCGGGGAGCGGCGCTTCACCGGGCGGCAGGAGGGCAAGGACGTGGGACATTCCGGCCAGGGCCTGCACATCAGGCAGAAGGGCGGTCGTTTCCAGTTGGGCGAGCATGTAGAATCCTGTTTTCGTTTTCGCCGGCATTATAGTCGCCATGCAGCCCTACCTCGATCTGATGCGCCATGTGCTTGAAAATGGCCACGACAAATCCGACCGCACGGGAACGGGAACGCGCTCGGTCTTCGGCTGGCAGTTGCGCTTCGACCTTGCCCGGGGCTTCCCCCTGGTGACCACCAAGAAGCTCCATCTCAAGTCGATCATCCACGAGCTCCTTTGGTTCCTTCAAGGGGGCACCAATATCCGCTATCTGAAAGAACACGGCGTCCGCATCTGGGACGAGTGGGCCGATGGCGACGGTGAACTGGGGCCGGTCTACGGCAAGCAATGGCGCCGCTGGGAGACACCGGACGGCCGCAACATCGACCAGATCGCCCAACTGGTCGATGGCCTGAAACGCAACCCGGATTCCCGCCGCCATCTGGTCAGTGCCTGGAATCCCGCCGACGTCGAGCGCATGGCCCTGCCCCCCTGCCATTGCCTCTTCCAGTTCTACGTCGCGCCGTCCGCCGCGCCGGGTCGCCGCCCCCGCCTGTCTTGCCAGCTCTATCAGCGCAGCGCGGACATCTTCCTCGGCGTGCCCTTCAATATCGCCTCCTATGCCCTGCTGACTCTCATGGTGGCCCAGATTTGCGATTACGAGCCCGGCGATTTCGTCCACACCTTCGGCGACGCCCACCTGTACAGCAATCACTTCGAGCAGGCGAGCCTCCAGCTTTCCCGGGAACCCCGGCCTCTGCCGACCATGGCGCTCAATCCGGACGTCCGCGACCTCTTCGATTTCCGGTACGACGATTTCCAGCTCGAAGGCTACGATCCCCACCCCCATATCCCGGCTCCCGTGGCCGTCTGAGTCCAGCGCGCTGAACCGACTCGTCGCGCAGCGGTCCACCAGGCACGGGTTCAACCCGCACGCCCGTTTCGATCACCCAAGGAATCCATGCGTCACCCTGCCTTTGCCGCTTTCCTCCTCGCCCTGCTGGCACTCCCGGCGCTGGCGCAGGACAGTACCGCCGAAGACTGGATCAGGAATCCGGCCATGGGCAATTACAAGGCCTATGCCGAATTCAAGATGGCCCGCTACGACAGCGCCCGCCATATCTGGGAGGTGCTCGCCGGCCTGGGCAATCCGGACGCCCTGTTCAATCTCGGCATCCTGGCCGAGGATGGCCTGGGCGAAGCGCGGGACATGAAAAAGGCCGAGGCCCTCTACGTCGCGGCTGCCAATGCCGGCGGCTTCAAGGCCCAATATCGGCTGGGCATGCTCTACAGCAGCGACGGCCCAGTTCCCCGGGACCTGGAGAAGGCCCGCCACTACTTGAGCCTCGCCGCCGAAGGCGGCGACCGCGAAGCCATTGCCCGCCTGGCCAGCCTGGACCGGCCCGATCGCCCTCCCACCGACTTCGAGCGGGCGGAAATGCTCAGCAGCTCGGGCCGCCATGGAGAAGCCGCCGTGCTCTACCGCAATCTGGCCGAAGCCGGCAACGCCACGGCGCGGACCCGGCTTGCCTGGATGTACGAAGCGGGGCGCGGCGTAGACCGCAATCTGGACGAGGCGGCGCGGCTGTTCTCGCTGTCGGCCGAAGCGGGGGACGCCGAAGCCCAATACGCCCTGGCGGTCATGTATCGCACCGGCCGCGGCAAACCCCGGGATGCGGATACCAGCCTGGTCTGGTTGCGCAAGGCGGCCGCCCAGCGTTATCCAGCGGCGGTCGCTGCCCTGGCCGCCGAATCCGCACGCTGATGCGGCCCGCCGCACCTCTGCTTTCGCCAATGGGACATCGGCCTCGCAAGCCGTTTTCGCCCTACCCTCGACCGACCTGATCAGGAACGCCAGATGTCCACGACCACACTCCTCGGCGGCGATCTCGGTGGTACCAAGACGCTGATGGCCTTGGTGGAAGTCAATCGCGGCTACCCCGAGATCGTTCGGGAAAAGCGCTACGCGAGCGGCGAATTCGACCTCTTCGAGGAAATCCTGGCGGACTTCGTCCAGGGCTACAACCGGCCCGTGACCTCCGCCTGCCTGGGAGTCGCCGGTCCGATCGACGGGCGCCGCGCCAAACTGACCTATCTCCCCTGGCAACTCGACGCCGACGCGCTGCAGAAGCGCTTCGCCTTGGGCCAGCTCGTCCTGGCCAACGACTTCGCGGCCGCAGCCCATGGCATCGACCGCCTTTCCGGTACGGCGCTATTCACTATCCAGGACGGCATTCCCCGGGGCCGGGCGCCGCGGGTGATCATCGGGGCAGGAACCGGCCTCGGGGTCGCCGGCCTGGCCTGGGACGGAAGCCGCTATCAAGTCATTCCCGGCGAAGGAGGCCACGGCGGATTCTCTCCCCAGACCGCCGAGCAAAGGGCGCTGGCCACCTTCCTGGCCGAGCGCCAGGGCCGGGTGACGGCCGAGGACGTCATTTCCGGCCCGGGTTTGGCTCGCATCCACACCTTTCTCACGGGAAACGATCTGACCCCCGCAGCGATCGGCTCGGCGGCGCTCGCAGGTGACGAGGAGGCCCGCAGGACCGTCACTTTCTGGCTGGGTGCCTTCGGTGCCTTTGCCGGCGACCTTGCGCTGCAGTGGCTCGCCCGGGGCGGGGTCTATCTGGCGGGCGGCGTCGCCGCCAAGCTGCTCGCGGAACTTCCCCTGGACCCCTTCGTCGCCGCCTTCCGCGACAAGCGCGAGCACCGCTCCCTGGCGGAACAGATGCCGGTCCAGCTCATTCGGGACGAACGCCTGGGACTCCTGGGCGCCCTGACCCTCGCCGGCCGGCAGGCCGGACTGACGTTCTGAAACCGCCGCGCGCCGTTTCGACGGCGCGGGTGAAGGACCAGCCCTCGCCGGGCAGGCACGATTACCCGGCCGGCACCAGTACGACACATCCCAGGGGCGGCAGGGCCAGGGTAAGGGACGCCGGCTGACTCATCCAGGGCTCGTCCCAGGCGACGAGTCCAAGGCCGTTGCCCCAATTGCTGCCGCCGTAGTGGGCTGAATCGCTGTTGAACACCTCCCGATAGGGGCCGCTGCGAGGCACGCCGAGGCGGTAACCGGTCTGGGGAACCGGGGTGAAGTTGGCCGCCACGACGACAAAGCTCCCGTCCCCGGCGCGGCGCAACCAGGCCAGCACCGAGTGCTCGCTGTCGTGACAATCGATCCAGCCAAAGCCAGCGGGGTCGAAATCCAGGTCGTGCAATGCCGCCAGGTCGCGGTGGAGGTGATTCAGATCGGCGACCAGGTGCTGGATTCCCGAGTGCCGGTCTTGCGCCAGGAGGACCCAATCGAGCTCCCTGCCCTCGGACCACTCCCGCTCCTGGGCGAATTCGCTGCCCATGAAGAGCAATTTCTTTCCCGGAGTAAAGGCCTGCCAGGCCAGGAGGAGGCGCAGATTGGCGAAGCGCTGCCAGGGATCCCCCGGCATCTTGCCGAGCAGCGAGCCCTTGCCATGCACGACTTCGTCATGGGAGAAGGGAAGGACGAAATTCTCGCTGTAGGCGTACATCTGACCGAAAGTGAGTTCGTCGTGGTGCCAGCGGCGATGGATGGGGTCGCGACGGAAGTAGCGCAGGCTGTCGTTCATCCAGCCCATGTTCCATTTCATCGAGAAGCCCAGGCCGCCCAGCCAGGTCGGACGGGACACCTGGGGCCAGGCGGTGGATTCCTCGGCAAGGGTCAGGGCTCCGGCAAACTCTCCGTGGACCAGGGCGTTGAGCTCCTTGAGAAAGTCGATCGCTTCGAGATTCTCGCGCCCGCCATAACGGTTGGGCAGCCACTCGCCCGCCTTGCGCGAGTAGTCCAGGTAGAGCATCGAGGCGACCGCATCCACCCGCAGACCGTCGAAATGGAATTCCGCAAGCCACCAGTGGGCGGACGAGAGCAGGAAACTCCGCACCTCGTGGCGGCCGTAATTGAAGACGTGGGTTCCCCAGTCGGCATGCAGGCCCTGGCGGGGATCGGCGTGCTCGTAGAGGGCGGTGCCGTCGTAGCGGGCCAGCGCCCAATCGTCCTGGGGAAAATGGCCCGGCACCCAGTCGAGGATGACGCCCAGGCCGGCGCTGTGGCAGCGATCGACGAAGTAACGCAAGTCGTCCGGCGATCCGTAGCGGGAGGTCGGCGCGAAATAGCCGGTGGTCTGATAACCCCAGGACTCGTCCAGGGGATGCTCGGTGACCGGCAGGAGTTCCAGGTGTGTAAAGCCCATCTCGGCGGCGTAGGGCACCAGCTTGTCGGCCAGTTCCCGCCAGAGATAGGGGCGTCCATCGGGATGGCGCATCCAGGATCCCGCATGGACCTCGTAGATGCTCATGGGGGCATGCAGCCAGTCGCGCCTCCCCCGCGCGGCGAGCCAGTCCCCGTCGCCCCAGGCGTAGGTGGAAGGAGCAGCCACGTAAGCGGCCGAACCCGGACGCAATTCGAAGCCGCGGGCGTAGGGGTCGCCTTTGACCTGGACGACTCCGGCGCGATCGGTGAGGGCGAAGCGATAGAGCGATCCGGCGGCAACCCCGGCGACTCGCCCTTCCCAGACCCCGGATGGCCCCAGAAGACTGAGGGGATGGCGCCCCGCCTGCCAGTCATTGAAATCGCCCACGACACACACGGCAGCCGCATTGGGCGCCCAGACCCGGAAGGTCACCCCGGCGCCGTCCGGATGGGCGCCGAGAAAATCGTAGGCGCGGAAGTTCCGGCCCTCGTTGAACAGATACAGCGCTTCGGATAACAGCATCTTTTCCCCCCGCAGTATCATAAGCTCAAACCAACAAGGGGGAGGCCAAGATGTCCGTCGCGAACAACTGCCCGCACCAGGCATATTGCGATATGCGCGAGCAGACCGACATGCGTTTCATCAGCCAGCTCACCCGCAATACCTTTGCCATCATCCTGGCCGGGGGTCGCGGCAGCCGGCTCAAGCAACTGACCGATTACCGGTCGAAGCCGGCCGTACCCTTCGCCGGCAAGTTCCGCATCATCGACTTCACCCTCTCCAACTGCGTCAACTCAGGCATTCGACGCATCGGTGTGGCCACCCAGTACAAGGCCCACAGCCTGATCCGCCACATCCAGCGCGGCTGGAGCTTCCTGGACGGGCGTTTCGACGAGTTCATCCAGCTTCTGCCCGCCCAGCAGCAGATCGACGAAACCCAGTGGTACCAAGGCACGGCGGATGCCGTCTACCAGAACATGCATTTTCTGCGCCGCTACGATCCCGAGCACATCCTCATCGTTGCCGGCGATCACATCTACAAGATGGACTATGGCCGCATGCTGGCCTACCACGCCACCCAGTGCGCCGACATGACCGTCGGCTGCATCGACGTCTCCCTCGCAGACGCCCGGGAATTCGGGGTCATGGGGGTGGATGGCGACAACCGGGTCGTCGAGTTCGTCGAAAAGCCCCAGGACCCGCCGGCCATCCCCGGCCGCCCGGACCGGGCCCTGGCCTCCATGGGCATCTACATCTTCAATGCCCGCTTCCTCTTCGAACAATTGCAGCGGGACGCGCTGACCAGGAGTTCCAGCCGCGACTTCGGCAAGGACATCATTCCCTACATCGTCCCCCGCTACCGGGTCTTCGCCCACCGCTTCGCCGATTCCTGCGTCGGCATGACCGATGACATTCCTTATTGGCGCGACGTCGGCACCATCGACGCCTACTGGGAGGCCAACATGGAAATGACCAAGGTGACGCCGGAGCTCAATCTCTACGACAAGGACTGGCCCATCTGGACCTACCAGGAGCAACTGCCACCGGCCAAATTCGTCTTCGACGACCCGGATCGTCGCGGCAGCGCCATCGACTCCCTGGTCTCCGGCGGCTGCATCGTCTCCGGGTCCACGGTGCGGCGCTCCATGCTCTTCTCCAATGTCCATGTCCATAGCTGGGCGACGGTGGAGGATTCGGTCGTCCTGCCCCACGCGGACATCGGCCGCCGCGCCATCCTCAAGCGCTGCGTGGTGGACAAGCGCTGCCGCATCCCGGAGGGCCTCGTCGCCGGCGTCAACCCGGACGACGACCGCCGCCGCTTCCACGTCAGCCCCAAAGGCATCACCTTGATCACGCCGGAGATGCTGGGCCAAGGCGCCGGCGTCGGGCCGGTCTAGGGCACGGCGAAGCGATGCCCCCGGAGTCGATGCGCCTCGTTTCCGCACTGCCGAGCACCGTCGACCTCGGCAGCCACGGCCGGGACCGCGACATCTCGTCCGTGCGCCCCGTCCCCTGGTAAGGGATATGGCCGAAGTCGCCTTCCTCTGGCACATGCACCAGCCGGATTACCGGCATCCCGAGAGCGGCGAATTCGTCCTGCCCTGGGTGCTGCTCCACGCCATCAAGGACTACGCCGACATGGCCGGGCACCTGGAACGCCACCCGGCAATCCGCTGCACGGTCAATTTCGTTCCGGTGTTGCTCGACCAGATCGAAGACTACGCCGACCAGTTCGCCTCGCGCACCTGGCGCGATCCGCTGCTGGCCGTCGCCGCCTGCCGCGAGCCCGACCGCCTCTCCCGCGAGGACCGCGACTGGCTTCTGGACATGGCCTTCCGCTGCCATGCCCCGACCATGCTGGAACCCTTCGCCCCCTACCGGCGCCTGCGGGACCTCCACGTTTTCGTGCAAGGCCACGACGGCCCCGGGATCGACTACCTTTCCGGTCAATACTTTGCCGACCTCGCCACCTGGACGCTGCTCGCCTGGAGCGGAGAAACCCTGCGCCGGGACGGCACCGCCATCCCCGAACTGATGGCCAAGGGCGCCGGCTTCACCCTGGCCGACCGGGATTGCCTGCTCACGACCCTGGGCGGCGTGGTCGCCAACCTCATCCCCCGCTACCGTGCCCTCGCCGAACGCGGCCAGATCGAACTTGCTTGCACCCCGGGGGCCCATCCCCTTGCCCCCTTGCTCCTGGATTTTGCCAGTGCCCGGGAATCCTGGCCCGACTGCCCTCTCCCCGAAGCGCCGGAGTACCCCGGCGGCCGCAGCCGCGCCCAGGCCCACCTGGAATGCGCCCGGGCAAGCCACACCCGCCGCTTTGGCCAGCCTCCCGCCGGCCTGTGGCCGGCCGAAGGCGCCCTCTCCCAAGCCTTCCTCGCCCAGATCGGCGAAGCGGGCTTCGCCTGGACCGCCAGCAGCCAGAGCGTCCTCAAGAATTCGGCCGGCCCCGAGGCCAGCGTCAATCGTCCCTGGCAAGCCCCCGCCGGCACCCCCGGAAGTCTCACCCTCTTCTTCAGGAACGAACGGCTTTCCGATCTCATCGGCTTCGAGTACGCCAAGTGGCACGGCCGCGATGCCGCCGCCCACTTCATCGCCGAACTGGAAGTCGCCGCGACCCGCGACCCGGCGGCGGTGGTACCCGTCTTCCTCGACGGCGAGAACGCCTGGGAGTACTACCCCTACAACGCCTGGTACTTCTTCGAGGATCTCTACGGTGCCCTCGAGGAACACGCCAGCCTGGCCACGACAACCCTGGGCGCAGCCGCCGCCGACCGGCAGGAAGACCGCTCCGCCCTCCCCAAGCTGACCGCCGGCAGCTGGGTCTACGGCACCTTCTCCACCTGGATCGGCGACCCGGCCAAGAATCGCGCCTGGGAACTCCTCTGCGATGCCAAGCAGTGCGCCGACCGCGCCCTCGACAGCTCCCGCCTGGCGCCCGCCGAGCGGGAAGCCGTCGCCGCCCGCCTGGCGGTATGCGAAAGCTCCGACTGGTTCTGGTGGTTCGGCGACTACAATCCGCCCCAGTCCGTCGCCTCCTTCGACGCCCTCTTCCGCGACAACCTCAAAGCCCTCTACCGACTTCTGCGCCTCCCCGTTCCTGCCGCCCTCGAACACCCCATCAGCCAGGGGGGCGGTGCAGCGGAGAGCGGCGGCACCATGCGCCGCGCCTCCTGACCCGAATCCTCGATCACCATGACCCAGCCCGTCACCCTCCTCCTCGGCGTCCACGCCCACCAGCCGGTGGGCAACTTCCCCGAGGTCATCGAAGACGCCCACCAGCGCTGCTACAAACCCTTCCTGGAAACGCTCTTCGCCTACCCGGACTTCCGCTTCGCCGCCCACTTCTCGGGCTGGCTGCTGGACTGGCTGCGCGAGCACCATCCGAGCGACATGGATTTGCTGGCGTCCATGGTGCGGCGGGGACAAGGACAACAGGGGACGGACCCCGATTAGCACCTTCCGACTGTCCCAAAAAACGGGCGAAATGGGGTCAGGCTCAACCGCGCTTGTATTGGCAGCCATCGACACCAGCACCCAAAGACATTGGAATCCCAGCGGTGAAGCAGCCCTGCACCAGGCGGGCCGAAGGGCATACAATCGACCCATGGAAAAAGTCGTCCATCGGCATGCCCTGAAAGATCAACCCCGCGACACCGAATACTGGCTGTCACGGCCCGTTGCCGAACGGCTGGACGCCGTGGAATTGCTGCGCCGCGCCTGGCTTGAAAGTCATCCCGATGCTGTCCAAGGACTTCAAAGAGTTTGTCGCATTGTTAAACGGCAACGGGGTTGAATACCTCGTGGTCGGGGGCTATGCCATGGCTTTCCATGGCCGCCCCCGCCATACCGGTGACCTGGACATCTGGGTTCGGCCGAACACCGGCAATGCCGCCCGACTCATGGACTGCCTCCGACAGTTCGGCTTTGGCAGCCTGGGGCTGGACAGCCACGACTTCGTCGAAGAGAACCAGGTCGTCCAGTTGGGATATCCCCCCTTTCGTATCGACCTGATCACCGGTATCGACGGCGTCGATTTCGACGCCGCATGGCCCAACCGGGAAATCGTCACCCACGATGGCCTGCCCATCAACTTCATCGGCCTCGCCGACCTCAAGACCAACAAGCGCGCCTCCGGCCGCCCCCGCGATCTCGACGACCTGAACAACCTTCCCTGACATGACCCAGCCCGTCACCCTCCTCCTCGGCGTCCACGCCCACCAGCCGGTGGGCAACTTCCCCGAGGTCATCGAAGACGCCCACCAGCGCTGCTACAAACCCTTCCTGGAAACGCTCTTCGCCTACCCGGACTTCCGCTTCGCCGCCCACTTCTCGGGCTGGCTGCTGGACTGGCTGCGCGAGCACCATCCGGGCGACATGGATTTGCTGGCGTCCATGGTGCGGCGGGGACAGGTGGAACTCTTCAGTTCCGGGGACACCGAGCCGGTACTGGCCGCCATTCCCCATCGGGATCGGCTGGGCCAGCTCCGGACCCTCAACGACAAGCTGGCCGCCTGGACCGGCGTCGCCCCTACCGGGGCCTGGCTCACCGAGCGGGTGTGGGAATCCGCCGTGGTGCCGTCCCTGGCGGAGACGGGAATTCGCTACGTCACGGTGGATGACTACCACTTCTTCTGCACCGGCAAGGATGCGGCCGATCTGGATGGCTATTTCACCACCGAGGAAGGCGGCACCCGCCTGGACCTCTTCCCCATTTCCGAAGCGCTGCGCTATCGCCTGCCTTTTTCGCCGGCCCACGAGGTCGTGGGTTATCTCGAGCACCTGGCCGATTCGGGCCACACTGCCGCGGTCTATTTCGACGACATCGAGAAATTCGGCATCTGGCCCGAGACCTACGAGTGGGTCTACAACCGCGGCTGGCTCAAGGCCTTCATCGAGGGAGTGCTGGGCAGCGACAAGGTACGCACCGGCACCTACGCCGATTTCCACGCCAAGCACCCGACCCGCGGCGTCGTTTACCTGCCCACCGCCTCCTACAGCGAGATGAACGAATGGACCCTGCCCATGCCAGCGGCCGGCACCTACGCCGCGTTGCTGGCCAAGGAGAAGGCCGAGGGACGCGGCGACCTGCACCGGCCTTTTCTGCGCGGCGGCATCTGGCGCAACTTTCTCACCCGCTACCCGGAAGCCAACTGGATGCACAAGCGCATGCTGGGCCTCTCCACCCGCCTGGCCGCCCTGCCCGCCCCACCGGAGGAACTGGTCGCCGATCTCTACCGCGCCCAGGCCAACGACGCCTACTGGCACGGCCTTTTCGGCGGCCTCTACCTGCCCCATTTGCGCCGCGCGGTATGGAACAACCTGGCCGCGCTGGAAGGCGCGCTTGACCGGCTTGCTCCGCGCCCGGCGGTGGAAAAAAGCGACCTCGACCATGACGGTCACTGCGAAACCCTGGCCCACAGCGATGTCCTGCAAATCGCCCTGCGTGACGACGGCCTGGGGGCCGCCCACGAGCTGACGAGCTATCCTCTCGGCCATAACTTCGGCGACACCCTGCGCCGCTACCCGGAGCATTACCACGCCAAGATCGGCAGCGGGCCTTCGGGCCATACCGGCAAAGGGATTGCCTCGGCCCACGACATCGTGCGCTTCAAGCACCCGGTTGCGGCTGCCGATGTCGTTCCCGACGCCCTTCCCCGGGCGCTGTGCCTGGATCGTCTGGACGATGTTCCGGTGGACGATTACGTTTCCTCCGGCGGCCTCGCCTTCCGGCAGCCCAAGATCGCCAAGACTTACGCGCTCGATGGAGGCACCCTCACCGTCACCTGGCAGATCACCGGTCTCGCCGGCCATCGTTTCGCAACCGTCCTCAACTTGGCCATGCCCAGTTGCGATGGCTTCCTCGGGCGCTACGTCGCCCCGGACGGCAGCATCCCCGGCGGGTTCGGGCAACCGCTGCTGCTGGCCGAAGCCGCCGGAGTGAGACTGGAAGATGGCGTGCTCGGCGGCGCTTTGCGGCTGGTCTGCGACCCGCCCGCCACCATCGCCGGGCGCCCCCACCACACTGTCTCCCAATCCGAGGCGGGCTTTGAGAAAATCATGCAGGCCGCCGAAATCGCGCTGGCCTGGGACATTGCCGGCGACGCTTGCCGGCTCCAACTCCAATTCACCGTCGAGGCCCAACGCCCATGACCGGCACCGTCTATAAGCTGGAAGTCAATCCGGAAATTCCGCCGCGCCTCGAACGCCTGGAGGAACTGGCCAACAACCTCTGGTACAGCTGGGATCGCCCCACCCGGGCGCTTTTCGCCAGCCTGTCCAGCGCCCTCTGGCAAGCCACCGGCCACAATCCCAAGGCCTTTCTCAAACGCGCCGACCAGAAGCGCCTCGAAGGAGCGGCGGACAACCCGGTCTATCTGGGCACCCTCAACCGGGTCCTCTCGTCCTACGACACCTATCACAGCCTGCCGATCCTGAGCCACACCCACGCCCGCCCCTTCCGGGACGACGACCTCATCGCCTATTTCTGCGCCGAATTCGGTTTCCACGAAAGCTTGCCGATCTATTCCGGCGGCCTGGGAATCCTTGCCGGGGACCACTGCAAGGCGGCCAGCGACCTCGGGCTGCCCTTCATCGGCGTGGGACTCCTCTACCGCCAGGGCTATTTCCACCAGACCCTGGACGCCGACGGCCAACAGCACGCCACCTACTCCGATTCCGATTTCGACGACCTGCCGGTCACCCCCCTGCTGAACGCAGATGGGAGCGGCGTGCGGGTGACCATCGACATGCCCGGGCGATCTGTCCAGGCCAGGGTTTGGGAAGTCCGGGTCGGCCACGTGCGCCTCGTCCTCCTCGACACCTGGCTGCCGGAGAATTCCGAACACGACCGGGAAATCACCCACCGCCTCTACGGCGGCGACCGCAGCACCCGCATCGAGCAGGAAATCCTTTTGGGCGTCGGTGGGGTGCGTGCCCTGGAAATCCTTGGCCTCAAACCCACCGTCTGGCACGTCAATGAAGGCCACGCCGCTTTTCTCATCCTGGAGCGTATCCGCGGACTGATGCAGCGGGGCCTCGAGTACGCTGCGGCGCTCGAAGCGGTTGCGTCCAACGTGGTGTTCACCACCCACACCCCGGTACCCGCCGGTCACGACCACTTTTCGGAAGGAATGATCCGCGAATATTTCGGGCGCTGGTGCCAGGACTTGGGCATTTCCTGCGACCACGTGCTCGCCCTCGGGCTGGAACCGGGCAAGACCGAATTCAACATGACCGCCCTCGCGATCCGCGGCTCCCGCCACCACAACGGCGTCTCCCGCATCCACGGCGAAGTTTCGGCAAGGATCTGCAGTCACCTCTGGCCACAAGTGACGGCGGAGGAAAATCCCATGGACTACGTCACCAATGGCGTCCATATGCCGACCTTCCTGGCCACCGAGTGGTACGAGACCTTCGACCGCTACCTCGGGGTCGGCTGGCAGCAGCGGCAGACCGATTCCGGCTGCTGGGAAGGCGTCGAGCGCATTCCCGACCAGACCTTCTGGAGCATCCGCCAGTTGCTCAAGTCCCAGTTGCTCCACCTGGTGCGGGCTCGAATCCGCGAACAGCACGCCCGCAACCAGGGCTCTCCCGCCCACCTGGACCGCCTGCTCAAGCTCGCCGACCCCAACAAACCCAACGTGCTGACCATCGGCTTCGCCCGCCGGTTCGCGACCTACAAGCGGGCAGCGCTCCTCTTCCAGAATCCTGAGTGGCTCCGCGAGATCGTCTCCGACGCCGAGAGGCCGGTGCTCTTCCTCTTCGCCGGCAAGGCCCACCCGGCGGACCACCCGGGACAGGAAATCATCCGCCGCATTGCCGAAATGGCCGCCCGACCGGAGTTCGAAGGCCGCATCCTGCTGGTCGAAGGCTACGACCTGCACCTGTCCCGCCGCCTGGTCGCCGGAGTCGACGTCTGGCTCAACAATCCCATTTACCCGCTGGAGGCCTCGGGCACTTCGGGAATGAAGGCCGCGATGAACGGCGCCATCAACCTTTCCGTTCTCGACGGCTGGTGGGGGGAAGGGTACGAGGTCAGCGAGGGCATCCCCAACGGCTGGGCGATCAAGCCCGCCTCCGGTCACCTGGACGATGCCCGGCGCGATGCCGAGGAGGCCCGCACCCTCTACGAATTGCTCCAGGACCAGATCATCCCCACCTATTACCGCACCGGTCCCATGGGCTATTCGCCGGAGTGGATCGCCATCGCCAAGCGCTCCATCGCCAGCATCACGCCACGCTTCAACGTCGCGCGCATGGTGGGGGAATACGCCCAGAAATTCTATGCTCCCGCCGCCCGCCAGGGGCGCCGCTATGCCGCCGACGACTTCGCTCCGGCCCGCGAAGTCGCCGCCTGGAAGGCCCGCATCCGGGCAGCCTGGCCGGCGGTGCGCCTGCGTCGCCTGGACGAGCCGACCCGGCGGATGACTTTCGGCAATTCCGTGCGGATCGAGATTGCGGTCCAGTTGCATGGTCTTGCACCATCGGACATTACCGTCGAAGCACTCTTCGGCCGCCCGGACAGCGAGCACTACCACGCCCGTGCGCGCCATTACGCCTTGTCTTCCATCGGCAGCAACGACAAGGGAGAACAGATCTTCGCCCTAGACCTCACCCCGGAGCAATGCGGCAAGCTGGAATACCGCATCCGCGCCTATCCTGCCCACCCGCTCCTGACCCACAAATTCGAACTGGGCCTGATGGCCTGGCTGTAACCCCGGCCCCTTCGGAAATCATGTTCCCTCGCATAAGGAAGGTTGTCAGATGAGCGCCGTCGCCACGCCTGCCTGGAAAACCCTGGAATCCCTCGCGGCGGACTGCGGGCGTCGCCACTTGCGCGAACTCTTCGCGACGGACCCTGACCGCTTTGCCCGCTTTTCCCGCAGGGTAGACGGCCTGGTCCTGGACTTTTCCAAGCAGCGGATCACGCCCGAAGTCTTCGCGGCCCTCCTCGATCTGCCCCGGGCCGCCGATCTCGATGGCTGGAAAGCCCGTCTCGCCGCCGGGGAAGCGATCAATACGAGTGAAGGCCGCGCCGTCCGGCACATGGATTTGCGCGCCGGCAGGGAAGCTCCCGCGTCGGTACGGGCGGTGCTTGCCCGGCTCAAGACCTTCTGCGAGGCGATTCACAGCGGCAGCTGGCGAGGCCATACCGGGGAGCGGATCTCCGATGTGGTCAACCTCGGCATCGGCGGGTCAGACCTCGGTCCGCGCATGGCAGTACGGGCTCTTGCGGCCTGGCAGCATCCCGATCTGCGAGTTCATTTCGTCGCCAATGTCGACGGCGCCGACCTCGCCGCCGTCCTGGAAGGGCTCGATCCCCGCCGCACGCTCTTTGTGGTGGCCAGCAAGACCTTCACCACCCTGGAGACCATGACCAACGCCGCCAGCGCCCGGGAATGGCTGGTGGCCGCTGCGGGAACCAGCAGCGCCGTCAGCCGGCATTTCGTCGCGGTTTCCACCAACCTGGACGCCACCGGCGCTTTCGGGATCGCCCCCGAAAACGTCTTCGAATTCTGGGATTGGGTGGGGGGGCGCTTCTCCCTGTGGTCGGCCATCGGCCTGCCCATCGCCCTGGCCGTGGGTTTCCACTATTTCGAAGAATTGCTGCAGGGCGCCCATGCCATGGACCGCCACTTTCTCGACGCCCCTGCCGTCGACAACCTGCCGCTCATTCTCGCCCTGCTGGGAATCTGGAATACCTCTTTCCTGGGGGCCTCCAGCCACGCGGTCCTGCCCTACAGCCAATCGCTTCATCTGCTCCCCGCCCACCTGCAGCAGCTGGAAATGGAGAGCAACGGCAAACAGGCCGGCCGCGACGGCGATCCCGTGGGAACCGCCACTTGTCCTGTCGTCTGGGGCGAAGCCGGAACCAATGGCCAGCATTCCTTCTACCAGCTCCTTCACCAGGGCGGCCGACTCATTCCCTGCGACTTCATCGCCCTGCGGGAAGCCGATTTCTCCCTGCCCGGCCACCACAGCTTGTTGCTGGCCAACTGCCTCGCCCAGTCGGCGGCGCTCGCTTTTGGCCAGACGGCGGAGGAAGCCCGGGCTGCCGGGACTCCGGACGCCCTGCTGCCGTTCAAGGTCTTCCCGGGCAACCAGCCCTCCACCACCCTGGTCCTGCCTCGCCTCGACCCCCTCAATCTGGGCCGGCTCATCGCCCTTTACGAACACAAGGTCTTCTGCCAAGGCGTAATGTGGGGGCTCAATTCCTTCGACCAGTGGGGCGTCGAACTCGGCAAGCAACTGGCCAAGGCCCTGCTGCCCAAGGTCGACGGCGCCGCAAAGATCGCCGGCAACGACGCCTCGACGCTCGGCCTCCTCAAGCACTACCACGCGCTGCGGTCTCGCCAGTGACGATCACCAGCGAGGAGATGCTCGAACGGCTCAAGGCCGTCGGGCGTATCTGCGCCGTCGCCCGCGATACCATGGCCGCTGCGCTCCGCCCCGGCATCACCACCGCCG